>NZ_JAPFCG010000011.1:0-192714 GCF_026240995.1 Pseudomonas sp. DCB_BI | reverse complement strand
CTGGGTGGTTGGCGGTGTGCATGCTGATGGCTGCCGGGCTGTGGTTCTTGGCCACGGTGACTGGTCGGCCCAGGCCCATCTCCAGCCCGGTACCGGCGCCGCCGCCACCGCAGAAGAAGTCCACCACGATCTCATCGTCCTGAGGGTCGAAGCCGAGGCCGTACTGGGTTTTGAAGTCGAGAGGGTTCTTTTTCTGAAATGCAGACATGGGCGGTCCTCGCCGGTGTGGCGTGATCGTTATCGTTGAATAGGGGAAGGCGCTGGCGGGCAGCTGCTGGTGATATGCTTCGCCGCTCACCAAACAAGGAGGGTGGTAATGGGGTTGCGAGATCGAGGAAGATCGCCAAGATCAAGAGCTGCCGCGATGAAGACCCGAACGGCATCATTCATAGGGCTCGCGATTTGGATAGCGTTTCTTTGGCTGGGAAAGCCATCTGCGTCGTTGATCAGCTATTCCGTGCCGTTTGGAATTGCTCTGATCGCCACAGGCCCCCTCGAACTGATCCCAGATCGTTGGCACAGGCTTAATTTCCTCGTCAATGCCCTGGCAACTGGATTCTTCTTCGTCAGCATCATGTTTGCGATAGTGGCAATCTCTTTCGCCCTGTCATTGAGCAAAAGCGAGCGTTCGATTTTCTGCCTTGCTGGATGGGCAACGCTGTTGATTGTTTACCATTTCGCAATCCCTCGGCTGAAGCGGTCGCCTTTTCACCGACTCAGCGAGGATAGAGGGATGTACAGCCCTCCAACGGATGACGATAAACGGAACTGAGATCAGATAGGTCAATGCCGGAGCAGATTAGTCGCTGGCGGGCAGCGCCGGAGAGTCAGGCGGCGTATCGAGTTCGCAATGCTGCGGCAATACGAGCGTCCGACTGCGTTTCGGCGTATGCAATCGCAATCCGGTGCTTGTGCTCTCGCCACGCCTGATGAGCTTCGAGGGCACTGGCGTGATAGCCGAGAAACTCGTGACGACCAGTGAAAGGGTTCCTGCACTGAGCCACGAATCTCTGCCTAGCCTTGTGCCAAGAAACTCCTATCGGCAGGTCGCCACGTATCGCTTGGCTATCGACCATGAACCTGTTCAGGTCAGGCGGGATGAACGCGCAAGTCGCCCTGGAATACACCTTGTTGCCTGGAATAAGGAGATCCTTGTCCAGGTGCTTGCCTTCATGATCTTGCGTGGACATCCAGGACCTGAAGGACGAGAAGGTGAGCCAGTCGCTGGATGCCGAGCAGTCCCGATAATTAGGGTTCCTGGCCTGAAACTTCTCGCTGTAGCAACGTTCAAGCATTCCGGTCCATACCTTGTAGAACGGGCAGGTCCATACGGATCGCCGACGTCCGCCAACTGTTTCGGTTACACAGACTTGATAGTCGGCGTCGTTTGCTCCGACACCGTAAACCAGCTTCAGGGCTTTGCTCATCGCGCTCTCCTGATATGTGTGGGCAGCGTCATGCCTCCAAAAGCCGGATGCGGCATGGTGGCAATTTGGATTGGGATCCAGTATTTATAGAGGCTTTAGTTTTTAAGGCGGACTAGACGCAGTGGCACAGGAAACGCTTTTCCATTACACCGATATTGGTGCGGTAGAGTCCATCGTTAGGCTCAAAAAATTGTGGTTGACGCATATGGAGTTTCTGAATGACTCCATGGAGTTGTTGGAGGGTACTGAAAGAATAAAACAAGCCTTAAAGTTGATGAGGGCTGTGGATAGCACTAGGGGAGAGGTTGAGCTAAGGGCTCTGAAGATTGTTGAAGAGTTGTTGGTTGATGGTCTTGCATTGGGCTATAGCAACAATCCATTGTTTGTTTGTTTGTTCGTTTAGTAAGTCGGCTAATTTGTTAAGTCAATGGCGTGCCTATGGAAATTTCGCTATCGAGTTTGATCGGCGCGTTCTTGAGAAAACATTCGAATTGCATGATTGCATATACGATGATGAGCAGAAAATCTTGGAGTCTAGGTATCTGATTGATGGGGCGCACGGAAGGCTGACGGACTTGTACAGCTCCGGTGATCGGTCTCGGATAAATGCTGCACTTGAAGCCCATTTTGACGCTGTATATGGGCTTGCAAAATTCAAAAACAAAAGCTTCGATGAGGAGAAAGAGGTAAGAATTATATCTGGGGTCGGGGAGATTGAGTTAAAGTATCGCGCTAAGAATGACCATCTTATTCCGTATGTTGATATTGAGTTTAATGTCGAAGCTATACGTGCTATCCATATCGGTCCGGTTGCAAATCAGGATTTGGCAGAAAAGTCCTTATGGTCCTTGCTTAAAACCAGAGGGCTTAGCAATGTTGACATTGTAAAATCTGATATTCCTTTTCGCTCATTGAGGTAATAAATTTTTCGACGGTAGCACTGCCATATGGGTACAGGCTCTCACGTCTCTGGGGAGCGGATTCATGTGTTGCTGGCGCCGGCCGTGCCTGACGCGTGCGGTGATGCGTTTCATGCTGCTTTCTGCTGATTCCAGGCGCCGACGGCGGCAAAGATCTAGGAGGCCTCTGCTTCGTCGAGCGTTTGTCGGTAGGAATGGCGATCCAGCCGGCCGCCACCAGTTGATTTGGATTGGCCGTGGCCCGTAGGCCTAAGTAGGTCGCTTCGATCACGTCGGTCAGGTGCTCGGCGCGGTAGTTGCCTTGCGGCGCGACCTCGATCGACTTGTTGTACCGCTCGCCGAACTCAGTCCGACAAAGGACGCTGAGATAGATGGTCCACCGGTGCGGGATATCGCAGACGGCGTCGACGACCTGGCGCACGCGGATCTGCTTAAGGTTCTTCCAGTTGATCAGCACCTGCTGGCCGCTGGGGTCGATGTTCACCACGGCGGCGTGGTTGGCCGAGACCAGGGCTCGGCACGTCCGCTCCAGGCGTGCCCGCATGTTGTGGGGTTTGCGCTTGGTCATTGCCGCGTGTCTGTCTTGCTTGCCGCCCCGGCCTCGCAGGCATCGACAAAGCGCATCGCTGCCTTGTAGCTGTAGGCGAAGCCTTGCACGGCGCCGGTGGCGATCTCGATCTTGGAGTGTGCCTCGGCCCTCACTGACTTGCTGCGCTCGAGCAGGGCCGCGAGCACGGCAATCTTCTGCTCGAAAGCAGGGTGCATTGCTGTCTGCATGGGGTGATCCTCGGTAGGGTCAGGCGTGGTATTCGAAGGCCTCGGCCTCCCGAGCTTCACGACAAGCGCTGAGGCGCTGGTGGGCAGTGCCGGAGGTTCAGGCCGTAACTCGCTCGCCAATGACCTTGGTGCTGAAGGCGACCTCGTAGTTGAGGGTCAGCTCGAACGGGCCAGTGCACACGTCGCAGCTCATCTTTTTGGCGTCGTAGTCCTCGGTTTCGATGTGTATGACCGCGGCGCAATGCGGACACTTGCATTCGTCCCGAGAGTCGACGTTCGAGTCGTACTCTGCTTTGGCAAACTTGGCCAGGGCCTCTGCTTTGGCAGCAGCGTCGAGACGCTTCTGGCAAGGCTTGCAGGTGACACCATCTCCTGATGATCTGGCGGCAAATGCCGCGCCGCTTGGATTTCTATACAAAAATTGCTGAATTTTGTATTTATTTTGCTGCCAAATTTCAGTATCTCGTCAGAATTGACACGGCTTCTGCCAGTTCCCTGTATAGTGATCGAGTAGCCGCTTTCTGCGGTTCTTCACTAGGTAGCTGTCATGCACCAGGCCATATCCCCCGAGACGCAGCGTGCCCATGAGCGCTTGAATGAACAGACCGAACTGTTCATCAACCAGGGAGGCCTGATTGAAAGCGTTCCTTCCGGCGTCAGCGGAGTGCTCGCGAGTAAGCCGAAGGTCGTTTGGACGACCCCGCACACCGCCAATCCGATCCACAAACGATAGCGCGCCCAAATGCACTGCTTTGTCGCTCCATAGCGTACGCGAGGGCACAAGTATGTTTCATGCGCCAAGTGATTTGGATATTGCCGCGCGGATTGGCGTCAGCGTGACGGATGTGGCTCTTTACCGGGGTGATACATTTCGATTGAAAGATGGTTCGTGGCTCATCCATTTTTCCTTCGCAATGCCCCGCGAGCTACGCCAGAGCCTTACGGGCAGTTTCACCTTCCTCATGAAATTTGAAAAGCCAGGCGACCGGCGCTTGAGTGAGTTGGATTGAGCATTTGATCTGGCGACGCACCCTCATCACGAGCCGTGTCCCGGTGGTCCGTTTTAAATTTTCTGGATGAGGTTGAAGCGCATACTCAAAGCGCTCAGGACTTCTGAGCATTGAGAGGTGTGTATGTCCAGAGACAGGTATGGCGTAGATAGTGACAGACAGGTCAGTCAGCCAGCCGGTAACGAGGGACCGCTAGAGCGATCCGTCGATCACGACAAGCGTGGTTGCCACGAGGGCCGTGAAGACAATTTCGACAGCCCTCCCTTTCGAAGGGAGCAGAAGCAGGGCCCGCCGGACCCATCGCGGGTATCCCACGCAGAGCGTTACAGTTACCACAAGCGCCCATTGGAATAACATTCAGCCAGAGCGCTAACCCTCGGGCAGGCTTACCCCACAGATGAACTCATCCGAGCCAAGCCGGTGTGATCCGTACTCGACCACGTAGCCCGCACCGAGGCGCTCGGCTTCCACCTTGGCGGTCTTCTGATCGGCGTATACATCGACAAAATGCCATGGATACCGGTCTCGTAGCACGCCCCAGCCAAGTACCCAACCCTGGTTGTCTGGGTCGGCTGGGAGGTTTCTGGCCAAGCTGCGAATCGTCATGGGCTCCCCCTGGCTAGCGGCAATTCATGCCTATCGGCTTCCGTGGTGATCACTCACCGGCCTGGCCAGGATTCTGCCATCTTCGCTTGAACCTGGCGACCAGCTTGCTGGTCATCAGCATGGAGGGGCACGTGCCTGCTTGGGCTTGCCACTTCCAATTCTGCAATGTTCAAACGCTATGTTTGGGGCGTCGAGCAGAAACCACCAGCGAGGGAGTCGGAAAATGGATTATTTCAGCATGGTTGAATCGTTGGACAGGATGCTGAAAGCAGCGCCCGCAGCGCAAGACGAGAGAGCAGAGCAGCCCTGCAGGCGGCCGTTGGTTGCTGACGGTCATCGGTGTATTCGCAGCCACTCATCCGCCACCTCGCCCATGTTGGACGGTGTGCCGCTCTTGATCCAGGCGATGAAGGCCCGGTCAAACACGAATGCGGCCCCGCACTCGCTGAGCAGAAATTGACGGACCTTCTGCGTGTTGCGGTAGTGCTTGTCCAGCGGGGTTGAACGGGTAATCGGCCCGGCATGCCAGTCGAAGCTCATGGTCTGTTCCTTGACGTGTAAAAGGCAAAACGCCCGCAGAAGATCATCTGTGGGCGTTGTTGTAGTCTTGCGCAATGGCCTGTGTCCAGCCTGATCAACCTTCGAACTGAATCACCATCCGGCCTTTGATCTTGCCCTCCAGCATCTCATCGAAGATCTGGTTGATATCTTCGATCGGCCGCAGCGTCACTTTGGGTACCACCTTGCCTTCGGCGGCAAACTGGAAAGCTTCCTGCAGGTCTTGGCGAGTGCCGACCAGCGAGCCGATCACCTCGATGCCGTCCAGCACCAGGCGGGGGATGTTAAGGTTCATGGCTTCCGATGGCAGACCGACTGCGACGAGGCGGCCGCCAGCGCGCAGGGCATCCACGGCAGAGTCGAATGCTGCTTTGGCGACCGCCGTCACTACGGCAGCGTGCGCCCCGCCGGTTTTTTCCTGAATGACCTTGGCTGCATCCTCAGTGCGCGGATTGATCACCAAGTCGGCGCCCATCTCGCTGGCGAAGCGCAGTTGCTCTTCGTTGACATCGATGGCGATCACTTTGGCATTGAAAACGTTCCTCGCATATTGCAGGGCCAGGTTGCCCAAGCCGCCGAGGCCGTAGATGGCGATCCATTGGCCGGGGCGAATATTGGAGGTTTTCACCGCCTTGTAGGTGGTGACACCGGCGCAGGTCACGCTGCTGGCGGCAGCGGAGTCAAGGCCATCGGGTACCTTGACCGAGTAATCGGCCTTGACGATGCAGGCTTCGGCCATACCGCCGTCGACGGTGTAGCCGGAGTTCTTCACTTCGCGGCACAGGGTTTCGTTGCCACTGGTGCAATATTCACAATGCCCGCAACCCTGGTAGAACCACGCAACGCTGGCGCGGTCGCCCGGCTTGAGCGAAGTGACACCGGGGCCAACTTCCTGCACCACGCCAATGCCTTCATGGCCCAGCACTACACCGGTCTTGTCACCGAAGTCGCCATTTTTCACGTGCAGGTCGGTATGGCACACCCCGCAGCATTGCATCTTCAGCAGCGCTTCGCCGTGCTCGAGAGGGCGCAAGGTTTTCTCTACCACGTCCACGCGACGGCCTGGTGCAACAACAGCAGCTTTCATAAGAGCCTCCGTATCTATCCGATGTGGGCTTGGTTTATTGCTGGGACAGCATAGCCCTTGCCTGGCCAGGCAAAACTGCTTCAGGTCATGGTGGACGCTCTCACGAAATACCAGGGGAGGCCTGGTTGGCATTTGCGGAACAAAGAAAAGCCCGCGGCAAAGATGCGGCGGGCTGCAAAAACGTACGGAGCAGGGTCAGTGTGCCCAGGTGCATGTCGGCTTTTCGTGAAGGGCAGGTCATGAGGTTGTCATCGTCCGGGCAGAAGTGCCCGATAAAAAAGCCCGCCATGAAGGCGGGCAAACAACGTTTGAAGGGAGAGCCTGCAGACTGGGCCCGCCCCGTTAACCCAGGATTAAGCGATAACGCATTGACCCGGCATGCTCAAGCGCCTATACAGGCCTGCCATCAACCCAGGAGCCAGCATGAACGACGAAGACGACCTGCACGAACCTGAGCACGATCACTTGCTTGATCATGAGTTTTTGTACGATGGCATGGATGCCGAGGCCGATGCACAGGGTGCCGAGGATGAAATAGAGGAAGACGAGGAGACGCTGGATGACCTCGACGAAGAGGAGCGCGATCATCCAGCCTGGTACGATGACTGCGAAGACGATTGACTCAGCGCCCGTCCACCGAGAAACGCCCCGGACCACTCACGGCCAGTAGCAGCAAGCCGCCCATGATGGCCATGTTCTTCATGAATTGGGTCATGTTGGCGCTGCGCTCGGGGTCGATCATGTTCCAGAACGGGTGGCCAAGCAGCGCCGTGCCCAGCACGAACAGTGCGAACAGGAAAGCCAGTGGGCGTGTGTAGAAGCCGAGGATCAGCAGGATGCCGACGATGAACTCCATCAGCACGGCAACCGCTGCGGCCAGCATCGGGGCAGGGGCACCCAGTGAGGTCATGTAGCCGACCGTACCTTCAAAACCGGTGAGCTTGGCCCAGCCAGACAAGACGAACAGGATCATCAGCAGTACGCGAGCAAGCAGGATAATGATGTCGCGTTGACCATCGAACAGGGAGTAGCGCATGGTGGCGTTCCAGTGGACGAGTTCAAGCTCCACTCTAGCAGCTGCGCAAGACATTGCCGGCAGGCAGCAAAAAGGCGCCGCAAGGGCGCCTTTTCAAGGAAGTTTGGTGCGAGTGGCGGGACTCGAACCCGCAAGGCTCACGCCGACAGATTTTAAGTCTGCTGTGTATACCAATTCCACCACACTCGCACGCTTGAAGGGGTCGCAACGACCAGCTCGCTTCTAAGTAGAAGGGCTTCGCAATCAAGCGGGCTTTATAACCCATTGTTATAGTTGAGTCAACCGCAGCGCCTATGATCAACACAGTGAAGGGCCGATCGTAGGGGCAATTGACACCTTGCTGTCATTACGCCACTGTGACCTTTTTCTTGGATCCAACAGCGGTTGGCGATGACACAGGGAGAGGCGCGCAGCTCAGTCCGGTGCTGATGGAACTGCACCCCTGAAAGCCTGTTGTCGCAAGCGTGGTCGTTGCCGGGTATGCTGCGCTACGTTCATTTTGTCCCTCCTGCTGTGCCAGTGGAGTCTTCATGGTTTCAGCTGATTGCCTCAACCACCCCATCATGCCTGCCCACCGCTATGAACAGTTGGTTCAGTCGGTGGTGGATTACGCCATCTATATGCTTGACCCAACCGGCCATGTGGTGTCGTGGAACGCGGGCGCGCAACGGATCAAGGGTTACCGCGCCGATGAGGTGATCGGGCAACATTTTTCGTTGTTCTTCACCCCGCAGGATTGTGCCGACGGCCGCCCCGACCACCTGCTGCGCCAGGCCTTGGACCAGGGCGTGGCACAGGACGAAGGCTGGCGGGTACGCAAAGATGGCACGCAGTTCTGGGCCTTGGCCGCGCTGGATGTGATCCGTGATGACAATGGCCAGATCATCGGCCTGGCCAAGGTAACCCGCGACATCACTGACCGCCGTGAGTCAGCGTTGCAACTGGACGCCGTGCGCGCCCAGCTGTTTCAGGCGCAGAAGCTTGAAGCCCTGGGCCAGTTGACCGGTGGCCTGGCACATGACTTCAACAACATGCTGACCATCATCATGAGCTCAGCGCGCCTGGCGCTGGCCACTCAGGATCCGGCGCGCACCCAGCGCATGCTGCAACACATCCTCGAAGCCGGGCAGCGTGGTATCGAACTGACCCAGCAACTGCTCAGCTTTGCCCGCCACCGCAAACTCGATGTCGCCAGCGTTGCCCCGGCAGACCTGGTTGCCGCGACCCGAGGCCTGCTGGAGCATGCGTTGCCAGGTTCGATCAAGCTCAAGGTGCTGCTGCAACCGGACCTGCCACTGATCGAGGTGGATGCCGGGCAGTTGCAGATGGTCTTGCTCAACCTGTTGTTCAATGCCCGGGACGCAATCACAGGGCAAGGCGAGATTGCCTTGACGGTCGATGGGGTTGAGTTGACTGGGGAGGTCGATGGGCTGCTGGGGAGTTTTGTGCGTTTCCAGGTCCAGGACAGCGGCGAGGGTATACCCGCCGATGTAATACCGCGTATCTTCGAGCCATTCTTCACCACAAAGCCCTTCGGTAAAGGCACTGGTCTTGGCCTTAGCCAGGTGTATGGCTTCGCCAGGCAGAGTGGTGGCGCGATTTGTGTCGACAGCGAACCCGGCCGCGGAACTTGCATGCAGCTTTACTTGCCAATGTATCAGGATCAGACAGACAGCCAACCCAACAGGTAGACACCATGGCACAAGTACTCAGGCGGCTGGTGACGGGGATCGACGGGCTCGACGCGTTGCTCAGGGGTGGCCTGGTGGCCGGTGCCTCTTACATCATTCAGGGCCCCCCGGGAGCCGGCAAGACCATCCTCGCCAACCAACTGGCCTGTGGGCATGTGCGTGGCGGTGGCCGGGTGCTGGTGGCCACCTTGCTGAGTGAATCGCACGAGCGCCTGTTCCAGTACCTGGCCACCCTGGATTTCTTCGACCCGGCGTTGGTCGGTGACCAGATCCAGTTCGTCAGCGCTTTCGACACACTGGAGCAGGACGGGCTGGACGCCGTGGTCCGGTTGCTGCGCCAGGAAATCGCCCGGCAGCAGGCCAGCCTGCTGATTGTCGATGGCGTGCTCAATGCCCGAGTGCGCGCGGAAACCGCCCTCGACACCAAGAAATTCGTCTCCGAACTGCAGGGGCATGCGGCTTTCGCAGGCTGCACCGTACTCTTGCTGACCAGCGCCCGGCTGGACGAGGGTAGCCCAGAACATACCATGGTCGACGGGGTGATCGAGCTGGGTGAACAATTGCTCGGCAGCCGCGCGGTGCGTCATATCCAGCTACGCAAGACCCGTGGTAGTGCCGCCTTGTCGGGGCGCCACGAATGCCTCATCGATGAGGCTGGCATGCACGTCTACCCGCGCCTGGAAGCGCTGTTCAGCCACCCCAGCCAGCTGGGCAGCGCTGGCCTCGGACGCATCAGCAGCGGCGTCCCAACCCTTGACGAAATGCTTGACGGCGGCCTGGCCGCGGGGTCGGTAAGCCTGTTGATCGGGCCTTCGGGAATTGGCAAGACCTCACTGGGTTTGGCCTTTCTCGGCGCCAGCACCCAACAGGCACCTGGGCTGCATTTCGGTTTTTACGAAACGCCTGAACGCTTGCGCAGCAAGGCCGCGTCGCTGGGTTACGATTTTGCCGCGATGGAACAGGCCGGCAGCCTGCAGCTGTGCTGGCAGCCCACCACCGAGGGCCTGCTCGACCAAGTCGGTGCGCGGCTGCTCGAACGGGTCGCGGCGCAGGGCACCAAGCGCGTGCTGATCGACAGCCTCGGTGCATTCAGCCGCCTGGCCATTGACCCGGCGCGGCTGAACGCGTTTTTCCGCGCACTGACCGGGGAGTTGCGCGCGCGTGATGTGAGCGTGATGCTGACCTGGGAAATGCGCGATATCTTCGGCTCGGAAATCAGCGCCCCGGCCCCGGACCTGTCGAGCATCGTCGACAACCTGATGCTGATGCGCTTTGTCGAGCTGGATTCGCAACTGCGGCGCATGCTGTCGATCCTCAAGGTGCGCGACAGCCACCATGACCCGGCTTTGCATGAGCTGCTGATCCAGCCGCAGGGCATCGCCTTGCGCAAAGCGTTCGAAGGCGCCTGTGGGGTGCTTTCGGGGACGCCGACGCCGCCAGGGAGCGGGTGACAGGCAGGCCGATGAATACCATCCTGATCGTCGATGACGAGTACCTGATTGCCGACATCCTTGGTTTTGCCCTGGAGGATGAAGGCTATTTGGTGGAAAAGGCCAGCAACGGCAGCAAGGCACTGGAGGTGCTGAAGGAAAAGCGCGTGCAGTTGGTGATTACCGATTACATGATGCCGCTGCTCAATGGCGAAGAGCTGGCGCGGGCCATGCGCGAAGATCCGGCGTTGTGCGAACTGCCGATCATTCTCATGAGCGGCGCCCAGGCCAGCCAAGGATGCCCGGCCCTGTTTGCCGCAATCTTCGACAAGCCGTTCGACATGGACGAGATGATCGCCAAGGTGGGCCAGTTACTGAGCACCTGAGGCTGGCGGTCGAGCGCATCCATGCACTTAGAGGAAGGTGGCTCAGTGCGAGTCGTCGTGCTTCTCCGGGGCTGGGCTGCCGGCCTGGATGCGCTTGAAGATTTCTTCGCGATGTACCTGCACATCCTTGGGTGCATCGATACCAATCCTCACCTGCATCCCTTTGACGCCCAGAATGGTGACTTTGATGTCATCGTTGATGACGATGCTTTCGCCAACCTTACGGGTGAGTATCAGCATGTAGTTCTCCTTGGTGATATAAAAGACCGCTGGGCTAGTTGCCACGGCGGCGGGAGCTGGTCCCTCTTCCTTCTCATTAAAGACGCTTTCGGCGGATAGTAATTCCCCGACAGAAAAATTCTGTTGCGTGCTTTCACTTGCAGGTGCCGAAGCAAACCGTCAGCGGTTTGTCGGTCAAGGTGCTCGATGGCAAGAATAGGGCGCTTGGCGACCAATGGGAAATTTCTTCGCATCATGGGGTAAATAGACAGGCTTAATGGTCGTCCTGTTCCTCAAGTGCCTGAAGAAATAACAGTAATGCCACTTCTTCTGGGTCCAGGCCTTTGCGAATACGGTTTTTCGGCAGGTCGGCCAGGCGCCCCAGGGCATAGTGCTCAAGCACCGCCGGGTGGATGTAGCAACGCCTGCACACTGCCGGGGTATTGCCCAGCCGCGTAGCCACCTGGCGGACGATGGCGGCGACCTGCCGTTTAGCCTCGGTTTCAGGCTCCCAGGCCAAAGGCCTGAGCAAGTCCAGTGCCAGGCTGCTGCCGGCCCAGGTGCGGTAGTCCTTGGCGGTGAAGTCGGCGCCGGTCAGCTGCTGCAGGAACTGGTTGACCTCGGCAGAGCCTACGCTGTGGCGCTGGCCGTCTTCATCCAGATATTGGAACAGTGCCTGCCCGGGCAGCTCCATGCAGCGCTTGAGCAGGTTGGCCAGGCGTCGGTCGTTGAGGGTGACGTTGTGTTCGACGCCGCGTTTGCCGCGAAACTGAAAGCGAATGGTGCTGCCTTTGACCTGCACGTGGCGGTTGCGCAGGGTGGTCAGGCCGTAGGATTGGTTGTCGCGCAGGTAGCGCTGGTTGCCAATGCGGATCAGGGTATGGTCCAGCAGGCTTACCACCAGCGCCATGACCTTTTCCCGGTCCAGGCCTGGTCGTGCCAGGTGGGCTTCCAGCTGTGCGCGCAGCTTGGGCAGGGCCTGGGCGAAGGCCAGCATGCGCCCGTACTTGTGCTGGTCGCGCAGTTCACGCCATTGAGCGTGGTAGCGGTACTGCTTGCGCCCACGGGCATCGCGGCCTGTGGCTTGCAGGTGACCTTGCGGGTCGGCGCAGATCCATACATCGGTGTAGGCCGGGGGAATGACCAGCGCGGCAATCCGCGCAAGGGTGTCCTTGTCGCGTACCCGTTGGCCATCGGTATCCAGATAGATGAATCGCTCGCGCCAGCGGCGCCGGGTCAGGCCCGGTTGGCTGTCGTCGACGTAGTGCAGGCTGCGTGGTAGGGGGCAGTCGAGCATGGGCGGCTGGCCTCGATCAAGATCACTGATCTATGGACAACACGCGGGCAGAGGATGCTCAGCCCAGCAAGGCCACCGACTTGATCTGGGCGAACAGCGCCTGGCCAGGATGCAGGCCGAGTTGGTCGGCCGAGAAGCGGGTGATGCGTGCAAGCAGGGCATTGCCGCCGGCATCCAGGCTGACCAGCACATGCGCCGGGTTGGCAGCCGGACGGCTCTCGCGCACCCGCACCGGGAGGCGGTTGAGAATGCTTGAAAGGCTGTCTGCCGACAGTGCCAGGCTGACGTCGCGGGCCTGCACCTTGACCCGCAGGCTGCTGCCCATCACATGCGCCGGGTGGGCAATGCGCAGCAGCGGCCCACTGCTGCCGGGCAGGCGCAGGTCAAGCAGGTCGTAGTGGGGGTCGTGGCCCACCACCATGCCCTCGAACACCACCCCGGCGTCGTCGCCCTCGGCCAGAGGCAGGTCGAGGCGGGCCAACGTTTCGCCAATCGGGCCGCTGGCGATCGCCTGGCCTTGCTCAAGCAACACCAGGTGGTCGGCCAGCCGCGCCACTTCATCCTGGGCGTGGCTGACATACACCAGCGGGATGTCCAGCTCGTCGTGCAGGCGCTCCAGATAGGGCAGGATCTCGCGTTTACGCGGCCCATCGAGGGCCGCCAGCGGCTCGTCCATCAACAACAGCCGCGGGCTGCTGAGCAGGGCGCGGGCAATGCCCACGCGCTGCGCTTCGCCACCGGACAACGTCGCGGGGCGACGCGCCAGCAGGTGGCCGATACCCAGCAACTGGCAGGCCTGGTCGAGGCTGACCTTGCGTTCGGCGGCGGCCACCCGCCGCCAGCCGAACTCCAGGTTGCCGCGCACCGACAGGTGCGGGAACAGGCTGGCCTCTTGGAACACGTAGCCCACCGGCCGCAGGTGGGGTGCCTGGAAGTAGCCACGGCTGCTGTCTTCCCAGACCTCGCCGTTGACCTCGATGTAGGCGCTGGCGGCGCGTTCCAGCCCGGCCAGGCAGCGCAGGCAGCTGGTCTTCCCTGAACCGGAATGGCCGAACAGCGCGCTGATACCGCGCCCGGGCAGGTGCAGGTCTACGTCCAGGGTAAAATCGTCGCGCGCCAGCTTCAGGCGGGCCACTATCGATGCAGTCATTTCAGCTCCAGCCAGCTTTGCCACGGCGCCCGGCGTACAGCAGGAGCAGCACCAGGAAAGAGAACACCAGCATGGCACCGGCCAGCCAGTGGGCTTGCGAGTACTCCATGGCTTCGACGTGATCGAAGATCTGCACCGAAACCACGCGGGTCTTGTCGGGGATGTTGCCACCGATCATCAGTACCACACCGAACTCGCCCACGGTGTGGGCGAAGCCAAGGATGCTGGCGGTAATGAAGCCTGGGCGAGCCAACGGCAGCACAACATGGATGAAGGTGTCCCAGGGGCTGGCGCGCAGCGTTGCCGCCACCTCCAGCGGGCGCTGGCCGATGGCGCCGAAGGCGTTCTGCAGCGGCTGGACCACGAAGGGCATGGAATACACGGTCGAACCGATTACCAGGCCGGTGAAGCTGAACACCACAGTCCCCAGGCCCATCGCCTGGGTGGCCTGACCGAGCCAGCCGTGCGGGCCGAGGGCGATCAGCAGATAAAACCCGATCACCGTCGGTGGCAGCACCAGCGGCAGCGCCACCAACGCGCCCACCGGCCCGCGCAGCCATGAGCGCGTGCGCGCCAGCCACCAGGCGATGGGCGTGCCAATGATCAGCAGGATCAAGGTGGTGAGGCTGGCCAGCTTGATGGTCAGCCAGATCGCTCCCAGGTCACTGGCATCCAGGGGCATCAGATTTCATAACCGTAGGACTTGATCACCGCTGCGGCTTTCGGGCCCTTGAGGTATTCGACCAGTGCCTTGGCGGCCGCATTGTCCTTGCCTTTGTTAAGGATTACGGCGTCCTGGCGGATCGGGTCGTGCAGGTTGGACGGCACAATCCAGGCCGAGCCATTGGTCACCTTGCCGTCCTTGTAGATCTGCGAGAGGGCCACGAAGCCCAGTTCGGCGTTGCCGGTGGAGACGAACTGGAAGGCCTGGGTGATGTTCTGGCCCTCGACGATCTTGCCTTTGGTGGCGTCGGTGAGCTTGAGTTTGTCCAGCACCTGCGTGGCGGCCAGGCCGTACGGTGCCGCTTTGGGGTTGGCAATGGACAGGTGGTTGAATGCGTTCTTCTTCAATACTTCACCCTTGGCATCTACATACCCGTCCTTCGCCGACCACAGGGCCAAGGTGCCTACGGCATAGGTGAAGCGCGAGCCGGGGACGATTTCCTTTTCTTCTTCAAGCTTTGCCGGAGTGCTGTCGTCGGCGGCGAGAAACACCTCGAACGGCGCGCCGTTCTTGATCTGGGCATAGAACTGCCCGGTGGCGCCGTAGGCGGCGACCAGCTTGTGGCCGGTGTCCTTCTCGAAGTCCTTGGCAATGGCCTGGATTGGCGCTGTGAAGTTCGCTGCGACCGCGACCTGGACTTCATCGGCCCAGGCAGAGTTGAAGATGAACAGGCTGGCCAGGGCGGTGAAGGCCAGGTGTGAAGGGCGGATACGCATGAAGACAGCTCCTTGGGATTATCGTTATATCTTCAACTATATAGCGATAGGCCAATTGTCGGGAAGGTGCTTGATGATGCCCGGCCTGTTCAAGAACACGGCTTACTGGCCAAGCGAGATCAGTGCGTTTGCAGCAATTTCCCGAGTCAGCGCCTCAGCCGGCATATGCCGCCCCAATCTCAGTGCCTGGCCCGACCACAAGTTGCTGAAATCACTGTTACCCAGCGGATCGGTGATCGCCCGCAATGGCATCAATGCCCCACCCGCCAGCGGGAAACGTGGCGCCAGTGCGCTCATTGGCCCCAGCTCACGCATGATGCGGTTGTTGATGCCACGCGCTGGGCGGCCGGTGAACAGGTTGGTCAGCGCCGTGTCGCTGGCAGGCGCGCTGTCCAGCGCCCGGCGATGGGCTGGCGAAACCTTGGCCTCGGGGCAGAACAGGTACGCCGTACCAATCTGCACGGCAGAGGCGCCCAGGGCCAGTGCGGCCACCAGGCCGCGGTGGTCGCCAATGCCACCTGCAGCAATCACGGGCACACTGACGGCATCGACCACCTGGGGCACCAAGGCGAAGGTGCCGATCTGGCTGGTGATGTCATCGCTAAGGAACATGCCGCGATGGCCACCGGCTTCATAACCCATGGCAATGATTGCGTCGCAGCCGTTGCGTTCCAGCCAGACCGCTTCTTCCACGGTAGTGGCACTGGACAGTACCTTGGCGCCGCTGGCCTTGACCCGCTGCAGCAGCGCGGCTTGGGGCAGGCCAAAGTGGAAGCTCACCACCTGTGGGCGCAGTTCTTCGACCAACTGGCAGCTCTGCTCGTCGAATGGCGCACGGTTGGACACGGGTGTTGGCGCTGCGAAGTCGGCACCCACTTCCTCGTAATAAGGCTCAAGCGCCTGCTTCCAGCGCGCATCACGCTCGGCGTCCGGCGCTGGCGGCTGATGGCAGAAGAAGTTCAGGTTCAGCGGGCGCCCCGGGCAGCCTGCGCGGAACGCTGCGATCTCGGCGCGCACCTGTTCGCCGTTCAGCATGGCGCAGGGCAGGGCGCCCAGCCCACCGGCCAAGCCCACGGCAACGGCCATGGGCGAGCCTGTCGCGCCCGCCATGGGCGCCTGCAGAATGGGCAGTTCGACGCCCAGCAGGTCGAGGATACGGCGGTTGGGCCAGTGGCTCATGCGATACTCCTTGCGTGGGGCGAACGGTGCGGCGACGGGCGCTTGTGGCGGCTGCTACAGGGCCTTGCTGACCTGGATGTCGCTGATCTTGTCGGCGTCTTCGCCGTGAATCTTGCGCAGGGCCTCAAGCGCTTGCGCTTGGGAGGCATCGGGCATCAGTGCGAAATCCCAGCGGCGCTGGCCGTCGAGCTTGTATTTGATGACGTACTTGATGGTCTGGGTCATGGTGGCCTTATCTGAGTTTCGACGACGAACGACGGATGATCTTGATCTTGTGGGTCAGGGTCGGCTTGCGGGTTACCGAGATCGGGCGCGTGGTTACGGTATCGATGGTGATGTTCCAGAAACCGGTGCTGGGCACGGTGATCTTCGCCGGGAACTTTTCGAAATGGCCGCCGTGGTAGGTATGACGGCCGCCGTTCTTGAAGCTGCGGAAATTGGCGTCGTTCATCAGGCGGATATTGCAGCGCTGGGAGCACTCGATGACGACGATGTCGTCCTCGTTGAGGTGCTCGCGCTGGTGTACGAATTTCATGTGATGCTCCGCAAGGTCTGTATCTGCAAACGCAAACGATACCACGATGTGCCGTTACACTGCCGCGCTGTTCGCCAGGCGTAGATAAATCTGCCAAAGCAGGGAGCAAAACCGCCTGGCGGTGGTCGAAGCGTATTCTTGATGGCAGAGGTGCTGCAAATGAAGTGGATGGTGGCGGCGTTGTCGCTAACGCTGGGCGGCTGTGTAAGTGTTGCCGAGCTGGAACAGTCGCATGAAACGATGGACGTGATCTCTGGCAAGAGCCCGCGCGCCTACGCCGATTGCATCAAGCAAAAGCTGGCCGATACCCGTGACCCGCTGGTCGAAGAGCAGCGTGGCGACGGCCTGCGACTGGTCGTGCCGCAGAAACTCACCGCAGGTGCTGGCCCGGCCGCACTGGTGGACATCGACAAGCGTGGTAGCGGCAGCAGTATCAAGCTGCATGAGCGGCTGAACAATTTCCCGCTGCGCCTGGGCGATGTGCGCACTGCCGCTACCCAGTGCATCTCCGGAAGTTGATCTGAGGCAACGGCCCCTCCTTTCTTTGCTTATATGTTTTAAGCCTAAACATATAACAAAAGAAAAGGAGCGTCGTGATGGTACCGTTGAGATGCGCAGTGATCGGCAGTCTGCTGATCCTGGCCTGGCCGGTGGCGCATGCTGCCGATGGCCAGAAAATCTTCACCCAGGGCGGGGCCAACCCCGCTGCCATGGCTTGCCTGGGCTGCCATGGTCCGGACGGCAAGGGCATTGCCGCTGCCGGCTTCCCCCGCTTGGCCGGGCTTCCGGCAGGGTATCTCAGCAAGCAATTGCACGACTGGCGCAGTGGCACCCGCAAGCAGCCGGTGATGGAGCCGCTGGCCAAGGCCCTGAGCGAAGAGGAAATCACCGCCGTCAGTGCCTACCTGGCCAGCCTGCCCGCAGACCCCGCTGGCGATCTGCGCCGGCAGCAGATTGCTGATGACCCCACCACCCGCATGGCCCTTTACGGCGACTGGAACCGGCAGATTCCCGGCTGCGTGCAATGCCACGGCCCCGGTGGTGGCGGGGTGGGCGAGCATTTCCCGCCCTTGACCGGCCAGCCCGCCAGTTACCTGGTGGCGCAGCTTGATGCCTGGCGCAACGGCAGCCGCCGCAATGACCCCAATCAGTTGATGGTCGGCGTGGCCAAGGCCATGACCGAAGACGAGGTCAAGGCCGTTGCCGAGTTCTTCGCCCGCCCCGCCAGCCAGGAGGTCAAGCCATGAGAGCGACGATTCCCGCCTTGTTGCTGCTGGTCGTGAGTTGCCCTCAGGCCGCGCCCATTGCCATGGAAGACCAATCGCAGCTGAGGGTGCCCGGCGTGCAGGCGCCGCCACGGTTCGTGCCGCCCGCTGAGCGCGAGCTGCCTGACAATGCCTTTGGCAAGATGGTGCGCGAAGGGCATGCTCTTTTCGTCGACACCCGCCGGCTGATGCCCGAAGCCGTGGGCAATGGAATGAACTGCAGCAATTGCCACCTCGACCAGGGGCGCCTCGCGCATTCTGCACCGCTGTGGGGTGCTTACCCGATGTACCCGGCGTACCGCAAGAAAAACGACAAGGTCAACACCTTTGCCGAGCGTATCCAGGGCTGCTTCCAGTTCAGTATGAACGGCAGGCCGCCAGCCGCCGACAGCCCGCAAATGACTGCGCTGGCGGTGTATTCATACTGGCTGTCGACCAAGGCGCCGACCGGTGTGGAAATTGCCGGGCGTGGCTACCCCGAGGTGGCGCAGCCCAAGGGCGGTCATGACTTCAAGCGCGGCCAGCAGGTTTACGCTGAGCAGTGTGCGATCTGCCACGGCAACAACGGCGAAGGGCAGAAAGTGGCTGGCGAGTACGTGATGCCACCGCTGTGGGGCAAGGATTCCTACAACTGGGGCGCTGGCATGCACCGTATCAACACCGCCGCTTCGTTCATCAAGCACAACATGCCGTTGGGCAAGCCGGGCAGCCTGAGCGACGAGCAGGCCTGGGACGTGGCGGCGTGGATCAACCGCCATGAGCGTCCACAGGACCCGCGGCTGGTCGAAGGCTCCATCGAGAAGACGCGGGTGAAGTTTCATGCCAACGATGGGGTGAACCTGTATGGTCAAGAGGTCGATGGGGTGCTGATCGGGCAAGGGGCTGGTCACTGATGCGTATCTGTGCCGGCCTCCGCCAGGGCTCACACGCCGCGGGGCCGGCACAGAGGCTTGTGCTGTCATCCACCGGTCATGTATGACAGCAATATTTACGATCCCCCGGAACTATCTACACTGGGTTATCTCTATCTTCCCATCGGTCGGCCACAGGTGAGGCATTGTAAGGTGCGTGCCGCCTGATTAGACTGCGCCGAATTCCACAGGCCTAGCCTTTTGTAAGGACGTATATGATCAAGAAATGCTTGTTCCCGGCAGCCGGTTACGGCACTCGTTTCCTGCCTGCTACCAAAGCCATGCCCAAGGAAATGCTGCCGGTGGTCAACAAGCCACTGATCCAGTATGGCGTTGAAGAAGCATTGGATGCGGGTCTGAGCGAAATTTCCATCGTTACCGGTCGCGGCAAGCGCGCGCTCGAGGACCACTTCGACATCAGCTACGAGCTGGAAAACCAGATCAAGGGCACCGACAAGGAAAAATACCTGGTCGGTATCCGTCGCCTGCTCAATGAGTGCTCGTTCTCCTACACCCGTCAAACCGAAATGAAGGGCTTGGGGCACGCTATCCTCACGGGTCGCCCGCTGATCGGTGACGAGCCGTTTGCCGTGGTGCTGGCGGACGACTTGTGCGTCAATCCGGAAGGTGACGGCGTGCTGACCCAGATGGTCAAGCTGTACAACCAGTTCCGCTGCTCGATCATCGCCATTCAGGAAGTGGATCCGCAGGAAACCAACAAGTACGGCGTCATTGCCGGCGACATGATCCGTGACGACATTTACCGTGTCACCAACATGGTCGAGAAGCCTGCGCCGGAAGATGCACCGTCGAACCTGGCGATCATTGGTCGTTACATCCTGACCCCGGACATTTTCGACATCATCAAGAACACTCCGCCAGGCAAGGGCGGCGAAATCCAGATCACCGATGCGCTGATGCAACAGGCGCAAAACGGCTGCGTAATCGCCTACAAGTTCAAGGGCCAGCGGTTTGACTGCGGTGGTGCCGAAGGCTACATCGATGCGACCAACTTCTGCTTCGAGAACTACTACAAGACTGGTAAGGCTTACTGAGTAAGCCGCTACTCGTATCAGCGTTGATAACTGGGGCCGCGTTGCGGCCCTTCGCGGGCATTCCCGCTCTACAGGTACTGTGCAAGCCTTCAAGGTTGCGTAACCCTGTGAGAGCGGGCGTGCCGGCGAAGGGTCGCAAAGCGGCCCCAGTGCGTTATGCTGGGCGCCTGCCTAGGAGAGTGAATACATGGCCTACGATTTTGATCTGTTCGTGATTGGTGCCGGGTCCGGCGGCGTGCGCGCGGCGCGCTTTGCCGCCGGTTTTGGCGCAAAAGTGGCAGTGGCCGAAAGCCGCTACCTGGGCGGTACCTGTGTCAACGTCGGTTGTGTGCCGAAAAAGCTGCTGGTGTACGGCGCGCATGTTGCCGACGAACTGGAGCAGGCTGCAGGTTTCGGCTGGACCTTGGAAGAAGGGCATTTCGACTGGGGCACCCTGATTGCCAACAAGAACCGCGAGATCGAGCGCCTCAATGGCATTTACCGCAACCTGCTGGTCAACAGCGGGGTGACCCTGCTGCAGGGCCATGCGCGCCTTACCGGCGACCACGAGGTAGAAGTGGACGGCGAGCGCTACAGCGCCGGGCACATCCTCATCGCTACCGGTGGCTGGCCGCAAGTGCCGGACATCCCGGGCAAGGAACTGGCCATCACCTCGAATGAAGCCTTCTACCTCAAGGACCTGCCTCGGCGAGTGTTGGTGGTGGGTGGCGGCTACATCGCCGTCGAGTTCGCCGGTATCTTCCAGGGGCTGGGTGCCGACACCACACTGTTGTACCGTGGCGACCTGTTCCTGCGCGGCTTCGATGGTTCGGTGCGCACACACCTGAAGGAAGAACTGGAAAAGCGTGGCCTCGACCTGCAGTTCAATGCCGATATCCAGCGTATCGACAAGCTGGAGGATGGCAGCCTAAAGGCCACCCTCAAGGACGGTCGCGAGTTGGTCGCCGACTGCGTGTTCTACGCCACTGGGCGACGCCCGATGCTGGACGACCTGGGCCTGGAGAATACCGGTGTCGAGCTGGATGGGCGCGGCTATATCCGGGTTGACGAGCAGTACCAAACCACCGCGCCGTCGATCTTGGCCATTGGTGATGTGATCGGCCGTGTGCAGCTCACCCCGGTGGCCCTGGCCGAGGGCATGGCCGTTGCGCGGCGCCTGTTCAAGCCGGAGCAGTATCGCCCGGTTGACTACCAGAACATCCCGACCGCAGTGTTCAGCCAGCCGCCAATCGGTACCGTTGGCCTGACCGAGGAGCAGGCACTGGAGGCCGGGCACAAGGTGCAGGTGTTTGAAAGCCGCTTCCGCGCCATGAAGCTGACCCTGACCGACATTCAGGAAAAGACCCTGATGAAGCTGGTGGTCGATGCCGAGACCGACAAGGTGTTGGGCTGCCATATGGTCGGCCCTGACGCTGGCGAGATTATCCAGGGCCTGGGCATTGCCCTGAAGGCCGGTGCAACCAAGCAGCAGTTCGACGAAACCATCGGCGTGCACCCCACGGCGGCTGAAGAGTTCGTGACCATGCGCACCGCTACCCGCTGACCGCGAATCTAGCGCGATCCCTGTGGGAGCACTTTGCCGCGAAAGCCGGCGGAGCCGGTGCCATGCACTGTGGTGGATGCTTCGCGGGGCAAGCCCGCTCCCACAGGTACCCCGCAGGCTTGAGGCTGATGCAGTACCTGGGGAAACACCTGGCTTGCTCAATTTCTAGAATCCAGCGCGATCCCCTGTGGGAGCGGGCTTGTCCCGCGAACACGGGCGAAGCCCGTGCCATGCACCACGGCGTCGGTTTCCTTGGGCAAGCCCGCTTCCACGCCGTTCGCGCAGCATTCTGGATTTACGTTGTACTTCCAGGCTGCCGTAGCACCAAGTCGCCCTATGATGTGCCCGTTCTGAGGCATGACATTCAGACGCACGATGAAAGTCCTCATGCAGGCCACGATAGCGACCACCGTGAGAGGACCTGGGCTTGGCCCTCCTTGTACCGCTACAGACTTCGCAATCCTTTGCTCAGCCCATTCCCTTCTATCAATAAACACCGGTTATAGCCAAAACCAATCACAAGCATGAGCTTTGCCAATGAGCCATCAGCGGGATGATTAGTTAGGATTCTATCCATCAACTGATTCCAACCCCATGAAGGAGCGTCTCTCATGCCAATCATCAACAGCCAGGTCAAACCGTTCAACGCCACCGCCTACCACAAAGGCGAGTTCGTGCAGGTCAGCGAAGCCGACCTGAAAGGCAAGTGGTCCGTCGTGTTCTTCTACCCGGCCGACTTCACCTTTGTCTGCCCGACCGAGCTGGGTGACCTTGCCGACAACTACGCCGAATTCCAGAAACTGGGCGTGGAAATCTACGGTGTGTCCACCGACACCCACTTCACCCACAAAGCCTGGCACGACACTTCCGACACCATCGGCAAGATCGAATACCCTCTGATCGGTGACCCGACTCACGTCATCTCGCGCAACTTCGACGTGCTGATCGAAGAGGCCGGCCTGGCCGATCGCGGTACCTTCGTGATCAACCCGGAAGGCCAGATCAAGATCGTCGAACTGAACGACGGTGGTGTAGGCCGCGATGCTGCCGAACTGCTGCGTAAAGTGAAGGCTGCCCAGTACGTTGCCGCCCACCCAGGCGAAGTTTGCCCGGCCAAGTGGAAAGAAGGCGAAGCCACTCTGGCGCCATCGCTCGACCTCGTAGGCAAGATCTAAGGTCATGCGCACCCCGCGGGCGGTAACCAGCCGCCAAAGCTGAAGTACCTACCGCCCCGTAAAAGCGCCCGGGCGACATCGCCTGGGCGTTTTTGTATCCGAGTTTTGAAAAAGGAATCGCCCGTATGTTGGACGCCACGCTTAAATCGCAACTGAAAACCTACCTGGAGCGGGTCACCCAGCCGATCGAGATCGTTGCCTCCCTCGACGACGGCGCGAAGTCCCGCGAATTGCACGACCTGCTGGTGGAAATCGCCGGCCTGTCGAACCTTATTACCTTCAGCGCGGACGGTACCGATGCCCGTCGCCCATCGTTCTCGCTGAACCGCCCGGGTGCTGACCTGAATGGCAACGGCATCAGCCTGCGCTTCGCCGGCATACCCATGGGCCACGAGTTCACCTCTCTGGTACTGGCGCTGCTGCAAGTCGGTGGCCACCCGTCCAAGGCCAGTGCCGAAGTGATCGAGCAGATCCAGGCGCTGGAAGGCGAGTTCACCTTCGAAACCTACTTCTCGCTGTCGTGCCAGAACTGCCCGGACGTGGTCCAGGCGCTGAACCTGATGGCGGTGCTGAACCCCAACGTGCGTCACGTGGCCATCGACGGTGCGCTGTTCCAGGCTGAAGTGGAAGCGCGCAAGATCATGGCGGTGCCGAGCATTTACCTGAACGGCGAAATCTTTGGCCAGGGCCGTATGGGCCTGGAAGAAATCCTCGCCAAGATCGACACCAGCGCCGGTGCCCGCCAGGCCGAGAAAATCAACGCCAAGGACGCTTTCGACGTGCTGGTGGTCGGCGGTGGCCCCGCTGGCGCGGCAGCTGCCATTTACGCAGCACGCAAAGGCATCCGTACAGGTGTCGCTGCCGAGCGTTTTGGTGGCCAAGTGCTGGACACCTTGGCCATCGAGAACTTCATCTCGGTGCAGGAAACCGAAGGGCCGAAGCTGGCCACGGCATTGGAAGAGCACGTCAAGCAATACGATGTCGACATCATGAACCTGCAGCGTGGCGAAGCGCTGATCCCGGCTATCGATGGCGGTCTGCACGAAGTTCGCCTGGCTGGCGGTGCTTCGCTCAAGGCCAAGACCGTGATCCTGGCCACCGGGGCTCGCTGGCGCGAAATGAACGTGCCGGGTGAGCAGGAATACCGCGCACGCGGCGTGGCCTACTGCCCGCACTGTGACGGCCCGCTGTTCAAGGGCAAACGCGTGGCGGTGATCGGTGGCGGCAATTCGGGCGTGGAAGCGGCCATCGACCTGGCCGGTATCGTTGCCCAAGTGACGCTGATCGAGTTCGACAGCCAGCTGCGTGCCGATGCGGTATTGCAACGCAAGCTGCACAGCCTGCCAAACGTGAAAGTGATCACCAGTGCGCTGACCACGGAGGTGCTGGGCAATGGTGAAAAGGTGACCGGCCTGCGCTACAAGGACCGTTCCACGGACGAGCAGCATGAACTGGCGCTGGAAGGTATCTTCGTGCAGATCGGCCTGTTGCCGAACACAGACTGGCTGAAGGGTACTGTCGAGCTGTCGTCGCGTGGCGAGATCATGGTCGATGCCAAGGGCCAGACCAGCATCCCGGGTGTGTTCGCCGCGGGTGACGTGACGACTGTGCCGTACAAGCAGATCGTGATTGCGGTGGGAGAGGGGGCCAAGGCCTCGCTGGCGGCCTTCGATCACCTGATCCGTACTTCGGCACCGGCATAAGCCTGTACCGGCCTCTTCGCGGCTAAAGCCGCTCCCACAGGTACTGCGCAGTTTTGAATACTGTGTAAATCCCTGTAGGAGCGGCCGCGAAAGGGCGGGTCCAGGCAAAGAAGAACCCGAGGGGTGTCTATGATTAGTGCAGATCCTCTCAGGAATCACACCCATGACCCTGATCAGCCGCGAACCCTGGTGGCTAGTCCCCCCCAAGCCCGGTCAGCAAGAGCAGGACCTGCACTGGGGCTACCTGGAAATCTACGCCGACGGCCGCACCGTGTTCGTCGACCAGCGCCCCAGTGACCGGGAACTGGCCGAGCGCAAGAGCTGCCGCCATTTCCCCGACCCCGAGCCGTGACGGCTCAGCCTTCCAGTTCGGCCAAACGTGCCTCCAGCGCAGCGATGCGGGCTTCGAGGGCTTCGATACGGTCTTCCGACACACTGCCGCCAGCGCTGCGGGCGCCACCTTCGTGCTGACGTGCAGCGAGGATCGCCTCGATCTCTGCCGGGTCGCCCAGGGCATGGGTGTAGCGGTCTTCGCGTTGGCCGGCCTGGCGTGGCAGGTGCAAGGCCAGGTCACGAGAGATCAGGCGCTCCAGCTGGTGCTGGATCTGCTCGGTGTCGTCGAAGTCATGCAGGCGGTTACTGCGGGTCAGCAGTTCGTTGAGGGTCTGTGGGCCGCGCAGGAACATCAGGCCCATCAGCACCAGTTGCGCCGGCACCAGCTCCAGTGCCTTGTCCACCCGTTGCTCCCAGCGATCGGCGCGGCTGCCCATCTGCAGGCGGGTCATGTCCTGCCCTTCAAGGGCGCGCAAGGCCTGGCCGACCTGGCCCTGGGTCAGGTTCATCACCGGCTCGCGGCTGGTCTTCTGGTTACAGGCCAGGACCAGGGCATTGAGGGTCAGCGGGTAGCTTTCGGGGCTGGTGGCCTGCTTTTCGATCAACGCGCCGAGCACGCGAATCTCGATGCTGGTGAAGCGGCCTTCGCCGACGGTTTCGTGTTCTGACATGGCCCTGTCTCATTGCTGGGGAAAGGCCACTAGCCTAGGTAAAGCGCCTGGCTTAAGCAATCATCTGCGTCTTGATAGGGCAAGCCCGCCGCTACAGAGCAATGCGCTCTCCTGTAGGGGCGGGCTGGTGCCGCGATCGGCCGCAAAGCGGCCCCGGCAACCTCAAGCGTTACGCCGCTCTTCAGCCAGGCAGGCCGCTGCGGTGAACAGCACATCGGTCGAGGAATTCAGCGCCGTCTCGGCCGAGTCCTGCAGCACGCCAATGATGAAGCCCACCGCCACCACCTGCATGGCAATTTCGCTGGGGATACCAAACAGGCTGCACGCCAGCGGTATCAGCAGCAGCGAACCACCCGCCACACCCGAAGCACCGCAGGCACACACTGCCGCCACCACGCTGAGCAGCACGGCGGTAGGCAGGTCTACCGGAATACCCAAGGTATGCACTGCCGCCAGGGTCAGCACGGTAATGGTGATCGCCGCGCCGGCCATGTTGATGGTCGCACCCAGCGGGATTGACACCGAGTAGGTGTCTTCATGCAGGCCAAGGCGCTCCGACAGTGCCATGTTGACCGGAATGTTGGCCGCCGAACTGCGGGTGAAGAATGCGGTAATGCCGCTTTCGCGCAGGCACAGCAGGGTCAGCGGGTAAGGGTTGCGGCGAATCTTCCAGTACACGATCAGCGGGTTCATTACCAGTCCCACGAACAGCATGCAGCCAATCAGCACCGCCAGCAGGTGCAGGTAGCCGAGCAGAGCGTCGAGGCCGGATTGCGCCAGGGTAGCGCTGACCAGGCCAAAGATGCCCAGCGGGGCGAAGCGGATGACCACGCGGACAATCAAGGTTACGCCGTTGGACAGGTCGTCGACCACGGTGCGAGTGGTTTCACCGGCATGACGCAGGGCTATGCCCAGGCCGATGGCCCAGGTCAGTATGCCGATGAAATTGGCATTGAGGAGGGCGTTGATCGGGTTGTCGACTGCGCTCAGCAGCAGGTTCAGCAGCACCTCGCTGATACCACCAGGCGCGCTCAGCGCAGCCTCGGAGGCGCTGAGTGCCAGGTTGGACGGAAACAGCATACTGGCGAACACGGCCACTACTGCTGCGGCAAAGGTGCCCAGCAGGTACAGCCAGAGGATCGGGCGAATGTGGGTTTCCTGGCCATGACGGTGGTTGGCGATCGAAGCCATGACCAGGATGAACACCAGCACGGGCGCCACCGCTTTGAGGGCGCTGACGAACACTTTGCCAAAGAAGCCCAGGTCGAGGGCCACGCTGGGCGCCAGCAGGGCCAGGGCGATGCCGGCAAGCAGGCCGATGACAATTTGCGCCACCAGGCTGGTGCGGTTGAGGAAGCGGAAGACAGGGGTCATGTGCAGCAGCGTCTCGAATTCTGGAAAGGGGCGGACTTTACCATA
This sequence comes from Pseudomonas sp. DCB_BI, assembly GCF_026240995.1. Lineage (NCBI taxonomy): Bacteria > Pseudomonadati > Pseudomonadota > Gammaproteobacteria > Pseudomonadales > Pseudomonadaceae > Pseudomonas > Pseudomonas sp. DCB_BI. The sequence goes on along the minus strand of NZ_JAPFCG010000011.1, from coordinate 165,891 downwards.
AGCGCAGTGCAGTCCTGCGCCGACCTCTGCGGGCTCACCAGTGAAACAACTCCCGGCGCGCGCCCTCGGTAATGGCCACGATCCCCGGGTGCTTGACCTTGCGCTCCACCGAAATCGCGTAGAACGACTCATGAACGGCTTCCGTCTGCCCGATCAGCCGCACGCCGTACTGGCGGCACACTTCTTCGGCAATGACGCTGGGGGCGACGAATATCCCGCTGCCGGACTGACCGAACGCCTGCATCAACGCGCTGTCATCGAATTCGCCGACAATCCGCGGCTGTACGTGTTGCTCCCCCAGCCAGCGCAGCAGACGGCTGCGCACAACGGTTTCCTGGCCGGGAATCAACAGTGGAGCGTCTTGCAAGCAGGCAGGGAAGGCCCCCCCGTGACGCTGGGCCAGCGCCGGGGTGGCAAAGAAGCTCAGCCCGCACTCGCCAAGCTTCTGGCTGTAGCCCTTGATGTCCAGGTTGTTCGGCATGGGGCTGTCGGAAATCACCAGGTCCAGGCGCTGGATCGCCAGGTCGGCAAGCAGCCGCTCGAGCTTGTCTTCGCGGCAATTGATGCGCAGCACATCGTCCAGCTCCATGGTCGGTGCCAGCAAACGATACACAATGGACTTGGGCACCACGTCGGCAACGCCCACCCGGAACAGGATCTGCTCCTGTGGGCCAGCGCGCAGCATGGCCTCCAGCTCACCGCCCAGCTGGAACATCTGTTCGGCATAGACCAGCGTCTGGCGCCCGGTTTCGGTCAGTTCCAACTGCCGGCCCACGCGCTGGAACAATTCCAGACCGTAGGTTTGTTCGAACAGGCTTATCTGCCCGCTGATGGTTTGCGGGGTCAGGTTCAGTTGCTCGCTGGCGCGGGCGATGCTGCCGGTCTTGGCCACCGCCCAAAAGTAGTGCAACTGCCGATAGTTAAGCATCGGTGTGTTCCAGATTCGTAAAAACCGAAGTATAACCGCTGAAAATACGAATTTTCCTGATGTATTGCCTTGTCTAGAATTCACCTCCATCAGGCGCCCTGTGCGCCGCCGGAATATCGACAAGCGAGGAACCCATGCTGCAATTCAAATCCATCGGCACGCCGCTGGTACTGGCCTTGGCCCTGTTCACCCTGGCCGGTTGCGACCAAGCCGAGAAATCCGCCCAGCAAATGCTCGACCAGGCAGCGCAATCGGCCAAGCAGGCCATCGACGACACCAACAAGGCCGCCCAGCAAGCGTTGAGCGATGCCATCGGCACCGAAGGGCAAAAGCCCAAGGATGCCGAAAAGAAAGAAGAAACCCAGGAAATCTGACCCCAACCGCCGCTGCAGGATCTGAACAATGGAATATTTGCTGGAACTCGCCGCTAGCCCTACCGCCTGGATTGCCCTGGCTACGCTGGTCGCCATGGAAGTTGTACTGGGCATCGACAACCTGATCTTCATCTCGATCCTGACCAACAAACTGCCGGTCGCGTACCGATCCAAGGCGCGGCGTATCGGTATCAGCATGGCCCTGATCATGCGCCTGGCCTTGCTGAGTACGGTGGCCTGGATCGTGCAGTTGACCGACCCGGTGTTCGAAGTGCTTGGCAACGCCTTCTCGTGGAAGGATGTGATCCTGATTGCCGGTGGCCTGTTCCTGCTGTGGAAGGCGACCAAGGAAATCCACGAAAACGTCGACCCACACGGCGCCAAGGAAGAAGCCAAGCTCGGCTCGACGGTTACCCTGGGCTTTGCTGCAGCGATCTTCCAGATTCTGCTGCTGGACATTGTCTTCTCGGTCGACAGCATCATCACCGCCGTGGGCATGACCGAGCACTTGCCGATCATGATCATTGCCGTGATCACTGCCGTGATCGTGATGATGGTGGCCGCCGACCCACTGGCGAACTTCATCAATGACAACCCGACCGTGGTGATGCTGGCCCTGGGCTTCCTGATCATGATCGGCATGACGCTGATCGCCGAAGGCTTTGGCGCCCATGTACCGAAAGGTTATGTGTATGCGGCGATGGCGTTCTCGACGGTGATCGAGATCCTCAACATCCTGGCGCGTCGGGCGCGGTTGAAGCGTGAAGCGACTGAAGGCTGATGTAACGACGGGGCGCCTGGCGCCCCGTTCCCAGTCTTGATCAAATCCAGTGTCAGTGCACCCCGGCATGCCGCCGCGCCCGCCGCATGGGCTGTGGCTTGGGCGGCGCCTGAGGTGGCAGGTGGTGATGGTGTGCATGACGCCGCACGATACGCAGTACGCCCCATAGCATGGCGGCTGCGACGCTCAGCCACATGCCTACCAGCATGAGGATTGCCAGGGTCAGGCTCATTTGTGCCTCCATCTCTACGGCAAGCCCTCGATTGGCCAGTGCTTGCCTTCCAGACACTGCTTTAGTCTAGCCCTTCGCCTGTGACGTTCCATCGAACAAAGGTCTATCTCTTGGTCCGATTCGCTCCAAGCCGCTGTCGGACTATACCCGCGCCGCTGTGGGACCTATGATCGTTTGCCAGAGCCGGGCGCTGCCTGCCTGGCGTTGAAGCAAGCGAGTGTCCATGCCGCAACATTCCTTCAAGACCGCTCACCGTCGGTTGCTGGCTGCCGTTATCGTGGCGGCTTCACTGGCTGGCTGTGCCAGCGCGCCGCCCGCCAACCTCAAGGGCCTGCCGCAGCGGGTCGAAATCAGTAGCGTGCCGTTCTACCGTGGCAACGCCAACCATAGCGGGGCCATGGCCCTGGCGGCAGTGCTGTCGCAACAGGGTGCACCGATCACCCCGGGGCTGCTGGACAAGCCGCTGAACCTGCCGCAGGGGGCCGAGGCGCTGGACACCGGCATACCCCGCGTGGCGCGGGACTACGGCATGGTGGTGTACCCACTGGACAAACAGCTGGACGCGCTATTGACCCAAGTGGCGGCGGGCAACCCGGTGCTGCTGCGTTACGAAGACGGTTCGGCCTGGTGGGCCGAGCCACGCTATGCGGTCCTGATCGGTTATGACCGCTACAAGCAGCGGGTACTGTTGCGCTCGGGCATGCACCGGCGGCAGGTCATGGCGTTCGACGATTTTGCCTCGGCCTGGGCGAAGCAGGGGAGTTGGGCGGTGCTGGTGCAGCCACCCCGGCAATTGCCGGCCCAGGTGGATCGCCAGCGCTGGTTGCAGGCGGCAGATGAGCTGTCGCGGGCGGGGCAGGAGATTGCGGCCAGGCAGGCGGTGAGTAGCCTGGATAAATAGTGTTGCCGGTGCTGGTCCTGTCGCCGGCTTGCCCCGCGACAGGACCAGACCTGCTGGCATCAGAAGCCCAGGCGATCTCGCAAGCTGTAGTACCAGGCACCGATGGCGCTGAACGGTACACGCAGCATCTGGCCACCCGGGAACGGGTAGTGCGGCAGGCCGGCAAAGGCGTCGAAACGCTCGGCCTGGCCACGCAGGGCCTCGGCCAGTACCTTGCCCGCCAGGTGGGTGTAGGTCACGCCGTGGCCCGAGCAACCCTGCGAGTAGTAGATGTTGTCGCCGATACGGCCAACCTGCGGCAGGCGCGAGAGGGTCAGCAGGAAGTTGCCGGTCCAGGCGTAGTCGATCTTCACGTTCTTCAGCTGCGGGAAGGCCTTGAGCATCTTCGGACGGATGATCGCTTCGATGTTGGCCGGGTCACGCGCGCCGTACACCACGCCACCGCCGAAGATCAGGCGCTTGTCGCTGGTCAGGCGGTAGTAGTCGAGCAGGTAGTTGCAGTCTTCGACGCAGTAGTCCTGCGGCAGCAGGGTACGTGCCAGCTCTTCGCCCAGCGGTTCGGTGGTGATCACCTGGGTACCGCATGGCATGGACTTGGCCGCCAGTTCTGGCACCAGGTTGCCCAGGTAGGCGTTGCCGGCGACGATGATGAACTTGGCGCGGACCTTGCCCTGCGGGGTGTGCACCACTGGGTTGGCACCACGCTCGATGCGGATGGCCGGGGTTTGTTCGTAGATGATGCCGCCCAGCGACTCGACTGCGGCAGCTTCGCCCAGGGCCAGGTTCAGCGGGTGGATGTGGCCGCCGCTCATGTCGAGCATACCGCCGATGTAGCTGTCGCAAGCAACTACCTCACGGATGCGCTTCTGGTCCATCAGCTCCAGCTGGTTGTGCCCAAAGCGTTCCCACAGGCGCTTTTGCGACTCCAGGTGGCCCATCTGCTTGCTGGTCAGGGCAGCGAACACGCCACCGTCTTTCAGGTCGCACTGAATGTTGTACTTGGCCACACGCTCACGAATGATACGGCCGCCTTCGAAGGCCATGTGGCCCAGCAATTGTGCCTGCTTGGGGCCGACAGTGCGTTCGATGACGTCGATGTCACGGCTGTAGCTGTTGACGATCTGGCCGCCGTTGCGGCCCGACGCGCCGAAGCCGACCTTGGCCGCTTCCACGATGCTCACCTTGAAGCCATTCTCCAGCAGGAACAGGGCGCTGGAGAGGCCGGTGTAGCCGGCGCCGATGATGCACACATCGGTTTCCACCTCACCCTGCAGCGCCGGACGTGGCGGCACCGGGTTGGCCGAGGCGGCGTAGTAGGACTGGGGGTAGGGGGTGTTAGCCATGCTGCAGAAACCTCGTGTTTTATATTTTTAACGAATGTACCGATGCTATCAATAATAATAAACACCCGCTAGTCGTCTGTTGAAAATCCTTTACTGGGCCCCGACCAGCGCTTCTCTATAAAGAGGTTTAGATTCAGTAGCTTAGCGCGAAAAAAAGTGTTGACAGGGTTTTTGGAATGCGTAGAATGCGCACCACACGACAGGCACATAGCTCAGTTGGTTAGAGCACCACCTTGACATGGTGGGGGTCGTTGGTTCGAGTCCAATTGTGCCTACCAAATCGAAGAAGGGGTGATCCGCAAGGGTCGCCCCTTTTTTCATTGGCTTGTTTCGTAGCCCACGATCATCGTCCAGGCATTCCGCAGTACCTTCGAAAGGTTTTGATTTTTCTGAAAAAAACGCTTTACAGGTACGCATCCGGTCACTAATATGCGCACCACACGACAGGCACATAGCTCAGTTGGTTAGAGCACCACCTTGACATGGTGGGGGTCGTTGGTTCGAGTCCAATTGTGCCTACCAAATCCCAAAAAGGGCGATCAGCAATGATCGCCCTTTTTGCATTTGCCCACGAAGCAGCCTGTAACCTTTGGTCGCGCTTCGGCCATGGCCCGGCATGCTAGAATCCGCACCTTCGAATCTGGAGGTACACGCGTGCGCAAACTGGCTGTGGTAATGGCAGTGCTCGCCCTGGCGGGCTGTGAGAACGAGGTCGAAGGCGTGCACAAGCAGGTGGCCGAGCACCTGCACAACCCCAAGACGGCCAAGTTCGGCAACGTGCGGATCGACACCCAGGGCACCATCTGCGGCCAGGTCCGCGGCAAGGACGATGCCGGGCAGTACGAGGCCTATCGCAGCTACGTGGCGATCAAGCGCGATGGCCAGTACGACATCATTGTCGACGACACCGGCAACAACCTGCGCATCCGCGAGCTGTGCGGCGGCGCTGACCTGCAGCGCCGCGCAGAAGCGCTGGCCGACCAACCGGCACCCCAGGGCTGGGATGTTGAAGTGGTTCAGGGGGCCAACATGGGTGCCCTCAGCGATATGACTGCACGCCTGATCGAAAAGGGCATCCCGTCTTCGGTGGAGTACCGCGACGGCAAACCGGTGGTGCTGATGGGGCCGTTCCCCACCCGTGAAGAAGCGCAGGCGCGCCGGGATGAAGTAATGGCCAAGTTAGGAACTGACTCGGTGGTTATCCAGCACGGGGCAGCACGCTAAGCCCCACGCCCGCAATTCGAAACGGTCCCGGGCCGCGCTTGGCCGTGGAGGTCGGGCAAACCGGCGTACCAGAGCACGTGATAGACCCTGTTCACACATCTTGGCTATGCTTGGGTTGGGTGATGCTGAACGGGGAGCGCCGCATGTCTACACTGGAACGGGCCATTGCCGTGGCCGCCAGGGCGCATGAAGGGCAATACGACAAGGGTGGGGCGGCGTATATCCTTCACCCGCTACGCGTGATGATGCGGGTTGCCACACCAGAGCAACGAATTGTCGCGGTGCTTCACGATGTGATCGAAGATACCCCGCTGACCCTTTCGGATCTGGCGCGTGAGGGCTTCGCACTAAAGATTCTTGCCGCCTTGCTGGCGCTTAGCCGCCGCGAGGGTGAAGCCTACCAGGACTTCGTGGTGCGCTTGGGCGATGACCCATTGGCGCGTACCGTCAAGTTAGCTGACCTTGCCGACAACAGCGATCTTTCGCGCATCGCATGCCCAGGCCCCGCCGATCTGGCCCGTTTGGCCCGTTACCGGGAGGCCAGCGCCTACCTGCAGGGATTGACCTGAGGCTCAGCCACACGCCTTTCTGGGCTCGCATTGCCAGTGGGTGATCAGGCATGCAGCAGCTTTTCAATTTCCTCCGCCACCTGCTCAAAAGTCCAGGGCTTGGGCAAAAATGCAGCCTTGCAGGGTAAGGACTCGGGCGGAATCACTGCATCGCCCGAGGTGAGCAGTACGGGAACAGCGGGCCACCTGCGCCAGACCTCCCGAGCCAGTTGCAAACCGTCCACCTTCCCTGGCATGTGGATGTCGGTGAATACCAGCTTGACGGCCGGCCCGTTGCACAGAAACGCCAACGCCTCGTCACCATTTGCGCAACATGTAATCTGAAGGGCGTACAGTGACGAAAGGCTTTCGGCAGTCAGCTCTCTTAGTAATTCATCGTCTTCGACTAGCAAAATATGGCTGGGCATGGGGCGAACTCGTGTCTCATACCCATTGGGCTTTAGCGCCTATGCTTCGTTGCTGCCGGCCGATGAGTGGCATAGCACCTGCTTGCCTCGATTAACGTCTATGGTTTCAGGGCGATAAGCGAAACGCTGGCACGGCAGATGACACACTCTGTTGTCACTGCGCATCTGGATGGAGAGGTTATGCAACAGCTACCGCCGGAAGAGACTATTCGGGCTGCCTTGAAGAAATCCCATGCCAGGCTACACCGACAGCATGAGCTGGTTGTGGAGTTCGGCGTCATGTCCCTCAAGGTGGACGACGTTGATGCTTTGCTCACCCAGGCCTGCGCCGTGGTCGCGGAAGGCATGAACACGCGTTTCGCCAAAATCCTTCAGCCGCTTGCGGACAGTGATGACTATGTCCTGTCCCATGGGGTGGGCTGGGATGAGTCTGACATCGGGCATGCGACCGTTGGCGGCGACATAGCCAGCCCGGCAGGGTATGCACTTTCCACCTACCGCCCCGTCCTGTCCAACCACCTGGGCCTGGAGGAGCGCTTTCGTACCCCGGATCTGCTGAAAAAGTACGGGATCGAGCGGGCCATTAATGTCCCCATACGGGGCCCGCTGGGGCCGTTCGGTGTGCTTGAAGCGGACAGCAGCAATGGCGATGATTTCGTTGAAAGCGACCTGGTCTTCCTGGAGGGGATTTCCAACGTCATCTCCCTGGCTGTTGACCGCATTGCAACAGGCGTTGATGCACCGCATCCCGATCCGTATTCAGAAAGCTTTCTGAATGCCAGCCCTGACTGCGTGAAGATTCTGTCGCCCGATGGCGTGATTGAGTTCATGAATGAAAAAGGTCTGGAGCTCATGCACCTCGCCGCTTTACCTGACGTCAAAGGCCAGGCCTGGTCTGAGTTTTGGCCTGAGGAGTCCAAGCCGCTGGTGCAGGATGCGCTGTCCAAGGTCGCTTCAGGCGAGACGGCGAGGTTCGAAGCGTTTTTCCCGACTGCGCCGAACGAGCCCAAATGGTGGGATGTAACGGTGGCACCGATCCTCGCCGCAGACGGTCAGCTGGAAAGGCTCATCGCGGTGTCCCGAGACATTACCGAGCGTCATCAGTACGAAGATCAATTGCTATCGCTGATTGAAGCCCAGAATTCCCGGCAGAATGCCAGTGACCTTTACCTGGAGGAGATAGACCACCGGGTGAAGAACAGCCTGCATCTGGTGAATACATTGCTGTTGCTGCAGGCGAATCTCACGCCGGATACGGCGGTGAAGCAACAGTTGGAGACGGCGGCAGGCCGGGTGGTCACCATAGCCAGCGTGCATGAGCGTCTTTATCACTCTGCAGCAGACAAAGGCGTCATGGCAGCGGTGTACCTGAATGCATTGCTGGGCGATCTTGGCCGCGCTCTGGCTGATCGAGAAATTGTGCTGCAGGCTGACGACTTCCTGTTGCCGCCCGAGCGAATGGCACCTCTGGGCCTGGTGCTCTCTGAGCTCATCACCAATGCACTGAAGTATGGCAAAGGTACCGTTGAGGTCGTGGTCAAGCACGCTGGGGATCATGCCCGCCTGACGGTGAAGGACGAAGGCCAGGGATTTCCTGATACCTATCCGAAACCCACGGGCACAGGCCTGGGAATGCGGCTGGTCAGAAGCTATTCCGGGTACGGAAGCTCAGCGGTGACGGTGGAGCGACTGGACGGCAAGAGCTGCATTCATGTGCGTTTCAAACTCTAGGCTGCGGGTGAATGTGGCAATGGCGGCGGGATTCGGGATGTGACCTATGGGGGCGCCACTGCATCTCGCAATGAATTTTCAGGCGCGGCTCCGTTCTACTGCAGACAGTTGGTCATCACTCATGCCCCAGGCGTGAACGACGTTCAGGAGCAGTGCAGTGCCTCAAATCATCACGCCGGAAACCCCAGAACATGAGGTCGCCGAGCGCAATGCCAGAATGTTCGGTTCACCCAAGGAGCGCCTGGATTTTTACCGCAGAGAGATTCAATACGAAACCAGTATTCTGGCCAACCGAACGGACGCCTACCTGGCTGCGCAGTCCTTTCTGGTCATCGCGTTCGTTTCGTCAATGGGTAACCTGAACCAGAGTTGGGGAGAGATGTTCACCCTGATGGTGCCGGCCTTTCTGGCGTTATTGGGCATCCTCAGTTCTCTGAATGCCTGGCCAGGCATTCGTGCAGCTTATCGAATCATCGAGCATTGGCAGCTGAAACAGAGCCATCTGCTGCGCAGCGAACCGATGATGGGCTTGGCCTATGATGAGTCGCCGCTGTTCTGCGAGGCTGAGACATCGCTGGCGGGGCATCGCAAGTCCTTGCTGTTTTCCCTCCGCACGCCATGGATCTTCCTTGTATTCTGGGTGCTGCTTGGGAGTTACTCGGTTTACATTCAGCTGGCATGATCGGCTGCTTGCGCCTGCGCAGCGACCTACTGACCGACACCCAGGTGGATCCAGCTGCTGTAGCCCGAGATCAGTGCCGGGGGAAGGTGAGGCAACCCGCGCCTGATTTCCCTCAACGCATCTGGGCTTCGAACCCACTCCGTCAACCACGCTATCAGCAACGGCTTAGTCATGGGGCAGGGCGCTACTTGCTGTTCAAGCTCGTCAGCTATCTGGGCGAGGAGTGCCAGGTATCCGTCAAGCTCGGCAATCTGATTTACCATGTTTTTCGACCTCGTTCAGGTTCTGATGTGAGCGTTTGTGTCTTCCGGCCCGCAGAAAGGGTTACAGGTTGTCGGCACTCTGTCGGCCCCTTCAACCTCTATCTGACTCAGACAGCTAGTGCCGGCTTCGATATCCCCAGATGTGGACTGTGCCTATCAGGTTGAACGAGTCGTCATTAAGGTGAGTCTTCAGGGAGTCAGTCTCCAGTCGCTACAACGAGACGGATATGAACCTATTGACGAGCTGAGTGTGTGCATGCGGGAAAAAAAGGCGCGTAAGGTCAAGATCAAGGCCAGGGCAACAATCATCTGTCTTCGAAGTGGCAGAATTCTCTTGGTCAGGAAAAAGAGCCGGAAATGGAATTTTCCTGGCGGTCTCATCGAGCCGGGAGAGTCGCCTCTTGCAGCCGCTGCCCGGGAACTCCATGAAGAAACGTCCATTGCAGGCCATGGCTTGCTTCCTCTGTGCACTGTTCAGGTCGGGTTGACTGTGCACCACGTGTTCACCACGCATTTCGATGATGAAGAAAGGCCCATGGCTCGCAACGAGATCGTGGCTTGCAAATGGGTGCTCAGAGACAAGCTAAATCCATCGATGCTGAATGCAACAGCCGCTGGGCTGCTATCGACTCAATTGCCAGCGCTGACTGCATAGAACTCTCAAGCCCCTGGCCAGGACGTTTGCCAGGGTCCTGGAACAGGTCAGTTGGCGGTTTTAGCCGCTTGCAGCCAACGCCCTCACCTAGAGCATGCATCAGCGCTGGCTGATCAATTGCGCGATGAGGGGCCCACCCGTGGGGCCCCATTTCAGCAGGCGATGACTCAGAACGCGTATACCAATGTGGCGGTGGCACTACGCGGCGACCCATACCATCCACGTGCGCCGATGGCGGTGTAGTAGGTCTTGTCGAAGACGTTGTTGAGGTTCAACGAGACGCTGGTTTGAGGGGTGAACGCGTATTGCGCCATCAAGTCGACGATGCTGTAGGGGTCTTGGGTGAACGTCTCGTCGTTTGGCCCAGCCCCCTTGTAGTACTCGCGCCCCTGCCAGCGCACACCGCCGCCCACCTTCACCTGCGGCAGCGCCTGCAGACGGTAGGTGGTGAACACTTTAAGTGTGTCTCGCGGTACCTCAGTGTTCAGGCGGTCGCCATCGGAATCCTTGCTGACGGCATAGGTGTAGCTGGCCGATACCTGCCAATCGGGAAGGATCTCGCCGGCCACTTCCATTTCGAAACCGCGCGTCTTGGTACCCGATTCGGCACGGTAGGCCTGGTCGCCGTCTGGCGCCAAGTTGCTGCCATCGGCCACTGCCAGGTTGTCTTGGTGCACCTCGAAAACGCTGAAAGCAGTGGTCAGACGCTTGTCCCAGAACTCGCTTTTCAGGCCCAGCTCGTAGTTCACACCCTCCAATGGGTCGATGTAACTGCCAGAGACGGTCTGTTTGCTCTGTGGTTTGAAAATGGTGGTGTAGCTGGCGTAAGCCGACCAGTTTTCGTCGAGGTCGTACACCAGGCCAAGGTACGGCGTGACAACCCCCGTCTCGCTTCGCGAGGTGCGGCTGGTGTCGCCGCTGGATAGGGTGGTCGAGGTTTCATCACGTTTCCAGTCGATTACCCGTGCCCCGGTGATGAGCGACAGATCGTCGGCCAGGCTCCAGCGCACCGAGGCGACCAAACCATCCTGGGTTTCATCCAGGGCGTCTTCCGACGACTTGGTGTAAATGGCGTCCGGGATCGCCAGCGATCCGTCCCAGCTGTTGATGTCGTCGATGGTCTGGTATGACCACAGCGGGTAGCCGTCGTTACGGTAATAGGCCCTGTAGTGACTGGCCCCAAGATAAGCCTGGTGCTCGCGGGCGAACAGTTCAAAAGGGCCTGCGGCTGACAGGTCGAACGAGGTCTGACGCGGCTCGCCCGCCCAGCGCCCTGTCCAGGTAGTGATGCCACTGCCGTCGGGGTTGACGGTGCCGCTGGCTGCGGTGGCGAAGGCGTCGTCATAGCTGCGGCGGTTGTGCTCGGCGTTGAGCTTCAACTGCCAGCCGTTGTCCAGCTGATGCTCCAGTGTGGTGAATACCGTCTTGGTGCGACGCTTGTGATAACTCCAGTCCGAGGCGGAGTTGAACGAGCGGGACGGGCTGAAGTGACTGCCGTCGGAGTTGTACATCGGGAAACCGTGGTTACCGGCACCGTCGTTGTCCATCTCCTGGTATTCCGCGCCCACTGTAAGCATCGTGCTCTCAGTGATGTCCCATTCCAGTACCCCGTAGAACGCTTGCTTTTCCAAGGATTGGCGGTCGACGTAGCTCTGGCTGTTGGTGTTCGACGCGACGATCCGCCCGCGTAAGTTGCCGCTTTCCGACAACTTGCCAGACATGTCCAATTCCTGGCGATAGTCGTCCCAGGAACCAGCCTTGAGGGTCAGTTTCCGTTGCGTTTCCAGCGTCGGCTTCTTGCGAATCAGGTTGACTGTTGCACCAGGATCGCCTGTGCCGGACATCAGCCCTGTGGCACCCCGTACCACTTCTACCCGGTCATAGGACACCATGTCGGCGAGGTCGTCCCGGAATCCGTAGGTATCGGGCCTGTTGATACCATCCACCTGGATGCTGCCTACCTCGAAACCGCGCACGTAGATATGGTTTGCATCACTACCAGCAGGGCCCATGCTGTCGACGACCACACCCGGGGTTTGTTCAAGCACCTGGGCAACACTGTTGAGGTTCTGATCTTCGATCTGCTGGCGTGTAATCACACTGACGGATTGTGGCGTTTCACGTTGCGAGAGTCGCAGCCCGGTCGCGGTATTGGCCGAGCCAGTGGTGTAACTGCCGGTGCCTTCAGTGGTGGCACCCAGCCCGGCGCTGGAAATCGTCGTGGCGGAAAGCTCCATCAAGCCGTGCTGGCTTGGGCGAACCACGCTGTAGCGGTTGTCACCCACCTGTTGTACCTGCAGGCCGCTACCTTCCAGTAGTTGAGCGAAACCTTGTTGCAGGTCGTAATTGCCTCGCAACCCCTCGCTGCGCAACCCCGCTATTTCCTCACTGCTGAAGCTGACCGTCACTCCGCTGGCACTCGCAAATTGGTTCAGGGCATTGGCCAGAGACCCTGCCGGAATGCTGTAACTGACAGCGTCCGCGTGGACACTGGTAGCCGCTAGCAAAGACCCCGAGAGACTGAACGCCAGTGCAGCTCGGCGAATGCTGATAGCGGTAGACGACAAACAAGCGGACATCCATTGACTCCAGTTCGTAAGGAAAGCCAGGCCTCCAATAGGAAGCGTAATGCTAATAAGAATATTTCCCATAAAGCGGCGTGATATTCTTTCCTTGAAGTCGCAGTGTCAATTAATGTTTTTCGGTTTTGATGGCTCGCCACACGTTTAGAGCACGAGCCCAAGAGGCCCCTCTACATTAACGAGGGCTAAACGAGGGGCTTCACGTGCATCAAGATCTGGCCGGGCCTGCGCTGGATTGCCCGGGCGTGAGCGCCGTTGGCGCCCTTGAGGTGAGCAACGTCCTGCACTACATCGTCGCTGCGCACATAAACTGAACAACGAGATTAGCGGGCGGGTCGGATCGTTAACTGTCACCAGAAAGGATGTTAGCGATGAAAGCGATGACCCGACTGTTCACTGGCCTTGCCATTGTTGGCGCACTGGCAAGCACTTCAGCCTGGGCAGACCAGCCTGGCGCTGACTGGAAGGTAACCAAGGACCAGGCTGAGGCCACTTTGAAAGGCGCCGGCTACACACAGATCACCAAGATCGAGGCCGATGATGGTCATTGGGAAGGTGAGGGGTTGAAAGCTGACGGCAAACAATATGAGTTCCAGGTCGATCCACACGATGGCAAAGTCATCAAGGACGAACTGGATAACTGATCACTCTCCATGCAAAAGAGCCCGCGCGATCACGCGGGCTTTTTTGAGTATTGATCAAAAACCTTCCAGGACAATCTTGCCTCGGGCCTTGCCGCTTTCGATCAAAGCATGGGCACGTTTGAGGTTGTCGGCGCAAATGCGTCCGAGATGCTCTCCAACAGTCGTTTTCAGCACCCCTTCATCGACCAGTTGCGAGACCCGTTCGAGAAGCTGGTGCTGCTTGACCATGTCGTCGGTTTTGTACAGCGAGCGGGTGAACATGAGCTCCCAGTGCAATGACAGCGATTTGCGCTTGAGTGGCATGACATCCAACTGCGCCGGGTCATCGATCAGCGCGAGCTTGCCTTGTGGGCGAAGCACTTCCACCAACTGCGGCAAGTAGGTGTCGGTGTGGGTCAGGCTGATCACGTAATCGACAGGCGTCAGCGCGAGCTCTTCGAGCTGAAGCGGGATCGACTCAGAGTGATCGATCACATGATGGGCGCCCAGCGCTTTCACCCAGGTTTGCGTCTCGGGCCTTGACGCGGTGCCTATGACGGTAAGCTGCGTCAACTGCCTTGCCAGTTGTACCAGGATCGAGCCCACCCCACCCGCAGCCCCGATGACGAGAAGGCTTTGGCCTGCGCCGCCATTTTCTGCTATTGCCAAACGGTCGAACAGCAATTCCCATGCAGTGATGGAGGTGAGTGGCAAAGCGGCAGCCCCGGCATTGTCCAGGCTGCGAGGCTTGTGGCCGACGATGCGCTCGTCCACCACATGGAGTTCGCTGTAGCTGCCAGGTCGGTCGATGGCTCCGGCGTAGAACACCTCGTCCCCAGGCCTGAAAAGCGTTACCTCCGAGCCCGTCTCGCGGACAACACCGACAGCATCCCAGCCAAGAACCTGCGGTTGCTCACCACCACGGCTGGCCCGGATTTTCGTGTCGACCGGGTTGACGGCAATAGCCCGGACTTCGACGAGCAGATCACGGGCGCCGAGGATTGGCTGCGGGAGTTCCGCGTCATACAGAGACTGGGCGTGCTGGATAGGTAACCCGGGTTGGGAGTAAACGATAGCCTTCATGGCACTACCTCTATCTGATTCGAAAGTGGGCCTAGGCTATTCGCTTCTATTCACTCGAAAAACAGCCTCAAAGCAGTAAGACTTTGTCGCTTGAAGTGAAAGTCGAGGCAGTGCACGGATGCCACTGGCAGACCGGCGACTGCGCATGCGTGGTCAGTCTTCCTTTGGCACGGTCCAGAAAATCTGCACGCCGCCATCGTCACGGTGGGCGAGGGTGACATTGTCGTTCTCGGCGATTTCTTCGAGCAAGGTTTCCCAATCGTCCGGGCTTTCCTGTTCCAGGCGGAAGATCAGCGCCGCGCGGCTGCGCTGGGCGGTGGGGCTGTTGATGATCTTCTGGATGCGTACACCCAGCTGTTCATAGCTGCTCGGGGTGGCGGTGCTGGACACAGGAATTTCCTTGTTGTGCTGTATGTGCGTACAGTATTTGAGTGTAAGTAATTTCGCAACAGCTTGTCAGGTGAAAGCTGCGCTCAGGCCTGCGTGGAGCCATGCGCGGTTGTGTCCAGCGTACGCCACCGCTTACACCGGCGAAGCGCCGTCACCCAGGCTGCGGCGGTGCAGTGGTGCCGCGCACGACCAGTTCGATCGGCAGGCATTCGCTTTGCGGCGGTTGCCCGCTGCGGATCCATTGCAACAAAGTCTCTGCTGCCCGCTGGCCCAGCTCGTAGGTGGGCAACAGCACCGTCGTGACACCCGGGGTGACCTGCGCAGTAAGCGGCAGGTTGTCACAACCGACGATGGACAGTTCGGCCGGCACGTTCAAGCCCAGCGCCTGAGCTTCGAACAGGCAGCCTACGCTGAGCACGTCATTGCCGCAGAACACCGCTGTTGGCCGTTCGTTCAACCGCAGCAACTGGTTGAGCCCGGCACGGCCGCCTTCAAATCCGAACGGTTGCTCGACGATAGTGGCGTCTGGCAGCGCGCAACCAGCGCCGGCCAGGGTCTCACGAAAGCCGGCCAGGCGCGCCCGCGCCCGGTCGTTATGGCGGAAGAAGCCAGAGATGACGCCCATGCGCCGATGCCCCAGGCGCAGCAGGTGTTCAGCGGCCAGCTGGCCGATGCGGTAGTTGTCGAATGCCAGCGACGGCTGGGTAGGGTGGCTGGCCCAGGTCACCAGCAGCCGCACATCGTGCGCCCGCACCATTTCCCATACCTGCGGCGAATGTTCGGCGCCTACCAGTACCAGGCCATCGATGGCCTGGCCTAGCAGGGCGCGCACCAGTTCCAGTTCGGCACTGGGGTTGTACTCGTGGGTGGCCAGCAGCAGCTGGTAGCCGTGGTTGGCCAACGTGGTCTGCAGGCCTTGCACGGCGCGGGCGAAAATCGCGTTGTCGAGCGTCGGCATGATTGCGCCAATGGTGCGCGCACGCCCCGACGCCAGCGCCCGGGCCGAGCCGTCGGGCAGGTAGCCAAGGCGCTCGATAGCCTGCTGGATCTTGTCCCGGGTGTCGGCGCGCACCAGCTGCGGGTTGGACAACGCACGGGACACTGTGGCGGGGGACACCCCGGCCAGGGCGGCTACATCATGCAAGCGTGGACGTGAAGTCATGGCGGTCTGGCATCGGAGCGGTTCCTGACAATACAACCATTCGGCACTTTTTTCCCAGCATTCTTGACCTGCTTCCGGTGGCGACTACTTTGAATGAAAGCGCTTTCATTTCTTTGCATGAAAACTTGCCGGAGACGCCATGACCATCACCTACCTCAAGCAGGCCAGCAAAACCGCCGACTCCAACACCGCCGAAGCACAGCGCGTGGTCACTGACATGCTCGACGACATCCAGCGCCGTGGCGAGGACGCTGTGCGCGACTATGCACGCACGCTGGACAAGTGGCAGGGCGATATCGTGCTCAGTGACGCCGAGATCGACCGACGTACCGCGCAGGTGCCCAAGCGGGTGCGTGACGACATCGATTTCGCTGCGCGCCAGGTATACGAATTCGCCTGCGCCCAGCGCCGCTCCATCGAAGACCTGCAAGTGACCTTGCCATCCGGGGTGATTGCCGGGCAGCGGGTGGTGCCGGTGAACGTGGTGGGATGCTACGCACCGGCCGGGCGTTACGCGCATATCGCCTCGGCCTACATGGGTGTCGCCACGGCCAAGGCGGCCGGGGTAAAGACCATTCTGGCCTGCTCCAGCCCGTTCCTCGGCGAGAGCATCCACCCCTACGTGCTGTATGCCTTCAAGTCGGCCGGTGCTGACGTGATCATGACCCTTGGCGGGGTGCAGGCCATCGCCACAATGGCCTATGGCCTGTTCAGCGGCAAGCCGGCCGATGTGGTGGTGGGGCCTGGCAACAAGTTCGTTGCCGAGGCCAAGCGCAGCTTGTTCGGGAAGGTGGGCATCGATGTATTCGCCGGGCCGTCGGAAGTGGCGGTCATCGCCGATGACAGTGCCGATGCGGCGATTGTGGCCAGTGACCTGGTGGGCCAGGCCGAGCATGGCCACGAGTCGCCGGCCTGGTTGTTCACCACCTCGCGCAGCCTGGCCCAAGCGGTGATGGCCAAGGTCCCGCAGCTGATCGAAGCACTGCCGCCGGTAGCCCGCGATGCCGCTTTCTGCGCCTGGCGCGACTATGGCGAAGTGATTGTGTGCGACAGCCGCGAGGAGGTGGTGGAGGTGTCCGATCGCTATGCCAGCGAGCATCTGGAAGTGCACGCGCACGACCTGGGCTGGTGGCTGGACAACCTGACCTGCTACGGCTCGCTGTTCCTCGGTGAAGAAACCACCGTGGCTTTCGGCGACAAATGCAGCGGGCCGAACCATGTGCTGCCGACCAAGGGCGCGGCCCGCTACTCTGGAGGGCTGTCGGTGCACAAGTTCCTCAAGACCCTGACTTGGCAGCGCATGCCCCGCGAGGCGGTGCGCCAGATCGGCCAGGTGACCGCGCGCATCTCCCGCCTGGAAGGCATGGAGGCCCACGCCCGCACGGCCGATGACCGGCTGGCCAAGTACTTCCCCGACGAGCGCTTCGACTGCGGTGAGCCTGTGACCCGTTGAGGCTATCGAACATGTCTTTGACCCAGACTTGCCCGGGCGCTGGCCCGGGCGACAGGAGTGTTTCATGAACCCGGCAACACTGTTTGACCTGCACGGCCGGACCGCGCTGGTGACGGGGGGTGGCAGCGGCATTGGTGCCGTGATGGCTGAGGCCCTAGGCGCCGCAGGTGCGCGTGTGGTGTTGATGGCGCGTGGCGAAGCGGCCTTGCAGGAACAGGTCGAGCACTTGCAACAGCAGGACATCGAGGCGAGTTACCGCTGCTGTGACCTGACCTGCGTTGACAGCTTGCAGGCGGCGGCGCGGGCGCTCGGCACGGTGGACATCCTGGTCAACGCCGCAGGGGTCAACCACCGTGAACCGTTCGAGGAGGTGAGCCCGCAAACCTGGGACGAGCAGCTGGCGCTGCACCTGAAAGCGCCGTTCTTCCTGGTACAGGCCCTGGCCCCGGGCATGGCCGAGGCGGGTTGGGGGCGCATCATCAATATCGCCTCGTTGCAATCCAGCCGGGCCTTTGCCGACAGCGCGCCCTATGGCGCCGGCAAGGGCGGCATCGTCCAGCTCACCCGGGCGATTGCCCAGCGTTGGTCGCGCCACGGCATCACCTGCAATGCCATCGGCCCAGGCTTCTTCCCCACCGCCTTGACCGCCCAGGTGTTCGCCGACCAAGGGTTGGCCCAGCGACATGCCGAGCGCACCTGCATCGGGCGCAACGGCCAACTCGAAGACCTGGCCGGTGCCACGTTGTTCTTCGCCAGCAATGCCAGCAGCTATGTCACCGGCCAGACGTTGATGGTCGATGGCGGCTACACCGCCAACTAACCCGGCCCGCCCAGGGGGCGGCCACAACCGGTTCGACCGTGGAGATAACAACAATGACTTCCACTGCGCCTGCCTCATCCAACCTGCGACGTGCCACGATTTCGAGCGTGCTTGGCTCGGTGATCGAATGGTATGACTTTTTCCTTTACGGCGTCGTCGCCGGCCTGGTGTTGAACAAACTGTATTTTCCCGCCGACGATCCGTTGATTTCGGTGTTGCTGTCGTATGGCGTGTTCGCCGTGGGCTTTATCGCAAGGCCGGTGGGCGGCATCGTCTTCGGCCACTTCGGTGACACCCTGGGCCGCAAGAGAATGCTGATCATCACCCTGGCCCTGATGGGTGGGGCGACGGTGGTTATCGGCCTGGTCCCGACCTATGAACAAATCGGTGTGCTGGCGCCGATCCTGCTGCTGGCCTGCCGTGTCCTCCAGGGCATCGGCCTGGGCGGCGAGTGGGGCGGTTCGGTGCTGATGACCTACGAGTCGGCGCCTCCGGCGCGGCGCGGCTTCTACGCCAGCCTGCCGCAGATCGGCATGTCACTGGGCCTGGTGAGCGCCTCGGGAGTGATTGGCCTGCTGTCCTGGCTGCTGACCGACGAGCAGTTCATGAGCTGGGGCTGGCGCTGCGCCTTCCTGTTAAGCGGTGTATTCGTGCTGCTGGGCAGCTACATTCGGACGCATGTCAGCGAAACCCAGGACTTCAAGCAGGCCCGGCCCGAGGCCGCAGTGCAGACACGGCAGCCACTGCCGATCGTGCTCATGCTGCGCCGCTACCCGCGGATGATCTTCGCCTGCATGGGCGCGCGCATGATCGATGGGGTGTTCTTCAATGTGTTCGGCGTCTATTCGCTCAACTACCTTACGCAATCGCTGAACCTGCCGCGCACCAGTGCACTGGTCGGGATCATGCTGAGTGCCTTGCTGATGAGCTGCTTCATCCCGTTCTGGGGGCATGTGGCCGATCGCGTTGGCAAAGCCCGGGTGTATGGCAGCGGGGCGCTGCTGTCGGCACTGTCGGTGTTCCCGGCGTTCTGGGTGATGCACAGTTTCCCGGGGCAGCTGGCGCTGGTGTGGCTGGCGATCATCATACCCTTCGGGGTTTTCCATGCCGCCGTGTTCGGCACCATGTCGTCGCTCTTTTCCGAATGCTTCGACGCCTCGGTGCGCTACACCGGCATTTCGTTCGTGTACCAGGTGGCGGGAGTGTTCGCCGGGGGCATGACGCCGATCATCGCTGCGCTGCTGACTGGCCTGAATGCCGGAAACCCGTGGTTGCTGTGCAGCTATGTGCTGGGTATCGGCCTGCTGAGTGCCTGGTGCGCCCGCTGGATAGGCCGGCACCAGGCCGTGGGCATGGCCGAGCCCGCTTTTGAACCTGCCACGGCGCGTTGATGCGCCGGCTGCAAGCACGATAACAAGGAGATGCCATGAAAGCGCTTGTCTATACCCAGCCGTTGCACATGCAGTTGCAGGAGCGGCCTTACCCCGAGCTACACGACGGGGAAGTGATCATCAAGGTGGCGGCTGCCGGTATCTGCGGTTCGGACCTGCATGCGTACCACGGGCATGATCCGCGGCGCCAGCCGGGCCTGGTGCTGGGCCATGAACTGGCCGGTGTGGTGGCGGAAAGTGCCGCCCCGCGCTTGCAGGCCGGCCAGCGGGTAACGGTGAACCCGCTGATTACCTGTGGCGAATGCGAGTATTGCCGTGGCGGGCGCGATAACCTGTGCGCCAACCGCAGCATGATCGGCATGAGCCGGCCGGGGGCTTTTGCCGAGTACCTGGCGATACCGGCAGCCTCGGTGATTTCCCTTCCTGATGGCCTGTCGCTGGTCCAGGCGGCGATCAGCGAGCCTGCGGCGACCGCGCTGCACGCCATCAACCTGTCCATGCGGGTGTTGGCACGGCCGCTGCCGGAGCTGCGCACCCTGGTGATTGGCGGCGGGGCGGTAGGGCTGCTGGCGGCCTTGCTGCTGCGCAGCTATGGCTGCCGGCGGGTGAGCATGGCCGAGGTCAACCCGCTGCGCCGGGAGTCGGCTCGCGAGCACGCCGGCTGCGAGGCGTTCAACCCGCTGGAAACCCCAGCAGCGGCCAATACCTTCGATTACGTCATCGATGCGGTGGGGGCGAAGGCTACCCGGGATGCTGCATTGGAAGCGGTGAAGCCCGGCGGGGTGATCATGCACATCGGCTTGCAGGACTGGGCCAGTGAGATAGATATGCGCAAGCTGACCCTGGCGGAGGTCTCATTGCTTGGTACGTACACCTACAGCATGGCCGACATGCATGCCACGGTGCGGGCGCTGGAGGAGGGGGCGTTTGGTGAGCTGGGTTGGGTCGAGACGCGAGGAATGAGCGAGGGTGCGCGGGCGTTCAGTGATCTGCATGAACAGCGCACGGCGGCTGGCAAGCTGGTGTTGTTGCCGGATGCCTGACCTTGCTTCGTCTGATTGATGCCGGGGCTGCTGTGCAGCCCTCTCGCGACACGGCCGCGCCCACAGCCTGAGGCCTGTACAGTACGTGGCTTTAGCCTGTAAACCATGTCCCCGGTTTGAAATGTAAACGATGTCTCCGGTTTGTACCCGGGGCAAGCCCGCTCCCACAGATACCCCGCAGGCTTGAGGCTGAAGCAGTACCTGGGCAAACAACTGGCTTGCTCGATTTCTAGAATCTAGCGCAATCCTGTGGAAGCGGGCGTGTCCCGCGAAAGGGGCGCAAAGCACCGTCAGGGTGTCTACTCAAACGCAACTTTGCAACCTGTCCAGCAACGCCTGGGGTACTTCGATGACATCACTATGGACCTGACGCTCACGTATCCGCCGCTGCCCCGGCAACCGCACCCCGGGTTGCTCCAGCATTGCCGCAAACAGTGCCTCGACATGTGCCTGATACCCCACTGCGAAACGCTGCGGGTCCATGAGTAACAGCAAATGCGCTACCCCCGGCGCCTCCCCTTGGGCATCGAAGAACGAACTGGCCTGGAAGCCGAAATGGCTGCCTGTCAGGCCCGCCGTCAGCAGCTCGACCATCAATGCCAGTGCGGCACCCTTGGCATCGCCCATCGGGACCATGCTGCCCGCCAAAGCCGCAGCCGGGTCCGTGGTGTCATTACCTTGGCGATCAATGGCCCAACCCGCCGGGATCGCGGTGCCGGCCTGCCTGGCCAGCATCACCTTGCCGCGGGCAACCTTGGACAGCGACAGGTCGATGACTACCGGGTCGGCATTCAGCCGTGGCGAGGCGAAGGCGACCGGGTTGGTACCGAACAGTGGCGTGTGCCCGCCCCACGGCGCCATCGCGGCCGGTGCGTTGCTCAGTGCCAGTGCCAGCAAGCCCTCGCGTGCCGCCCGCTCCACCGGCTGCCCAGCCACGCCAAAATGGTGCGAACGGCCGATGGCCAGCGCCGCGATACCCAGCTGGCGTGCCGTGGTCATCGCCGGCCCGAGGCCGGCATCGATCGCCGCGAATGCCAGGCCGTGGCGGGCGTCGACCCGTACCAGTGCTCCATCGACCTGCACATCGGGCACAGCCGTTGCGTCGACTTTGCCCGTGGCCATCTGTTCCAGGTAGAACGGCAGGCGCGACAGACCATGGGAGGGCAGGCCTTCGCGCTCGGCCTGCAACAGTGCTTGCGCACAGCTGACTGCCGTGGTGTGTGGCATGCCGGCGGCAAGTAAGGCCCGCATGGCCAGTTCATGGGCCTGGCGAACGCTGATTTGCACAGTCATGGGGGCTCCTTGCAAACTGGCTTCAGGATTTTTTCTGCGAAAGGTTCAGCGGGGGCTGCTCTAGCGTCCGGGAACGCACAGGCGTGGTCAGCTCGGCGCGGGCCTGGGCCAGGTCGAGCTTGCCTTCCCAGCGGGCGATCGCCAGGGTGCCAACCACGTTGCCCATCATGTTGGTCAGCGCGCGCACCTCGTTGAGAATACGGTCGATGCCAAGGATCAGCGTAATCGCCGCCACCGGGATGATGTCATGGCTGGCCAGCGTCGCCGTCAGCACGATCAGTGCCGCACCGGCGACCCCGGCGCCGCCCTTGGAGGTGATCAGCAGAATCACCAGCAGGCTCAGTTGCTGGCCCCATGACAAGTCAATGTTCAATGCCTGGGCGAGGAACAGCGACGACAGGGTCAGGTAGATGGCTGCGCCGTCGAGGTTGAATGAGTAACCGGTTGGCAGTACCAGGCCGACCACTGACTTGTCGCAACCCAGACGTTCCATTTTCTGCATCAGCCGCGGCAGCACCGACTCGGTGGTGGAGGTGCCGAGCACGATCAGCAACTCCTCGCGGAAGTACTTGATCAACGACCAGATGTTCACGCCGCAGGCAAAACTGATCGAGCCGAGGACAATGCCGATGAACAGCAGGCTGGTGACGTACAGGCAGACGATCAGCAAGCCCATCTGCTGCAGGGCACCAATGCCGTACTTGCCGATGGTGAAGGCCATGGCCCCGAAAGCGCCGATCGGTGCCAGCCACATGATCATGCCGACGATGCGCATCAGCGTTTCGCCAAACTGCTCGATCACTCGCGCGGCCAGGCGGCTGCGCCTGGACATGCCGGACAGCGCCACGCCGAACAGTACCGAGAACAGCAGCACCTGCAGCAAGTTGCCGCTGGCGAACGCCCCGACCACCGAATTGGGAATCAGCTGAGTCAGCAGGCTGGACGATTCCTGAGCATGTACCTGGTCCAGGTACTCCGACATGGCGCCACCGTCGAGGCTGGCAGGGTCGATGTTCATACCGGCACCGGGCTGAACCAGGTTGGCGATGACCATGCCCAGCAGCAGCGCCAGGGTGGTCACGATCTCGAAGTACATGAAGGTCTTGAAGCCGACCTTGCCCAGTTCCTTGAGGCTTTCCATGCGGGCGATACCGATGGCAACGGTGCAGAAAATCACCAGGGTGATGAGCATCTTGATCAGGCGGATGAAGGTATCGCCCAAAGGTTTCATCTCCACCCCCAGTGCGGGCCAGCAGTAGCCGAGGGCGATGCCGGCGATCAGGCCGATGACCACCTGGACATACAGGTTCTTGAGGATTTTCACGGTTGTTTCTCCATGAGCGGATACCCCACGCCAATCACGCTGATCAGGGCAGGGGAGCAGGTTCGGTTCGTGGGCGTGACACGCGGCGGTCAGGACGATCGTCGGCGCTGCATGGGCTTGGGGAGAAACAACGCTGGGGATGCAGGGGCAGGGCAGAGCGGTTTCATGAAGGTCTCCATTTATGGTTGTTGTGAGACGTACTTCTTGAACGCAGGCAGGGAAGCGCGCCGTTGCCCTTGGCAGGCAACGGCGCGGCAGGTCAGGCGCTTTCGAACAGGCGGGTCAGCACGAACTCGCGGTGCCCCAGTGCTTCGGCGGCCGTGTAGCGGCCGTTGGCGGTGCGCATCAGCATGTCGAGCAAGCGGTCGCCGGCATCGTCCATGTTGATTTCGCGTCGCAGCAGGCCGGAAACATCCACGTCGATGTGCTCACCCATGGTACGGAAGGTGCGCGGGTTGGCGCAGATCTTGATCACCGGCAGGATCGGGTTGCCGATGACGTTGCCCTGGCCGGTGGGGAAAAAGTGCGCCACATACCCGGAGGCTGCGCACAGAGTGACCATTTCGGCGGCGGCAGATGATGAGTCCATGAACCATAGCCCCGGCCCGGTGGGCGCCTCGGCCTTGTCCAGCACACCATCCACCCGGCATTTGCGGCCAATCTTCTGGATGTTGCCCAGGGCCTTTTCCTCGATGGTGGTCAGGCCGCCTTCGATGTTGCCCTTGGTCGGCTGCGACTCAGACAGGTCACTGGTTTTCCAGCGGTCGATCATGGCGCTGTAGCGGTCGAACATGAACTGGAACCGCTCGCGTACTGCCGGGGTGCTGCAGCGCTCGGCCACCAGGTGTTCACCACCGGTCAGCTCGGAGGTTTCCCCGAAAACCAGGGTGCAGCCTTGTGCATACAGCTTGTCGAAGGCGTTGCCGACAGTGGGGTTGGCGCCGCAGCCGGAGGTGGTATCGGACTCGCCGCACTTGGTCGACACCCACAACTCGCTGATGTCGCATTCTTCGCGTCGCAGCTCGGTGGCGTACTGCACGAACTCACGGGCTTTGCGGGAGGCGGCGCAGATGGTGTTGTGGTCGCCGTTCTGTTCGATCCAGAAGCCTTCGGCCGGCTTGCCGCTGGCACGGATGCCTTCGACCACCCGCCGGGTCCAGCCGGGTTCGATACCGATCACCACCACCGCTGCCACGTTGGGGTTGCAGCCCGTGCCGATCAGGGTGCGGAAGTGCAGCTCTAGGTCCTCGCCGAATTGCAGACGGCCATATGGATGTGGCAGCCCGAGGGTGCCCTTGATGTTGTTGGCCACGGCTTCGGCAGCCGCATTGGAGATATCGTCCACCGGCAGGATGATCACGTGGTTGCGAATGCCCACGCGGCCATTGTCGCGGCGGTAGCCCAGGAAAGTGCGCCCATTGGATTGCATGCTTACCACCTCTTGGTCTTGACGTTGTGAACGTGCAGGTGCTCGCCTTCACGGATGGGTTTGATCACCCGGCCGATGTCGACGCCGTACTTGATCACCGTATCGCCTTCCTGCAGGTCACGGATGGCCAGCTTGTGGCCGATCGGGATGGCGTCGCGTACCACGAATTCCAGGGTCTGGTCCTGGTCCATGACCCAGCCTGTCAACTTCTGGCCCGCCTGCACGCCTTCGACTACTACGACGCCGACGGCGTCATCAGCATCGTGGACGACAAAATCAATGCTCATTGTTGTTCTCCTGTGACGGACATTCATATGCCGTAAGTCATGTATAGGACATGGGTTATAGGATAGTCAAGGTGAGTTGTTTTTTTCTCGTCCGGGTTATACTTGGGCAACACCCGCCAGTGATGACCGATGACCATGAACGAAGCACTGCAAAACCCGCAGAAGGCCCCGACCTTCCAGCCGCTGTACATGCAGATCAAGGACTTGCTGATGGAGCGCATCAATTCGGGGGAGTGGTCGCCTGGCACGTTCATTCCAAGTGAGGCGGCACTGGCGACCACTTACCAGGTCAGCGTCGGCACCTTGCGCAAGGCCCTCAATGAGCTGGTGGCCGAGAATGTCGTAGTGCGCCAGCAGGGCAAGGGCACATCGGTTGCCACCCATGATGGTGACCATGCCTTGTTCCGCTTCTTCAACATCTGCCGCCCGGACGGCGAACGCTGCCTGCCGGTGTCAATGGTGCTCGGTCGCAAGGTGCGCAAGGCCACTGCACAGGAAGCACAGGAGCTGGGGCTGGCAACAGGCGGCAAGGTGATCCACATTTCGCGCACGCGCGAACTGGACGGCAAGCCGGTCATCTACGAGGACATCATCCTCTGTGCCGACCGCTTCATTGGCCTCGAGCGGCAGCCCGAGGTGTTGCCCAACACCCTGTACCGGTTGTACCAGCAGCGCTTTGGCGCGACGGTCGCCCATGCCCAGGAGCGGATCTTTGCCATCAGCGCCGATGCCAGCCAGGCGCAGGCGCTGGGTATCGCAACTGGGGCGCCGCTGCTGCAGATCGTGCGTACCGCCCTGGATTACCAGGGCAGGGCGATCGAAAAGCGGGTGTCTGTGGTCAGCACTCAAGGGCATTGCTACATCAATAGAATTTAGTGCCCGTCCCCGGCAAGCCGGGCGCCCAAGGGTGCAGCGCAGCTGAGAAGTTTCGCGCTGTACGTGTGGGCGCCTGACCTGCCGACGACGAGCTGCGAAGCGGCCCTGAAGGCTGCTGGGTTTATGGAAGTTTTGAATGTATCCGCTTGTTTTACGCATACCCGCCCATTGTGGGCGGTTGGTTTTTCTGACATTGGGCATCAGTGCCCCATGCCATGCCGCTGCCGAGGGTTCCAATGCACTGTTGATCGACCCAGTGGTAGTCACCGGCGTCTACGCGCCTACCAGCTCCTTCGACCTGCCGTTTTCGGTCGACACCGTCGACCTGTCCCGTGGCACCGATGGCCAGCTTGGCGTCAACCTGTCGGAAGTGCTGACCAAGGTGCCAGGGCTGGTGGTGCAAAACCGCCAGAACTATGCCCAGGACCTGCAGGTTTCCTCGCGAGGTTATGGCGCACGCTCGGCATTCGGTGTGCGCGGCATCAAGCTGATCAGTGATGGCATCCCGGCCAGTACCCCCGACGGCCAAGGGCAGGCGGCTACGCTGAACCTGGACGTGGCCGAGCGCATCGAAGTGTTGCGCGGCCCGGCCGCCACGCTTTATGGCAGCAACGCTGGCGGGGTGGTCCAGATGTTCAGCCGCGATGGCCAGGGCCCAGCCCGTGTGGGGGCCGAAACCACGTTCGGCAGCGACGGCTTCAACAAGAACCACCTGTCCGCCGAGGGCGGCAACGACGCTGCCGGGTTCGTGCTGGATGGCTCGCGCATGGACACCGATGGCTACCGCGACCACAGTGCCGCGCGCCGTGACCAGACCTTCGCCAAGGTCAACTTCAAGCCTGATGACGATTCGCGCATGGCGCTGATCTACAGCAGCCTTGAGCAGAACAACACCCAGGACCCGCTAGGGCAGACCTGGGAGGCCTACAAGCACGACCCGCGTTCCACCGCCGCAGCGGCGCAAACCTACAACACGCGCAAAAGCATCGACCACCAGCAGGTGGGCATGAACTACGAGCGCTACTTCGGCGACGCTACCTTGCAGTTCAACCTGTACGCGGGGCAACGCAGCGTCGTGCAGTATCTGTCCATTCCAAGGTCGGTGGCCTCCAACAGCCAGCGTGGCGGCGGCGTGGTCGACTTCGACCGTGAGTTCCATGGCGGCACCCTGCGCTGGATCCAGCCGGTTGCCAATGTGCCCGGCGACCTGACCTTCACTGTGGGCGCCGATTATGACCAGAGCAAGGACGACCGCCGCGGCTACCAGAACTTCAGCGGTGGCCAGCTGGGCGTGAAAGGCGAACTGCGGCGTGACGAGCAGGACACCGCCACCAGCCTGGACCCCTACCTGCAGGCGCATTGGGAAATCGGCAACTGGACCAGCGAACTGGGGCTGCGCTACAGCACCATGAACATGCGCGTCGATGACCATTACCTGGTAAACGGCGATTCCAGCGGCTCGAAAAAGTATCAGCAGGCCACGCCTTCGCTGTCGGTGATGTACGCGTTCACGCCAGACCTGCGTGGCTACGTTAGCGTTGGCAAGGGCTTCGAGACGCCCACCCAGGCCGAGATGGCCTACGCACCGGGTGAAGTCGAAAGCTTCAACTTCGGGCTCAAGCCGGCTACCAGCCTGCAGTATGAAATGGGTGTGAAGTATCGGCTGAGCGAACGTACGCGGCTGAATGCGGCGCTGTATGAGATTCATACCGATGACGAAATCGTCGTGGCCAGCGCTACCGATGGCCGCACCAGCTACCGCAATGCGGGGCGTACCCTACGGCGAGGCTTCGAGGCCAGCCTGCAGAGCGACTTGAATGAGCAGTGGCAGGCTACCGTGGTGTACACCCGCACCGATGCACGCTACGCCGAGGATGTCAGCCAGGCCATCCAAAGTGGCAACCGGCTGCCAGGTGTGCCGCTGGACAACCTTTACGGCGAGCTGGTGTGGAGGCCTGTTGCGTCGGTCAGCATGGGGGTTGAAGGGCAGTACCGCAGCAAGGTGTATGTGGACGACAGCAACGACGCCAAGGCAGCACCGGCATACGCGGTGTTCAACTGGCGTACACGCTTTGAACAGCATGTGGGGGCATGGACGTTCCACCAGCTGGTGCGGCTGGACAACCTGTTTGACCGGCAATATGTGGGGTCGGTGATTGTCGGGGATAGCAACGGGCGTTACTACGAGGCTGCGCCTGGGCGTTCATGGTATGCGGGGGCCGGGTTGGCGTACCAGTTCAGGTAGCCGCCAACATGCTGGATGCTTTGCCCACACCCAGGTGTCAGCGGCGCAGCTCGCTACCTGGGGGTTAAGGGTTGGCCGGTGCAAAGGGGCACCGGCCAACCCATTTGGCAATCAGTATTCCCAGAAGATCCGCTGCAGCTCTTTGCTGTCCTGGGTCTTGGTCATCGCCACCATCGCCAGGATCCGCGCCTTCTGCGGGTTCAGGTCATGGGCCACGACCCAGTCGTTCTTGTCGTCCGGCTGTTCGGCGTTACGCAGCACGAAACCACCCTGGTTGACGTGCGACGAGCGAATGATCTGCACACCGTTCTTGCGCAGTTCCTGCAGCGCCGGTACCACCCGCGACGACACCGAACCGTTGCCGGTGCCGGCATGGATCAGCGCTTTGGCGCCGTTCTGTGCCAATGCCTTGTAGGCGGTGTCGGTGACGTTGCCATAGCCATAGGCGATGTCCACCTGCGGCAAGCTGCTGATCTGCTTGATGTCGAACTCGGAGTTGACCGTGTGGCGCTTGGCCGGCAGTCGGAACCAGTACGACTTGCCTTCCACGACCATGCCCATCGGGCCCCAGGCGCTCTTGAACGCTTCGGTCTTGATGTTGACCGACTTGCTGACGTCACGGCCGGACTGGATCTCGTCGTTCATGGTCACCAGCACGCCCTTGCCCCGCGACTGCTTGTCGCCTGCCACGGCCACGGCATTGTAAAGGTTGAGCATGCCATCGGCGGACATGGCGGTGCCCGGGCGCATCGAGCCAACCACCACGATCGGCTTGTCGGTCTTCTCGACCAGGTTGAGGAAGTAGGCTGTTTCTTCCAGGGTGTCGGTGCCGTGGGTAATGACGATGCCGTCGACATCCTTGCTATCGGCCAGCTCGGCGACGCGTTTGCCCAGTTTCAGCAGGTCGTCGTTGCTGATGCTTTCCGAGGCGATCTGCATGACCTGCTCGCCGCGCACGTTGGCAATGTCGGCCAGTTCCGGGACGCCGGCAATCAATTTGTCTACGCCCAGCTTGGCAGCCTGGTAGGTGGCGCTGTTGGCGGCGCTGGCGCCGGCACCGGCAATGGTGCCGCCGGTGGCGAGGATGACCACGTTGGCCAGCTTTTGCTGGTTTTCGGCTTCCTTGGCGGAGGCGGTGGCGGGCAGGATCAGCAGCAGCGCGAGCGCGCTGGGGGCGAAGGTTTTAAGTGCGGCATTCATCGTTATTGTTCTCTCTCTTTCCGGTGAGATGATTATTGAGTCGCCCAGGCTTCAAGGCATCTTTCGTACCAAGCCGGTATGCGCTGCTTGCACAGTGGCAGCCTGCCATCGGTAAAGGGGAGCATTGCCCCGGGAAATCGGCGCTTCGGCACAGGCTGTTGGGTGTGTTACACAGCCCATTACGACGGCAGGCTGCTTCTGCGGCGTTCGTAAATCCGAACAAGCATAGGAAAAGGTGTTCGGTTTTTCGGAAAAATCTGGATAATCAGCAGCAGAAGTCGTTGGCCTCCGACAGCCAAACGGATTTGACAAACCACGGTCCTGTTTCCATAGTTAGGTACCGCAAACGTTTGCGATCCGATAAAAAAACAAGATTCGGAGTCATCGTCCATGAAACTGCCGTTCCCCGGTCGTCTGCTCGCCCTCGCTGTCCTTTCCTCGTTGTCATTCGCCCTGCCTGTGTCGGCCGCCCACGCCGAAGAAAAGCCCAAGGTCGCCCTGGTCATGAAATCGCTGGCCAACGAGTTTTTCCGCACCATGGAAGACGGCGCCAAGGATTACCAAAAAGCCCACGCTGATGATTTCGACCTGATCGCCAACGGCATCAAGAACGAAACCGACACATCCGAGCAGATCCGCATCGTCGAGCAAATGGTCAACTCCGGCGCCAAGGCCCTGGTGATCGCCCCGGCCGATTCCAAAGCATTGGTATCGGCAGTGAAGAAGGCCATGGACAAAGGTGTGGTGGTGGTCAATATCGACAACCGCCTGGACCCTGAATTGCTCAAGAGCAAGGGCATCAGCGTGCCCTTTGTCGGCCCCGACAACCGCAAGGGCGCGCGTCTGGTCGGTGATTACCTGGCCAGCCAGAAGCTCAAGCCCGGCGACCAGGTCGGCATCATCGAAGGCGTGCCGACCACCACCAACGCCCAGCAGCGCACCGCCGGCTTCAAAGACGCCATGAACGCTGCGCAGATGAAAATCGTGTCGGTGCAAAGCGGCAACTGGGAAATCGACAAAGGCAACGCCGTCGCCGCCTCCATGCTCAACGAGTACCCCGACCTGAAGGCCCTGCTGGCCGGTAACGACAGCATGGCGTTGGGCGCCGTGTCGGCCGTTCGTGCTGCCGGCAAGGCTGGTCAGGTGCAAGTGGTGGGCTACGACAACATCAACGCCATCAAGCCGATGCTCGCCGACGGCCGTGTGCTCGCCACCCTCGACCAGGCTGCCAGCCAACAAGCCGTATTCGGTATTCAGGCGGCATTGAAAATGGTTAATGGCGAAAAACCTGACGTGGATGCCGACAACGTGATCCAGACCCCGGTCGAACTTATCACCAAGAAGCCCTGACACTGCCTGGAGAAACGGCCATGCCTGCATCGGCCAATGAAGTAGTGCTAGCCGCCAGCGGTTTGGGCAAGACCTACGCCCAGCCCGTGCTGGGCGAGGTCAGCCTGACCCTGCGGGCCGGCGAAGTGCTGGCCCTGACCGGCGAAAACGGTGCGGGCAAGAGCACGTTGTCCAAGCTGATCAGCGGCCTGGAAACCCCCACCACCGGGCAGATGGTCTATCGCGGGCAGGTCTACGCGCCGGCCAGCCGGCGAGACGCCGAGCGCCTTGGGGTGCGCATGGTCATGCAGGAGCTGAACCTGCTGCCTACGCTGACGGTGGCTGAGAACTTGTTCCTCGACAACCTGCCCAGCCGCTTTGGCTGGATCAGCCACAAACGCCTGCGCCAACTGGCGACGGCCGCCATGGCCCAGGTCGGCCTCGACGCCATCGACCCGGATACACCGGTTGGTGAGCTGGGCATCGGCCATCAGCAAATGGTCGAAATCGCCCGCAACCTGATCGGCGACTGCCATGTGCTGATCTTTGACGAACCCACCGCCATGCTCACCGCACGTGAGGTGGAGCTGCTGTTCACCCAGATCGAGCGCCTGCGCGAGCGTGGCGTGGCCATCGTCTACATCTCGCACCGCCTGGAAGAGCTGCAACGCGTGGCCCAGCGCATCGTCGTGCTGCGCGACGGCAAGTTGGTGTGCGACGAACCTATCCAGCGCTACAGCAGCGCCGAGCTGGTCAACCTGATGGTTGGCCGCGAGCTGGGCGAGCATATTGACCTCGGCCGCCGGCAGATCGGCGCACCATTGCTCAAGGTCGACAGGCTCAGCCGTGGTGACAAGGTGCGTGAGGTCTCGTTCGAGGTCAGGGCAGGGGAGATTTTTGGTATTTCTGGCCTGATCGGTGCCGGGCGCACCGAGCTGTTGCGCCTGATCTACGGCGCTGACCGTGCCGAAAGCGGCAGCATTGCACTGGGCCAGCCCCCGCAGCCCGTCTCCATCGACTCCCCCAGGGCTGCGGTCCGGGCCGGTATCGCGCTGATTACCGAAGACCGCAAGGGCGAAGGCCTGCTGTTGACTCAGTCGATCAGCGCCAATATCGCCCTGGGCAACCTTGGTGCCGTGTCGCGGGCCGGCATACTTGATGGCGAGGCGGAAAAGGCCCTGGCCGAGCGCCAGGTCCGGGCCATGCGCATTCGCAGTGCTGGCACGCAGCAAATCGTCGGGGAGCTGTCTGGCGGCAACCAGCAGAAGGTGGTGATCGGCCGCTGGCTGGAGCGCGACTGCCAGGTGCTGCTGTTCGACGAACCCACCCGTGGTATCGACGTCGGCGCCAAGTTCGACATCTACGGCCTGCTGGCCGAACTGGCACGCCAGGGCAAGGGGCTGGTAGTGGTGTCCAGCGACCTGCGCGAGCTGATGCTGATCTGCGACCGCATTGCGGTGCTGTCTGCCGGTCGTCTGATCGACACCTTCGACCGCGACCGCTGGAGCCAGGACCAGCTACTGGCCGCTGCCTTTGCTGGTTACCAGAAACGTGACGCACTGCTGCATGAGGCAGCCCCCAGGATGAACGCATGAAAACCACCCCGCTCGACAGCCAAGGCGCCGCCCCCGTGCGCCGCAGTGGCACTTATTTTGGCCTGGGCACCTACTTGGGCCTGGCCGGCGCCTTGCTGGCGATGATCGTGCTGTTCTCGTTCCTCAGCACCCACTTCTGGTCGTACAACACCTTCAGCACCCTGGCCAACCAGATCCCCGACCTGATGGTGCTGGCGGTGGGCATGACCTTCGTGCTCATCATCGGCGGCATCGACCTGTCGGTAGGTTCGGTGCTGGCCTTGGCCGCCTCTACGGTGAGTGTGGCGATTCTCGGCTGGGGCTGGGGCGTGCTGCCTTCGGCGCTGTTGGGCATGGCCGTGGCGGCGCTGGCGGGCAGCATCACCGGTGGTGTTACCGTGGCCTGGCGCATCCCGTCGTTCATCGTTTCACTCGGTGTGCTGGAAATGGCCCGCGGCCTGGCCTACCAGTTCACCGACTCGCGTACCGCCTATATCGGCGATGCCTATGCCTGGTTCTCCAACCCGGTGGCCTTTGGCATCTCGCCGGCGTTCGTGATCGCCTTGCTGGTAATCGTGCTGGCCCATCTGGTCCTGACCCGCACGGTGTTCGGGCGCTACCTGATCGGCATCGGCACCAACGAAGAGGCCGTTCGCCTCGCGGGTATCGACCCGCGCCCATACAAAGTGCTGGTGTTCGCCCTGATGGGCCTGCTCGCCGGCCTGGCCGCGCTGTTCCAGATTTCCCGGCTGGAAGCGGCCGACCCCAATGCCGGCTCCGGCCTGGAGCTGCAGGTGATCGCCGCTGTGGTGATCGGCGGCACCAGCCTGATGGGCGGGCGCGGCTCGGTCATCAGCACGTTCTTTGGGGTACTGATCATTTCGGTCCTGGCCGCCGGGCTGGCCCAGATCGGTGCCAGCGAACCGACCAAACGCATCATCACCGGGGCGGTGATCGTCATCGCCGTGGTGCTCGACACTTACCGTAGCCGGCGTGCAGGCCGGCGGAACTGAAAACATGGCAACCATCAAAGACGTCGCGGCACTGGCCGGTATTTCGTACACCACCGTGTCCCATGTATTGAACAAGACCCGACCCGTCAGCGAGCAGGTGCGGCTGAAAGTGGAAGCCGCCATCATCGAGCTCGATTACGTGCCCAGTGCGGTGGCGCGTTCGTTGAAAGCGCGCAGCACTGCCACCATCGGCCTGCTGGTGCCTAACAGCGTCAACCCATACTTCGCCGAACTGGCCCGTGGGATCGAGGACGCCTGCGAGCGCAACGGCTACTGCGTGATTTTGTGCAACTCCGACGACAACCCACAAAAGCAGCGCAGCTACCTGCGCGTGCTGCTGGAAAAGCGCATCGATGGCCTGGTGGTGGCTTCGGTGGGGCAGGACAGCGACCTGCTGCAAAGCCTGGCCAGCGTGCGCACGCCCATGGTCATCGTCGACCGCGAACTGGAAGGCGTCGATGCCGACCTGGTGCGCATCGACCATGAGCAGGGCGCCTACCTTGCCACCCAGCACCTGCTGGCGCTGGGTCATCGCGATATCGCCTATATCGGCGGCCCTGCAGAAACCGGGGTGACCCAGCTGCGCCTGAGCGGTTTTCGCCGGGCCATGGCCGAGGTAGGGGCGCCAGTGCTGGGCAACCGCGTGCGGCATTGTGATTTCACCAGCCCGGGCGGCCATGCGACAGCAGCGCAGGTGCTGGACGGCAAGCGGCCCACGGCGATTTTTGCCGGTAACGACATGATCGGTTTTGGCGTGCTGCGTGCCGCCGCCGAGCGCAACATCAACGTGCCTAGTGAATTGTCGGTGATCGGCTTCGACGACATCGAACTCAGCCGCTACGTGTATCCGCCGCTGACCACGGTCGGCCAGTCGATCCGCGAATTGGGCGAGAGCGCCGCCTCGCTGCTGCTGACGCGTATCGGCACCCCCCGGCAAGGGGCGGCGGAGCAACGCATTGTTGCACCGCGCATTGTCCTGCGTGAGTCCACCGGGCCGCGCCCGGACCTGTTCAACGATTACCGCTAACGCTAAGGAAATGTCATGAATGCCAAGGTCGTGGTGGTCGGCAGCCTCAATATGGACCTGGTGGTCCGCGCCCAGCGCCTGCCCCGTGCAGGCGAAACAGTCCCCGGCGAAAGTTTTTTCACCGTGCCGGGCGGCAAGGGCGCCAACCAGGCCGTAGCGGTGGCGCGGCTGGGTGGCAGTGTGGCGATGATCGGCAATGTCGGCGACGATGATTACGGCCGGCAGTTGCACCGGGCGCTGTATGTCGAGGGCATCGACTGC
Organism: Pseudomonas sp. DCB_BI; assembly: GCF_026240995.1. Classification (NCBI taxonomy): domain Bacteria; kingdom Pseudomonadati; phylum Pseudomonadota; class Gammaproteobacteria; order Pseudomonadales; family Pseudomonadaceae; genus Pseudomonas; species Pseudomonas sp. DCB_BI. The sequence goes on along the minus strand of NZ_JAPFCG010000011.1, from coordinate 131,396 downwards.
CAGGGCGTCAACACCTGCCCTGGGGTGTCCAGCGGGGTGGCGTTGATTACTGTGGATGCCGCCAGCCAGAACTGCATTGTCATCATTCCGGGTGGCAATGGCCTGCTGACGCCGGAATCGGTCCAGCGCTTCGATGCGCTGTTGCAGGCAGCCGAGGTGGTCATCTGCCAGCTGGAAGTGCCGGAAGAAACCGTGGCCTGGACCCTGGCCAGGGGGCGTCAGCTGGGTAAGCAGGTGATCCTGAACCCGGCGCCCGCCACCGGCCCGTTGCCCGCGGACTGGTTCGCCTGCATTGATTACCTCACCCCTAACGAAAGCGAGGCCGAAGCCCTGACTGGCATCCCTGTCACCGACCAGCGCAGCGCCTTGCTTGCCGGTGAGCGTTTGCTGCAGCTTGGGGCGGGTAAAGTGATCATCACCCTGGGCGCACAGGGGGCGTTGCTGGTTACTGCCAATGGGCATCAGCACTATCCGGCGCCTGTGGTGCAGCCGCTGGACACTACCGCTGCTGGCGACACCTTCATCGGCGGTTTTGCTGCTGGGCTGGTCCGAGGGTGGGAAGAGGGCGAGGCTATCGCCTTCGGCCAGCGTGCTGCCGCGCTGTCGGTCACCCGCGCTGGCGCGCAACCGTCGATCCCTTACCTTGCGGAGTTGACGCCATGAAGAAAACGCAACTGCTGAACGTTGCCCTGTCGCGGACCATCGCCGGCATGGGGCATGGCGATATTCTGGTGATCGGCGATGCCGGGCTGCCGGTGCCGCCCGGTGTCGAGCTGATCGACCTGGCAATTACTCCGGGCCTGCCGGATTTCGCCAGTGTGTTGCGGGTGGTGTTGAGCGAGTTGCAGGTAGAGCGGCATGTGCTGGCTGAAGAAATGCAGAAAGTGGTGCCGCCAGCGTTGGTCGAGATCGAGCGCCTGAAGGGCAAGCTGGGCAAGCGCGAATGGTTGAGCCATGAGGATTTCAAAGTGCTGTCGCGCAGTGCCCGCGCGGTGGTGCGTACGGGGGAGTGCCAGCCGTACAGCAACATCGCCCTGGTCTCCGGCGTTACGTTCTAACAGCCGAAGCGGTACCTTGAAGCTCGCGCAATTCCCATGGGCGCGGGCAAACCCGCTCCCATATGAGATTTCGGTTCGCCTGCATGATCTGCTCTGGCAACAAGGAGTGCCTGACTTATGCTGAAGCCCTTGCTACAAGGAATCGCCTTCATGGCCACAGCCACCACCCTCCAGGCCGCCCCTATCGACCTGATCATCGACACCGACCCCGGCGCCGACGACGTGGTCGCGCTGTTCCTGGCCATGGCCTCGCCCGAAGACCTCAACATCCGCGCCATCACCACCGTTGCCGGCAACGTGCGCCTGGATAAAACCTCGCGCAACGCCCGCCTGGCCCGCGAATGGGCCGGCCGCGAAGACATCCCCGTGTACGCAGGCGCTGGCCGCCCGCTGGTACGCGCACCCATCTACGCCGCCGAGGTCCACGGTGAAGAAGGCCTCACCGGCGTGCAGGTGCACGAGCCCAAAGCGCCACTGGCCCAAGGCAACGCTGTGCAATACCTGGTCGACACCCTCGGTACTGCCAAGCCCCACAGCATCACCCTGGCCATGCTCGGTCCGCAGACCAACCTGGCCCTGGCGCTGATCCAGCGCCCGGACATCGTCAAAGGCATCAAGCAGGTGGTGGTCATGGGCGGCGCCCACTTCAATGGCGGCAACATCACCCCGGCGGCGGAATTCAACCTCTACGCCGACCCGCATGCGGCCGAAGTGGTGCTGGCCAGTGGCGTGCCGCTCACCTACCTGCCGCTGGACGTTACCCACAAGCTGCTGACCAGCGACGCGCGCCTCAAGCAACTGGCCGCCGTGAACAACCAGGCCAGCAAGCGTGTGGTCGATATCCTCAACGCCTACATCACCCACGACATGGACCTGTACGGCATGCCCGGCGGCCCGGTGCACGACGCCAGTGTCATCGCCTACCTGTTGAAGCCCGAACTGTTCAGTGGTCGGCGCATCCATGTAAGCATCGACAGCCGCGAAGGCCCGACTTTCGGGCAGACCATCGCCGACTGGTACGGTGTGCTCAAGCAGCCGGCCAACGTGCTGTGGGTGGAGCAGGGCGATGCCCAGGGCCTGTTCGACCTGCTCAGCGCCCGGTTGGCGCGATTGGAATAGCCGCGTGCGGTGCATAGCGCTCCAGCACTTGTTCGATGAAGCTGCGCGCCGCCTCGGCGCCGCGATCGCGCACCAGCAGGTCGATGCCAATCAGCAGCAACTCCTCTGGTGTGCCTGGGCTGTACGCACTCTGGCCCTCGGCCCACTTGACCTTGATATCGGCATCGATGCTGTGGCTGCTCATGAAAAGCTCTCGCTAGGGGCCCGGAACGAAGGAATGAACACCTGACCCTGGTGCTCGATGGAGGCGGGATGCGCTCCACTTCTTGCAGCAAATCATGGCCTTGCGCCAGTGACCGTGCGAGCTAAGCATATGGCAAACGCAGCGGGTTGTGCAAAATCCAGTCACGATTGCGTTTCGCCTTCGGTGCTAGAGTTCAGGCAGACTTGATCGGTTTTGCAACAAACGATGAGCGGAACTGTCGGATCAGACAGTTCCCAGACCGATTTAGGAGGCTTCATGTTCCGTACCCGTGCTTACCTGGCAACCCTGGCGGTGGCTGCTGTCCTGGCTGGTTGCAGCACTGGTGGTGACGCTGGTGGGGGGGCTGCACCGGCCACCCCAGCTGGCAACGATGGCCGCTGCGAAGCCAGCGGCGCAGACTTCGCCATTGGCAAGCAGGGCAGTGCCGAGCTTTTGGAGCAGGCACGCAAGGCCAGTGGTTCGCAGATGGCGCGCATTCTCAAACCGCACGATGTGGTAACCCTGGAATACCGCTCCGAGCGCTTGAACCTGAACGTGGACGAGCAGGGCAAGGTAACCCGCGTCAACTGCGGTTGATGCACGGGCAGGCATGGTCACTGCGGGCGAAGCCTGTGCCATCCACCCTGCAGTCTGTTTCACGGGCAATCCCGTCCCTGCTCAGATGATGCAATCGGCCATAAAAAAACCCGCCACAAGGGCGGGTTTTTTTACAGCTATCCGAATTACTCCGGACGAACCTGTGCAGCCTGCATGCCCTTCTGGCCGCGCTCGGCGACGAAGGAAACAGTCTGGCCTTCTTTCAGGCTCTTGAAGCCGTCGGATTCGATGGCTTTGAAGTGAACGAACAGGTCGTCGCCGCCGCCTGCTGGGGTGATGAAGCCGTAGCCTTTCTCATCATTGAACCATTTGACGGTGCCTTGTTGGCGATTGGACATGGGTGAATCTCCAGAACATTTAGTTTTTTCAGTGGTGCAATGCGGCCGAGGCTACGGAGCACGGGACACATCATAGTCTAATTCTGCGCATCTAGCGCCTTTTACCTTCGCAGGATATTGATCCAGCTCAAAGAATCGGCGGCCAGGCCTGGCTTTAAGGTTTCAGCTCTTCGGCGCGCAGGCCTGTTTTACAACGGTTTGCGCCTTTTGCATCAGTTTCGCGTCCACGCCATCCTGGCTGTCCAGGTCGGCAATTTCAGCGTCGGTGAAATTCTTCTTGATGGCTTGAGCGCCACAGTCGCAGTGTTTTTTCGCGGTCGCAGCGTCAACGCCCTGGCCGCTGGCCACTTGCGTGCACTGAGCCATGTAACCGGCCTCTTTCCCCGGTGGGAAGTTGCCAGCGTTCGCAGCCACCGGCAGCAGCAGGGCGCCAGCGGCCGCCAGGGCCAGAAGAGACGGAACTCGCATAACCAGTTACTCCTTGGGTTAAGGTCTCATCAAGAGTAGGTTGCTTCCCAAGGTCTGATAGGACTTTTTCCGCGTTAGTTCACCCGAAAGATGTAATTGCCAAATATTTCTGCCTGGGGTGCAACCCGCGTGCTAGCATGCTCGGCTTGTGGTCGCCCCGTTGCCGGCCGCAGCTATCTTTTTTCTTTCCAGTCACTCTGGTTCGTCCCTCGCAAGCCGAAAGGCTTCTGCCACTGTGAGGCAGGCTTCCTTTTAAGGAAGGCAGGTCGGATCTTGTACTGGCTCATCCCAACCCACGTGACCTTTGGTAGGGGTCACCACTAGGAGAGGAGGCGCCATGCCCGTTATTACTCTTCCCGATGGCAGTCAACGTTCGTTTGATCACGCCGTATCCGTAGCCGACGTTGCCGCATCCATCGGTGCTGGCCTGGCCAAGGCCACCGTGGCCGGCAAGGTCGATGGCAAACTGGTCGACGCGTGCGACCTGATCAGCCAAGACGCCACCCTGCAGATCATCACCCCTAAAGATGCAGAGGGACTGGAGATCATCCGTCACTCGTGCGCCCACTTGGTTGGCCACGCAGTGAAGCAGCTGTACCCGACCGCCAAGATGGTCATCGGCCCGGTCATTGACGAAGGCTTCTATTACGACATCGCCTACGAGCGCCCCTTCACCCCAGAAGACATGGCCGCCATCGAAAAGCGCATGATGGAGCTGATCGAAAAAGACTACGACGTCGTCAAGAAAGTCACCCCGCGCGCCGAAGTCATCGACGTGTTCACCGCCCGTGGCGAAGACTACAAGCTGCGCCTGGTCGAAGACATGCCGGATGAGCAGGCCATGGGTCTGTACTACCACGAAGAATACGTCGACATGTGCCGTGGCCCGCACGTGCCGAATACCCGCTTCCTCAAGGCATTCAAGCTGACCAAGCTGTCCGGCGCCTACTGGCGTGGCGATGCCAAGAACGAGCAGCTGCAGCGCGTGTACGGCACCGCCTGGGCTGACAAGAAGCAGCTGGCTGCCTACATCCAGCGCATCGAAGAAGCTGAAAAACGCGACCACCGCAAGATCGGCAAGCAGCTCGATCTGTTCCACCTTCAGGAAGAAGCCCCGGGCATGGTGTTCTGGCACGCCAACGGCTGGACCGTGTACCAGGTACTCGAGCAGTACATGCGTCAGGTCCAGCGCGTAAACGGCTACCAGGAAATCAAGACCCCGCAGGTTGTCGACCGCATTCTCTGGGAGCGTTCCGGCCACTGGTCCAACTATGCCGAGAACATGTTCACCACTTCGTCGGAAAGCCGTGACTACGCGGTAAAACCGATGAACTGCCCGTGCCACGTGCAGGTGTTCAACCAGGGCCTGAAAAGCTACCGCGACCTGCCGCTGCGCCTGGCCGAGTTCGGTGCCTGCCACCGTAACGAGCCGTCCGGCGCCTTGCACGGCATCATGCGCGTGCGTGGCTTCGTGCAAGACGACGCGCACATCTTCTGCACCGAAGAACAGGTGAAGAAAGAAGCCGCCGACTTCATCAAGCTGACCCTGGATGTGTACAAGGACTTCGGCTTCACCGACATTGCCATGAAGCTGTCGACCCGCCCGGCCAAGCGCGTGGGCTCCGAAGAGCTGTGGGACCGCGCCGAAGGTGCACTGGCCGACGCCCTGAACGAATCGGGCCTGGAGTGGGAATACCAGCCAGGCGAGGGCGCCTTCTACGGCCCGAAAATCGAGTTCACCCTGCGCGACTGCCTCGGCCGTAACTGGCAGTGTGGTACCCTGCAGTACGACCCGAACCTGCCAGAGCGCCTGGATGCCAGCTATATCGCCGAAGATAACAGCCGAGTGCGCCCGGTCATGCTGCACCGCGCCATCCTCGGTTCGTTCGAACGCTTCATCGGCATGCTGATCGAGCACTACGCGGGCGTGTTCCCGGCGTGGCTGGCACCGACCCAGGCGGTGATCATGAACATCACCGACAAACAGGCCGATTTTGCCCTCGAGGTGGAAAATACCCTGAACGGTAGCGGTTTCCGTGCCAAGTCGGACTTGAGAAATGAGAAGATCGGCTTTAAAATCCGCGAGCATACTTTGCTCAAGGTCCCGTACCTTTTGGTTATAGGGGATCGCGAAGTCGAAACGCAAACCGTCGCTGTGCGCACTCGCGAAGGCGCTGACCTGGGCTCCATGCCCGTCGCCCAGTTCGCTGAGCTGCTGACACATGCGGTTTCCCGGCGTGGTCGCCAAGAATCGGAGTAATGACTATTAAGCGTGAAATGAGAAACGATAAGCGTGCTGTACCGAAGGCCCCGATCAACGAGAATATCTCGGCCCGCGAGGTTCGGTTAATTGGCGCAGACGGCGAGCAGGTTGGCATCGTCTCGATTGATGAAGCGCTTCGTATCGCTGAAGAAGCGAAGCTGGATCTGGTGGAAATCTCTGCAGACGCAGTACCGCCTGTCTGCAAGGTGATGGACTACGGCAAGCACCTCTTCGAAAAGAAGAAGCAGGCCAACGAAGCCAAGAAAAACCAGAAGCAGATCCAGATCAAAGAAATCAAGTTTCGTCCAGGGACGGAAGAAGGGGATTACCAGGTAAAACTACGCAACCTGGTACGTTTCCTTACCGATGGGGACAAGGCCAAGATCTCTCTGAGATTCCGTGGTCGTGAGATGGCCCACCAGGAGCTGGGCATGGAGCTGTTGAAGCGGGTTGAAGCTGACCTGGCTGAATACGGCGCCGTTGAGCAGCATCCTAAGATGGAAGGACGCCAGCTTATGATGGTCATCGCCCCCAAAAAGAAGAAGTAATCTCCCGGGCACGGCAGGCCTGATGATTATTGTGTAATTTTTATCGAATGCGGAGTTCCAACATGCCAAAAATGAAAACCAAGAGCGGTGCTGCGAAGCGCTTCCTGAAGACCGCTTCCGGCTTCAAGCACAAGCACGCTTTCAAGAGCCACATCCTGACCAAAATGTCGACCAAGCGTAAGCGTCAACTGCGCGGTGCCAGCCTGCTGCACCCGTCTGACGTGGCAAAAGTCGAGCGCATGCTGCGCGTACGTTAATTCTGGTTTAGATAGAGGAAGTTACTCATGGCTCGTGTTAAGCGTGGCGTCATCGCTCGTAAGCGTCACAAGAAAATTCTGAAACTGGCTAAAGGCTACTACGGTGCACGCTCGCGCGTATTCCGCGTTGCCAAGCAGGCTGTCATCAAGGCTGGTCAATATGCCTACCGTGACCGTCGTCAGAAAAAGCGTCAGTTCCGCGCACTGTGGATCGCTCGTATCAACGCCGGTGCCCGCACCAACGGTCTGTCCTACAGCCGTCTGATTGCTGGCCTGAAAAAGGCTTCGATCGAAATCGACCGTAAGGTTCTGGCCGATCTGGCAGTGAACGAAAAAGCGGCGTTTGCTGCGATTGTCGAGAAAGCTAAAGCCGTTCTGGCTTAAGTACCCGCGACAATCACCCGGCGGTGCTAGCGCCGTCGGGCATTGAACGTCATCGATAGGGGAAGAGCCTTCAAAGCTCTTCCCCTATTTTCGTATCTGGAGTCTGTACATGGAAAACCTGGATGCGCTGGTCTCCCAAGCCCTAGAGGCCGTGGAGCGCGCTGAAGACATCAATGCCCTGGAACAGATCCGGGTTAATTATCTCGGCAAGAAGGGCGAGCTGACCCAGGTGATGAAGACCCTGGGCAACCTGCCAGCCGAAGAGCGGCCGAAAGTCGGCGCGCTGATCAACGACGCCAAAGAGCGCGTTACCGTTGTGCTCAATGCCCGCAAGGCCGCCTTTGAAGAGGCCGAGCTCAGCGCTCGCCTGGCTGCCGAATGCATTGACGTCACCCTGCCAGGCCGCGGCCAGGCCACCGGTGGCCTGCACCCGATCACCCGTACCCTCGAGCGCATCGAGCAGTTCTTCACCCACATTGGCTATGGCATTGCCGAAGGCCCAGAGGTGGAAGACGACTACCACAACTTCGAAGCGCTCAACATCCCCGGCCACCACCCGGCCCGGGCGATGCACGATACCTTCTATTTCAATGCCAACATGCTGCTGCGTACCCACACCTCGCCGGTGCAGGTGCGGACCATGGAGTCCACCCAGCCGCCCATTCGGATTGTCTGCCCAGGCCGCGTGTACCGTTGCGACTCGGATATCACCCACTCGCCGATGTTCCACCAGGTCGAAGGCCTGCTGATCGATCGCGATATCAACTTCGCCGACCTCAAGGGCACCATCGAAGAATTCCTGCGCGTGTTCTTCGAAAAAGAACTGGCGGTGCGTTTCCGCCCATCGTTCTTCCCCTTCACAGAGCCGTCCGCTGAAGTCGACATCCAGTGTGTGATGTGTTCCGGCAAAGGCTGCCGCGTGTGCAAGCAGACCGGCTGGCTGGAGGTGATGGGCTGCGGCATGGTGCACCCGAACGTGCTGCGCATGTCCGGCATTGACCCTGAAGAGTTCCAGGGCTTCGCCTTCGGCATGGGTGCCGAGCGCCTGGCCATGCTGCGCTATGGCGTCAACGATTTGCGTCTGTTCTTCGACAACGACCTGCGCTTCCTCGCGCAATTCCGCTAGGTCAATGCCCGACGCAACTTTCAGGAGAACAGCATGAAATTCAGTGAACAGTGGCTGCGCGGTTGGGTAAACCCGCAAGTCTCTCGTGACGAACTGGTCGCCCGCCTGTCCATGGCCGGCCTCGAAGTCGACAGCGTTACCCCCGCTGCCGGCCAGTTCAGCGGCATCGTGGTGGGCGAGATCCTCGCCACCGAACAACACCCGGACGCCGACAAGCTGCGCGTGTGCCAGGTGACCAACGGCCAGGAAACCTTCCAGGTCGTGTGCGGCGCCCCTAACGCCCGCCCAGGCATCAAGGTGCCGTTCGCCATGATCGGCGCCGAGCTGTCGGGCGACTTCAAGATCAAGAAGGCCAAGCTGCGCGGCGTCGAGTCCTTTGGCATGCTGTGCTCGGCAGCCGAGCTGGAAATCAGCGAAGAGAACGACGGCCTGCTGGAACTGGCAGCCGACGCCCCGGTCGGCGAAAACATTCGTACCTACCTGAGCCTGGATGACGCCAGCATCGAAATCGGCCTCACGCCGAACCGCGGTGACTGTCTGTCCATCGCCGGCCTGGCCCGCGACGTCAGCGCCCTGTACGACACCCCGGTCACTCGCCCGGTAGTGCCGGCCGTAGCCGCTGCCCACGACGAAGTACGCCCGGTTGAAGTCAGCGCCCCGGCTGCCTGCCCGCGCTACCTCGGCCGCGTTATCCGTAACGTCGACCTGAGCAAGCCAACCCCACTGTGGATGGTCGAGCGCCTGCGCCGCAGCGATGTTCGCAGCATCGACGCCGCCGTCGACATCACCAACTACGTGATGCTCGAACTCGGCCAGCCGATGCACGCCTTCGACCTGGCAGAAATCAACGGCGGCATTCGCGTACGCATGGCCGAAGAGGGTGAAAAACTCGTCCTGCTCGACGGCCAGGAAGTGGCCCTGCGCGCCGACACCCTGGTCATCGCCGACCACACCCGCGCCCTGGCCATCGCCGGCGTCATGGGTGGCGAGCACAGCGGTGTGAACACCGAAAAAACCCGCGACCTGTTCCTGGAAAGCGCCTTCTTCGAGCCGATTTCCGTCGCCGGTAAAGCCCGTTCCTACGGCCTGCACACCGATGCCTCGCACCGTTACGAGCGCGGCGTCGACTCGCAACTGGCCCGCGAAGCCATGGAGCGTGCCACCCAGCTGCTGCTGGACACCGTTGGCGGCGAAGCCGGCCCGATCGTCGAAGCCGTCAGCCAACAGCACCTGCCGCAAGTAGCTCCGGTCACCCTGCGCGCCGAACGCATCACCCAGATGCTCGGCATGGAAATGGACCCAGCTCAGGTCGAGCAACTGCTCAACGCCCTGGAACTGACCACGGTAAAAAGTGCAGAAGGGCAGTGGACCGTCACCGTTCCAAGCCACCGTTTCGACATCAGCCTGGAAGTGGACCTGATCGAAGAGCTGGCCCGCCTGTACGGCTACAACAACCTGCCGGTTCGTTACCCGCAAGCCCGCCTGGCCCCACAGGGCAAGCCGGAAACCCGCGGTGACCTGCCGACCCTGCGCCGCCTGCTGGTTGCCCGCGGCTACCAGGAAGCCATCACCTACAGCTTCATCGATCCGAAACTGTTCGAACTGTTCAGCCCTGGCGTAGAGCCGCTGCTGCTGGCCAACCCCATCTCCAGCGACATGGCCGCCATGCGCGCCTCGCTGTGGCCGGGCCTGGTCAAGGCACTGCAGCACAACCTGAATCGCCAGCAAGACCGCGTGCGCCTGTTCGAAAGCGGCCTGCGCTTTGTCGGCCAACTGGGTGACCTGCAGCAGCAGCCAATGATTGCCGGCGTCATCACCGGCAGCCGCCTGCCAGAAGGCTGGGCCAACGGCCGCGACGGCGTCGACTTCTTCGACGTCAAAGCCGACGTCGAAGCCCTGCTGGGTTACTCCGGCGCCCTGAGCGACTTCACCTTCAGCGCCGGCAAACACCCAGCCCTGCACCCAGGCCAGACCGCCGCCATCGAGCGCGACGGCAAACTGGTCGGCTACCTCGGCGCCATCCACCCAGAGCTGGCCAAGGCCCTGGGCCTGGACCGCCCTGTGTTCCTGTTCGAGCTGGTGCTGGGTGACGTGGTCGAAGGCCGCCTGCCGAAATTCAGCGAACTGTCCAAGTTCCCGGAAACCCGCCGCGACCTGGCTTTGATCGCAGGACGTGACGTCGCTTCTAGCGCGGTGCTTGAATTAATTCGTGACAATGCAGGCGAATGGCTCACAGACCTCAGGCTGTTTGATGTGTACCAAGGTAAAGGCATTGATCCTGATAGAAAAAGCCTTGCCGTTGGCTTGACCTGGCAGCATCCATCGCGCACTCTTAACGACGATGAGGTGAACACTACCCTGCAAAACATCCTCACCTCGCTCGAACAAAGGTTGAACACCACGTTAAGGAAATAACGGCATGGGTGCTCTGACGAAAGCTGAGATGGCCGAAAGGCTGTACGAGGAGCTGGGGCTTAACAAGCGTGAGGCCAAGGAGCTGGTCGAGCTGTTTTTTGAAGAAATTCGGCACGCACTTGAAGAGAACGAGCAGGTCAAGCTGTCCGGTTTCGGCAACTTCGACCTTCGCGACAAACGCCAGCGGCCGGGCCGCAACCCCAAAACAGGGGAAGAGATCCCGATCACCGCACGGCGCGTCGTCACCTTTCGTCCAGGGCAGAAGTTGAAGGCCCGGGTTGAGGCCTATGCTGGAACCAAGCCATAACGACGAACTGCCCCCCATACCGGGCAAACGCTACTTCACCATTGGTGAAGTGAGCGAGTTGTGTGCCGTAAAGCCACACGTGCTGCGGTATTGGGAGCAGGAGTTCGACCAGCTGAACCCTGTGAAGCGGCGGGGGAACCGGCGGTATTATCAGCGGCAGGATGTGCTGATGATCCGCCAGATTCGTGCGCTGCTTTATGAGCAGGGGTTTACCATTGGCGGGGCGCGGTTACGGCTCTCCAGTGATGAGGCTAAAGATGAATCTAGCCAGTACAAGCAGCTGATTCGGCAGATGATTGTTGAATTGGAGGATGTGTTGGTGGTTTTGAAGAAGTAAACCGGGTTTCTGATGAATGGAAATTTTTTTGAGAAAAAGCTTCCATTTATCAGAGGGTTAGGGTAAATTCTTCAACGTTCTCGGCAAGATTGAGAACATGCTTCAAGCCCAGTCGGGGCGTAGCGCAGCCCGGTAGCGCACTTGCATGGGGTGCAAGGGGTCGAGTGTTCGAATCACTCCGTCCCGACCAAATAACTCCAAAAAATCCAGTCACTTAGCGGTGACTGGATTTTTTTATGAGCATCAGAAATTTCACTGATCGGAAAAATACCCCTACTTATCCCCCCACCCGAGAAATCGCCTGCGTTTCTCTGCGGAGGTCATTATCGGCCAGTCGAGCAGATAGGCGGACTGATTGTGATAAGTGCCGCGGAAGCGGCTTTTGTATAATTTTTCGGGTGGAGTGTTCCCGGATATGTGGTCGAATCTCTACGCTTCCGCCACTAATCCTCATTAAAGCCCTGATTTTTCAGGGTTTTTTTGTGCCTGGTCGTTTTTGGTCCCCCATTTGGTCCCCCATTTTCAGGTCGGCTTTCTATGGTGCTGTGCGGATAGTGGTGCACATGCTGACCCAAAGCCCCGGCTGGTATGCTGGGCTGTGCTTGAGAGATTTGAGTATTTCTCTTGCTTAGCTTACTAGTCAGTCATGTTTGGTTTCGCAGAAAAATCACGCAGCACTAGAAACCAGAAGAGGATGCGTGAGCGCTGGGCGTTGCTAGCTCGTTCTGAATCGATGCCTCGCTTTCATCAGACTTGAAAGGCATTACCCCGCGTAGGCCACGCCGCATGCGGTTTTGAATGCAGATCCGCCCGAAATGGTTCGGTTCCTGACAGCCAAACACGCATACTCAAAAGGTTGCGCTCACCATCGGTGCTCACGCGGCTATTTTGACCTCGACCGTAGTTATGTGTCGGCCTTCCGCGCCTTGGCGTAGGGCGAGCCGATCAACGGTAAGGCCAAACACCCTGAATTGGATAATCAAAATGCACGACACGCTCAGCGGTCTCGCTGAAGTGGCGCAAACCATGAGTTGCACAGTAAGTCATGATCGAGTGATAAAGCGTGCACCTAGAAGCTTGGGAGCAGGTCACCTGAATTCCGAGATCTGCTGTTTAGTGACACGCAAATTTTCTACAAGAGAGTCTATCGAGTCAAATTGACTTCATTCTTGACTTTCATTCATGCACGAATCCATCGTGCACAACGGCTGCGAGTCTTCGATTAAGTACTGTTGCGCTCGCATCGGTTAACTATAACATGATGGCCACTTGATATCTGTGGCTGGTTCGTCCATGCTCGCTTCCTTGCTTGCGGGTTGCCAAAAAAAGGCTCTGGCTATGTATGGTGCGAAGGTGTCACGGAGATGTTTTTGATTGCTGTTGAGCATGCTCTGCATGGAAGTTATCGGGTCTGAAACGCATTTTATATCTTAATCGCGGCAGTTGGGGCTGTACCAGTATGGGCTTTAACAAAAAAGAAGAACGGAAAGATCTTCATTCGGGGAATCTAGAGGATCTTTGGGAAGTACTTTCAAATTTTGAGCTTCAGCGGATCAAGATGTACTGGCTATCAAAGATAGCTTTGGTGCGGGATAATGGAGTCTATCTGCTTGCGCTGATAGCCGTAGTTCCTATTCTATTCGTGACTGGCGCCGTAATCGTGCACTTTCAGTATGGCATAGATCTTCCTTGGTTTGACGTTAAAAATGCCGGTACTGCAGCGCATTGGGGGCAGATCGGAGATTTTGTTGGTGGAGTGCTCAATCCATTATTAAGTTTTGCAGCGCTAGTAGCGGTTATATATAGCCTAAGAGTTCAAAGTAAAGAATTGGCTCTTGCAAGAGACGATGCTAAGGAAAATCATAGAATCCAAGTTCAGCAAAGCCAGATATTCGAAAGGCAAAATTTTGAGTCGGTTTTCTTCAGGCTGTTGGATGTTCACTCTAGGCTGGTTAATGACTTGCAAGTAAGTGTGAGTGAGTACGGTGTGGATGGCAGGGAGGCAAGCAATATTTATCATGGTGTATTGGCTTTTGATAAGCTTGCGGAAATGTATTTTCCACAGCCATATTCAGGATTGACAGTCGCTCGCTACGAACAGCGGTTTGATACTAATAGTGCGAATATGCAAAAGTACTATAGTAGTAGGCTTGCTCATTATTGCAGAAATCTCTATCAGATAATGAAGCATGTAGATGGTTTTGGGATGGATGCATTGCGAGTTTCAAAGCCAAGCTCTAGGGCAAATTTAAGGGCGTGGATTGATAATTATATCTCTCAAAGGAAATATGCGAACATGCTTCGAGCTCAATTGAGCCCGAGCGAATTGCGAGTGATTTTCTTAAATTGCTTATCTGTCCAGGGTCACGGCCTTAAGTATTATGTAGAGCGCTTTTCTTTACTTAAGCACATGGATCTTGAAGTGTTTGGAGATCACTCGGAGGTTCCTTTTAATCTGTACAATGAAATGGCATATGCAGGCTATGAAAAGATTGATGGCTTTAAGCTCAGGGCGCATTTAAGTACGAAGCGGTAGATGCTGCGTTCGGGCTAATAATTAGAGCTAAGTGGGGCGTGCAGTATATGCTATTGATGCTTGCGTTAAGTTAGGCTGGTCCCTTTTGTTCATGCAGCATTAAGGTCTTCGGCTTTTCTCACGCCTCCCTCGCATCTGTGCTTGTGGACAAGTCTTGAGTTAAATTGAGTGCAAGGCTTGAACCTTTGGGTGGCGTCTTGTTATGTGAAGTGTATTGAATCATTATTTTAGGGTTGTGGTGTTAAATGATGTATTTCTGATTGCTTAGAAGTCGAAACATGACTGCTTTGTGGGTGGTGTTGTCATTTTAGGCCTGATCTGCAAAATCCCTAGTTGTGGTACTTTTTGCCTAGATCGCTATAAATTATCTCGAGAGATTCTTCGGATTCAGCATATGGCCAAAGTTCTTTGAGTGCTAAAGGCTGCTCGACGGCCAAGAGGTAGGCGAGAATTGATACCGGCTGAGACCAAAAAATATTAGAGTCTAAGCGAGATTTTATCCTTTCTGTTATGTATGCTCTATCACCTAGCAAATGGCGGACATTATCCAGTGTGTCCTCGTTGATGACGTCGGATAAATTATCAAGGACCAACATATTGAACTTTTGATCCTTAAATTTTGAAGTGGTTATTGTTGAGTCGTAAATATCCGTTAGCTCTTCGAGAAGGCTACCTCGGATTTTAGATTCTGACTCAAGTATGTTCATGGTTTCACAGAATAAGTGGTCCGCCGTTTCAATCAATGCTGCGCTGCTTGAAACAAATCTTACCGCACGAGTAGGGGCTTTCCAAGAGCTTTTATAAATACTATCATGAACAACTTCTGCATAGGCATGCTGCATCAGTGTTCGGATTTGCAATTCGCAGCAAGTTGTTTTAGATATTTTAGATCCTCCCAGCTCTAAGTCTGTTTTTGGACGAATCTCAAAGTGATGTGATTGATATCCAAATTTGTCTGGCGCCTCTTCATATTCTTTTGAAGTGTCTCTTGATTTTTGAATTTCCCATCCGGATGTTGCGGTTATTGCCTGGCAGAGTATTTCTACATCGGCTGATAATAAGCAGACTGCTCGGACTCCGACTAGGTCGGTCATTTCTTGTAGCGGGTTGGTATAAGACTTTCGCGCAAGTTTCCCTATTGCGGAATCTATATCCTTCACTCGTAGTGATAATATTTGTAACTTTATGTCATGATCTTTTGAGATTCGTTTTATACTTTTTTTAACGAGCTCTCCCCAAGCTTTGAGGCCGGGTTGAGCAGCTGAAAGATGTTCTTTAAACTGCTCAATTTTCATTACTCTTGGCTCTCCACGGCGCCCTTAATTCTGACGTTAGTGTAGCCGTTCTCTTGGCCCAGTGTTTGAACATGATCTCGGAAATCTAAATCTGCGGGTACTTGGATTTTTACTCCTGTACTAAAATCGACACGACGAGGCCGCCGCAGCTTGGACTTGATGTAGGCAAGATCTTTGACCATGGCTGTTTCTGGAAGGCCTTTGGCAGTCATCACCGCGATATACTCGGGTTTTATCTCGACTGGCATATGCTCTGCAGCGAATGTAGAAACAGACATTGTGCCCTTATTGCTTCTGAGCTCAGATCGCAAGGCCTCAATCAACTCAACTCTTTCTGGCTGTGGTAAGGGTAGTGTGTTGATATAGGTCTTGGTTTCTTCATAGAACTTCCGGGTCTGATATTTTGATGATTTCAAAATATTCATGCCTAGGAACGCGTTGTAAAAATAAGCAGCAGCTGCTTTTGTTTCTGTGCTGGTAAGTAAATGGTCAAAAAGGAAAAACTTATAGTTATCTAGTTTGTACAGGCTCCCAATTGGAGGTTCGTAGGATACTTCTACGCTGACACCAATTTTATAGAGGCGCTGAGTCTGTGAAAGTAGCATCTTTTTAATTAGTGTGAGGCTCACTGATCCATTTTTTTCAACAATATTGAAGCCCTTGTCCGTTTCTGCTTTGATTGCTGCGAGGAATGGGTGTTGGTGCTTTCCGACTTTACCAGTGAGCACAATTAATACGCCGCCGGGCCATTTGGGATTTGTCTGTGCCTCTGCGAGGTCGGCTGCGATGACTTTTGAAATCTCTACAAATCTTGCTTCGTTCGCTCGAATTGCTTCAGCCGATTTTTGCATGAACGACGAAGAATCAATTTTATCAGCATTTATCTCAATTCCGTGAGAGTTGCTGCCTAATGCATCAGTGATTCGTACTTGAAGAAGATCTTTGGAGTCGACGTCTAGCTGGATCAGCTCTTCGGAAAGCTGTGGAGGAACGAGTACGCCATCTTTGGTTCTGGCGAAGATTGTATGCGCGATCATCCTTTCTATTGAAAGCGCCTCAAAAATGAATTTTTCCATGATATCCCAAGTGTTGGCTAATTTTTCTTTTGGTCTTGAGCGAAAACTAACTGGGCTCAAGTCGGCCACCCCATCGCCAGTGCTTGGGTGTGGTAACCGGCTATTAATATAGTGTGCTTTCAATCAGGAGGCAATAAGTAAGTCGGTCTCGTTGTCGAAAAGTTTACGCTGCCCATCTTGCGAGCCAAGTCGTGGATAAGGTGCACCGTTGGTAGGGATGTGTTGTTAGGTAATAGTAACGGCTCGTACGTCTGCTGATTTTTGCAACGATTGTGGTTTGGTTTGTGGTTGGGCGTATGTGGCGCGCGCTTGGTGCATTTGGAAATGCATGATTAGTTTTTCTCGTGATTTGTCACTCACTTCTGCGATGCTGAGTTTGGTTTTTGAGGTGTTGTTTTTAATTGGCGTGTTATTTTTTAGGCTGACGATAATATCAAGTGCGGATTATTATTTGGGATTGCACTTGCAATGCTTATGCCGTTCTGAAGCAGATAGCCATTGAGTGATCCGGATTTGCGTCGACCTTTTACCACACAGGTCCAGATGTTTTGGCCGTTCGGCTGTCTTTTATGAACTTCCAACTTCTCAAACTGGCGTTGGACCCAGCGCCAGATATCACTCTCGGTATCTCTACCGACCAATTCTGGATGCTCGGCCGCATATCGTTGGAAAATACCTGGCGAAACCAGAAAAAATGTGTCGTTGACTGTGTGAATCTTGGCCCTGCTGTCGTTGATCACTAAGCGATGACTGTGAACCCCTTGGCGCAGCCACTCAAGAAAGGCCAACCCCACCGCATTCTCTGGTGGAGCAGTGGCGGATCGCGTCTTTTCAGCGCCTGATCCACTCTCGTGTTCGCCCGGTACTTGCAACATTTCTATTAGATCGTCGAGGTAGTCGAATTTCTGATCTCGCAGCACGGCAACGGGTTGATTAACTTTTGGTGCCGCTGGATGCCGATCCGGAGATAGTTCGTTTGTTTCACCGGTCGTTAGGGAACCGTCGATTAACGGCTCAACCTTGCCGCTGAAGCAGTCTGGCCGGGGCTCATCGGCCCAAATCAGGCCCGGCCGCAGGCGAAGAAAGGTAAAACGATACTGCCAGTCCCCGTCTGTGACTGCGGCGCTCCACACCGCTTTCCCTTCACCTGTCGCATCCACCAATCCATGTGATTGCAGCTCATCGAACAAGGCGATATTGGAGGAGGGAATACCGTCCACCGATTGAGCCAGCAGGTAGGCACGCAGTTTGTCGGTCGCGGTTTTGCTGACCAGCCACAGATGATCCGCGGTGAGCCAGCCGGCAGCCCCAGGCTGGTTGAGCTTGAACTCGTTTTTGACCAGGTGGCGTAGCCCCATCAGCAGGTGATGCTGCAGCGAATGTTTAGGTGCCTGCAGTGCTTTGGTGGGGTTGGCGCCGATGTTCTGTGCCGTGGATACCCGGTCGGCTTGCAGGACCAGCTCTCCGAGGGTGCCGGCGTGCTCGTAGTGGTCGGCCAGCAAGGAGAGCAATTGTTTCCACAGTTCAGGGTAACTGCTGAGCCAGTCAAGTAGCGCGGGCGTCAAGATCTGCGTATACAGCAGCCCGGCGGCGGCACCGTGTAGCTGGTAGTCCCGGTCGGTATTGTAACGGAAGCGGTAAGGCTGGTTCATGGGGCCGTGCCAGGGGTGCCAGCGTTCACCATTCTGGTACTCCACCTGGACATCGACGGCAATTTTACCAACGTCATGCAGCAGGGCGCCGTAGGCAATGGCGGCGCTCCAGGCATCAGCCTGCGCAGCTTGGTCTTCCGGTGCGGCACCACTGGGGAGTAAGTAGGACTGGCGTAACTTCAGGCTGCACGCCACCAGTTCCAAACCGTGGTCGAGCATGCCACCTGGATAGGCATGGTGATGGCTCTCACTGGCCGGTAGTTGCTGTACATAGGTGGCGTAGCGATGAATCGGTTCGAGGTAGAGTTGTTCGAACTGTAGCGGGGAGAGGGCCGTGTATTGCCAGATGCGCTCGAGTAGCCTTTTCCGGTGGCTGGCAGCAAGCAGTGATTCCGCCGTTAGAGGTTGATGAAAGCCCACGACGGCGGGGGTGGTTTCTTCGGGAAGGCCTTTTTGCGGTTTGAACCACCAGCATCTCATCGCAGTACCTGCCTTGCGTTCAAAAGGTCCTTTTGCCTTTTCGGATAAGTCTCTTACCCTTGCGCCCCCTTCCATTGACACCATTACCCTTTACCGCCTTTGCCTTTTTCGCGAGTGCGATAATCCGAAGTGTGGCGCATCGGATTAGCCGGTCGATCGGCATAGCCGACCCTTTCGAGTGGGGGTAGACTGACCGGCATCATTTTTCTGAGCTGGGGCGCTGATGACGCTGAGTGATGCTGTATTGATCGTGTTGCTGGCGGACCGAATTCATGGCACAGATGCTGCCATTCGGTCTGCCGCCAAGCGCTGTGCGAAAAAGTTGCCGCGCAGCCAGCGCGACATCTTGTTCAAGATTGGCAGCAGCGGGGCGCCTCGCGAAGTGGTGGCGCATCTCTGTCAGAACTTGGCTGACTGATCTGTCACAGAGTTTTGCAATTAATGCGCATTAAATGACTCTTAGATTGGGAATTAATACTCGGATATTGAGTGTGTCTCAGTTATTATGCATTCACATGTCTCATACCTAGGAAAGATCTCTCATGTCCAAACTTGCTGAATTCAAAGCACTGGAAGCGCAGCTGGCCGCGCAACTTCAACAGCTGGATGCGATGAAAAACGATTCCGGCCTGAAGCAGGAGATCGAGTTTGAACAGAAGCTGAAAGCCTTGCTGGAAGAGTACGGCATGAGCCTGCGCCAGGTGATCACCATTCTGGACCCGTCCAAGGGCGTGAGCGTGGGTGCCGCAAGCGTGTCGAGCGGAGCTCAGCGCAAGCCGCGTGAAGTTAAGCGCTACAAGAACCCGCACAGTGGCGAGGTCGTGGAAACCAAGGGTGGCAATCACAAGATCCTCAAGCAGTGGAAGCAGGAACACGGCTCGGATACCGTTGAGAGCTGGCTGCAGTAATCGACTGCGCATTTGCAGCGGCCGATCCACGGCGCTGCAGGCAAAACAAAGGCCCCAAATCGGGGCCTTTTTGCTGGTTAAGGGAAATTACGCCGTGAGTCGCTGAGTCGCTTCTATGGCGTGGTCGGACTGCAGTGCCAATAGGTATTCCGAGGCCTCACGGGCTTGGCCACTGGCGCGGAAGATCGCGCGCTTGTCTTCCTTGAGGATCTTCAGCCAGGAGGCCAGGTACTCCTCGTGGCGCAATTCTCCCTGGGTGGCGGTCAGTGCGCAGAGAAACGCTGCGCCCATTTCCGCGACCAACTCCTCGAAGGCATAGGCTGCGGAGCCGAACGCGTGCCCGCCGGTGATGCCGTCGCGGTTCAGGCGCGATCGATGACCCGACCAGTGAGTCAGCTCATGCAGGGCCGTCGCGTAGTAGCTGCCGACGTCTTCGAACTGGGCCTTGGTGGGCAGCTGGATGCGATCGCGTAGCGGCTGATAGAACGCGCTATCTCCATAGCAATGCTCGATCTGCGCGCCGCTGGCTAGCAGCAGCTGCTCGGCCGGGGCATGGTCGATGAAGGCGGGCGGCTCGGTGAGCTCATCAAGGACTGGCTGCTCGTCAGGCATGCCTTCGGTCTGCTCGATGTTGAACAGGCAGTGCGTGCGCAAGAGGGCGAACTGCACCATTTTGATATTGCCCTGGTCATCGCGAACGACCTGGCCGTCTTCGTCGTGCGCCTCCTTGCTCATCGGTTTGTACAGCACCGCGAGGGTGGATTGCTCGCCCTTGCGCACATGGCCACCAGCTTTGCGTGCCTGGTTGAAGGTCAGCCAGCGATCCTGGGTGAAACCTCGCAGGCGCGCCTCGGCCCACAGCAGTGGAATGTTGATGCCGGCGTAGGGCCGTCGGGTGATGGCGTTGATGGGAAAAGGGGAGTCAGCACTTGAACCGGTGGTGGTCCAGGGTTTGATCCAGGGGATCACGCCTTGGCTCAAGGCGCTGACGATCTTGTTGGTGACATCCAGGTAGATATCGGACATGGCGTTCTCCGGGCGTGTAGGGGGAACGCTGCCCAGCCGGGAAGGGTTCCCGGTGGGGTAGTGAGGCAGTAGCGGTGTTGACAGGGTCAGAGGGCGGCGATATCGACTACGATTTCGCCGGGCAGCCTGATGAGCAGAAAAACCGGGCCGCAGTGTGGCGTGATGCGAGCCAGTTGAAGCTGCGGCAAGTGAGCAGATACCGAAGTGCCGTTGCGCCGCGAGTAGTCGAGTTGCAGCTCAATGGGGCAGTGTGAGGTACGCGGTACCGAGTTCAGTACTCTGTTGAGCAGGTCTGCCAAGCGCATGGCTGACTGTCCAATCGGTTCCTCGCCTGTGGCAGGTGCAATGAACTGCTGCCAGACACCTGGGCTCAGTACCACCGCATCGGAAAAGCGCTTCATCCTGGACATTGGGACCTCCGCGTAGCTGATCCCGCGACACCTCATGTGAGGTTCGTGCGTGGACTTGCTCAATCTGAACAAGGCATTGAGCAGGGGGCGTCCATCTATTAAACCGCGCTTGGACGTGAGGTCAATCTCCGATCTACACCTCATATGGAGGGCTCTATCCAGGGAGTTCCAGCGAAGACTTCCGTCCTTGGACTCCTGACAAACGGCGATCTTCAACCGACTGAAAAAGGATGCGAGAGGCGCCCAGAGAGGCCGGTTAAGGTGCCGCTCTGGGAACGCGTGGAGCTCGCTTCTGCGTTCAAGACTTGCCTGCGGGGTCAACCTCGGCGGCCAGGTACAGGTGGGTGGACGTGGCCTCCACCACCAGCGATCCTGCGGTACCGCGAAGGCTGGCGAGGACAGGATCATCAATGTCGAAGTACTCGGCAAAATCGTCGCCGCCGAATTCATCGCGGGCGCGATTCCACCAGGTGTCGAAGTCGTCGACGTTGGGGTTGCAGCCAGTGGCATAGGCCACGCGTTTGCGGCCACCGCCATCCGGCTTGCTTTCGCCAATCTCGGACATGAGGTAAACACCGTGGTCCTTGACCAGTATCAATCTGCAACCATTGATACCGGCCTCGGCCAGCACGGCGTGAAGTTCAGTGCCTGTGAAACGCAGCATGATGAGATCCTCCAGAGGGTGCGGAGGAACGCCATCCCGTGTGGGAGAGTTCCCAGCACTGGAATGGATGTGAGTAGGGTGCAACGAAAACGCAGGTTCAGTGAACCCGGGGGAGTAGAAAGCGTTCATCACCGGGGAACGGTGACCATGCGAGCTGCCGAACGCGTATCGCATTTTGGGGTAACCATCACATGTGTGACGTAGCCTCCAAGGTTATGGCTACCTGGGGTGCTGGAAAACCAGCGATTGCACACTTGATTTACCAAGCGAACCGGCACTGCGTCAACGGTGCTTTTCGGCGAAGGCAATGTTCCCTATCCATTGAGCGCCACCGGCGATAATCCGCGTTGTCTAAGTGATCAACGGTCATGGAATTCAGCGACAGAGGAGTAAGCTAAAGCTTGGATCCAAATTAGCGGTAGCGGCTGGACCGCGTGCGCGGTTATAGGTAAGGGAGGCAATCAAATGTCGACTCAAGCATCCTCGGCTTCTGGCAGCACCGGTATCGGCAAGCATCTTATTCGCGCTGCGGTTGGTGCTGGTCGAGTGGTGAACAGATTCGAATCCACGGTTTTGAACTCCCGCGTTTTGGCCGCCGTGCCGTTCAAATATCGCAAAATTGGCTTTCAGGTAGTTAAGTTGATCCTGATGCTCGTCGTTGCTTCAGTTGCGATATCTCTCGCGCTCGGGATGCTTGCTTTATGGACCATTGCCGCGCTGCCAATCAGTACTGAGAGAGAGCCCCGGATCCATGAAATGAGCCACCCTCGACATCATCTTAGATTCCCAGAAATGTACGACGATAACGGGGCCCCCAGGTGATTGGTTACTTGAGTCTGCGGGCACCGGACATGATCTGTGAAGATCCCTTTTCTGCTTGTACCTGAGCACCTTCTGATCCCCGGGTGAGGAGCGTTTGCATACCGCTGCCCACGTTGTATCCCGCCCAACTCATGACGCCGAGGAAAAACATCGGCAGCACTACGAACATTGCACCCATCACGTACTCGATCACCTGCGCGGTAACTGTCCCGTCCATGAGGCCTGCTGTCGGCAATGACAACAGCGCCTGGTCTGTGACCGATACCTGGTTGTACAGAGTTTCCAGCATGCTCGAGTCGATCCAGCGCGCGAGCTCCCACCAGAACGTCAGCATGTGCAGCGTGAACAGTGCGAACGTGATCGTCATGAGCGCCTTGAGCTGGTAAGTGCTGATCAGCAGCACCAGCGGCAGACTGATGATCGTGCCCATGATCAGAAAGGCCTGGACCATCGGCAATGCCGCGCGCAGCGCATTCATCGCCGGGAAATTACTAAATGAGCCGAGGGCCAGGCCGGTGTTGGTGGCCAGGTTGTTCAGCCCTTGCGTCAGCGAACCGCCACGGGCGCTGCTGCCGTAGTCCTGGAACACTTGCCCAGGCGCCATGCTCAAAGACTGCTGCCGTGGACTCACCAGCTCGCGTAAGGTGGCGTCTTCGACTTCTGTAGAAGTGTGCCCCGTCAGCCAGCCCCGCAGCTGCGAGAGCAGCGATGGATCAACCTCGGCCACCAAGCGATCGCGCAGTCCGATTGTGCCGTCGCTCCACCACTGTTTGCAGGTGGGGTAGCCGGCGCCGCTGTCGAGTTTGGGCAGGGAGGTGTCTCGGGTCTCGTCGTACGGCCAATCGGCCCTGGGCATTCGCGAGCGATCAATATCGTAGTAGCCCGGTGTGTTGAGCAGGTAGGTCGAGCCTATCCAGGACGCATCGTAGCTTTGCGACTCGTCCAGCTCGGGCCGATTGGTGAACAGCCGCGAGCGCGAAAAGCCGTAGCAGTCTCGGGTGAAGTCGGCGACTTCCTGCAGCAGTACCTGGTCGTTGATCCGCGAGCTGTCGATCTCCATGCGCATCGCCCGGATGTCGGGTGCGCAGGGAATCGACGCGGTCGCTGCGGCGGTAATGCCTTTGCTCATGGCATGCACGAGGAACCACCACACCGGCACGTTTGCTGACTTCTCGCCGATGGTATTGAAGGTCGTGCCCCAGGCCGTGTCGGCAGGCCTGGCCATGGACACCCCACAGCGCTGGCTCGCGGCATCGTCGAAAGTCACGGATGAAAGGCTCAACGGGAAGAACGGCATACAGCCGAACAGAATGACCACGTAGCTCATCCACAGCCGGTTCTCTACGCGAGGGATCGACAGCAGGCCCTTATTGCCCTCGTCGGCACCCTGTTGGCGAGCTGATAGCCATTCCTGGAGGATGATCGCACCGAAAGGGGCGGCGAACAGCCCGGTGTCCGCCAAGGTGTTCCAGATGCCGTTGTTGATGATCCAGGCCAGCAGCGACAGGTAGTACTCAAGGTAGCTGTTGGTGCTCATGTTCATGGCTGCACCTCACACGCGAGACAGCTCGACCAGGATGATCGAACTGAAGCCGATCAACCCCAGACGCTTTAGCCGTTGCTGGTCCACAGGCGTAGCTCGCATACGCAACGCTGCGGCCCAACCGGTGAATATCAGGGTGTACAGCAGGGCGCGCCACCACGCGAAGTAGGCGGCAGTTGCCCGCGTTGGTGCGAGCCCATCCAGTTGGGCAGCGGGCAGTTGTAGTGCCATCCAGGCAATCAGCAACATGATCAGCATGGTGCCGAGGATCAGCAGCACTTGGGCGATCATGGACCTCACAGAAATCGGCATCATGGCGTGCTCCTTTCCTGGTCAGCCCGACGCAGTCGGTCCGGCTCCGGATCGCGCTGATCAATACTGCGCGAGGCGTCGGCGCCGCCGGCGTGGCGATCAAGGACCAGGCTGGCGGTATTGGTGGCCAGCGACTGGCGTACCTGCAGCTCGGTTTGCAGCAGGCGGATCTCCCGTTCCAGGGTTTCGACGTTGCTGTTGAGGGCGGTGGTGGCGGGCTGCGCCGATGCCACGTTCGGTTCGTGGCTGCCGGCGAACAGCGTGCGCTGTAGCAGCATCGCCTTGTAGATCACGCTGGACAGCGCGGTCTCACTGGCCAGGCGCCGGGCCAGCAAGTTCTGGTCGGGGTCATCGCGCAGCCCCTCGATGACGCCGCGAGAGACCTGCAACAAGGGGCTGGAGACCTTGCTGAGGTTCTCTGGGGTAGGCTGGTCGGCACCCGAGACCATGTGCTGCAGGCCTTCCAGGTGTTTCGTGTAGGTTTCCTGGATCAGCGGCGACAGGCCCGTACCGGCGGTTACACGCAGCGTCTCGCAGTCATCGCAGGTTTCCACCTCGGTTTCACCGAGCACCCGTGTCGCCCATTCCGAGGCCTCCTCGGGGCTCGACCAGGCTTGGCAGATGGCGCCATTCTGGCAGCCCGAACCGACGGCCGAGGTGTCCTCGACGGATCGGTTGTGCAGCAGGTTGTAGCCGGCCTTTACCACATCCGAAGTCACCCGGATGGGTTGCTGTCCGTTACCTCCGGCTTTCTGCCCACCGACCCAGCTGACGCCGTTGTTGCCGTTGTTCGACTCGGTATCCTTTACCGCCATTACGGCATCGCCGCCGGACTGCTCAAGGTTGTGCTGCATCTCCTGGTTCTGGGCCAGCGCACCCCATCCGGCCTGGTCGACCTTGTCGGCCATTTTTGCCGCCATCGCTTGGCAGGTGAGCTTGGAACGATCGAAGTCGATGCGTCCCTGCAGCACGCCATTACTCAGCAGCTCATACAGCCCAGGGTTGGCGCGCTGGATGATCATCGCCGGCAGCGACATCACCGCTTGTGTGGCGTTCTGGATGACGTTGCCCATGATCTGCTGGAAGCCCTGGGTGGTACCATTGAGCTGGTTCTGCAGGGTGTTCGAGAGGTTCATGTTTCCGCACATCATGTTGGCCCGCCAGGACATGCCGACGCCGAGGCCGTTTGGACGGTAAAGCGAGGAGGGCGCTCCTGCCGCGGAGCCGCCGCCGATGGTGTACATCACGCGGTCATCCAGGACCTGGGCTTGGTCACCGAGGTGGTAGCCGTTCTCTGCGGCATGGCCTGCGGCAGACACAAGGAAGCACACCAACCCGAGCGCGAGGTTTTTCATCACTGGCCTCCATCAAAGTCGATGCTGAACAGAAACGTCTGACCCATACGCTGGCAGCAGCGGTAGGGCCGCCACAGCGACCAGGCATAGGCGCCGTCGTCGCTCTGGATCGTTGGGCTGGGGAAGATGGCGCAGGTGTTCTGGATCACCGGGGCCAGCAACTGCCAGCGGTGGTTGTTGACGTTGTTCTCCATCACCGGCTGCGGCGGCCAGTAGCCAGGAGCAGGCATCGGCTGCAGCGGTAGATAAACGTGCGGCTGGCCGGCGCGGGTGATGAAGTCGCTGGCGCGCTGGGCCATCACGGCAGCTGCCTTGAAATCATCGGGCTGCACCAGAAAACCGTGTCGCGGATACACGCTGCCCCACATGTCCCCGAGAGCCTGGTTGCCGATCTCGCGCATCCCCGGGACCAGTGCCTGTGGGTAGACGGACTCGGGGATCGCCTGGCGCCACGCCAACGGGTCGAGCGTGCTGAGGTAGTAGGGCGCAAACGGCACGGCTCCGCTTGGGCAGGCATATCCGAATGTATGCGCGAGAGCTGTGAGGGCTGCCCCGCCGGGATGGCCAATGCCGTCGACATTCTTGAACCTGGGCAGGTTATCGCGCTGCGGCGAAGGCGTGATCAGGTTGCCACCCCCTTGCGACGCCGGCGTCGGCATCGACAGCGCGGACATCTCGCTCCAGGGATTGGCGCCCGTGTCGGCATAGCTCGATATCACCAACTCGGGAATGAAGTGACGGATCTTCGGTGAGGTGCGCACCGTGCAGCCGAAGGGTGTGCATAGCAGCCAGTAGCAGATTCCGACGACTCGGTACTCCAGGCACTGCAGCGACCCGACGGAGGCGATGATGGTAGGCGTGGTCAATGCCAGGCACTGCTCGGCGGCGACCAGCAGAGCTGCCGCGGTGAAGGCTCGGCCACGGCGAGCCGTTCTGGGTTTAGGCGCTTTGCTTCGGGTGAAGGCGGTGACGTTCATGGGAAACGCTCGGCAGGTGGCAGCGGTGTGCATCCGTGCGCCAAGTTTCAGCATCCCGGATCCGGTGCTGGAGGAGGGCGGACAAACCGAGTCCGGGGTGATCGGTTTCGTCGGGCGCTCGATTTAGCGGCGCGAGATGAGCAAAATGGCGAAGGAGTACAAATGTGCTCTTTTCTAATTTTTACTAAGCAGAAGGGCTCGGATAGCCCTGACGGTGTCGTTCACGAGATGCCGCGCAGGCGATCAATCTCCGCCGCGACCTGCAGGGCGGCTTCCAGCTCGGACTGCTGGTGCTCTTCCATCAATCGCCAGCGCTGGGCTTTTTCCTCGGGCTCGGTCATGGCCAAGGCGAGGTATAGGCTCGGTGGTACCGCGCGGAACAGCGTCTCTAGGTTCTTCGACAGGACGACGCCCTCGGTGTACTTGCCCGAGGCCTTGCTTGCGGAGAGCAGCAGCGCTTTCTGCGCCGGCGTGAGTTTCTTGAAGCGGGCTATTTCCTCAATTTCCGCTGGCGGCATGTTTAAGCAGATCCACCATTCGATCATGTTGAGCATGGTCTGCGCCGCGTCGGGCAAGTCGGCCATGTTCTGCGTTGCCAGCCAGAACCAGGCACCGAGCTTGCGCCACATCTTCGTGCCCTTGACCACAAAAGGGGCCAGCAGCGGGTTTTTGGTGATGATGTGGCCTTCGTCGGTGACCATGATGATCGGTCGTCCCAGGTACTGATCGCGCTCGGCGATGTTGTTTACCGTGTTCATCAGGCTGATGTAGCTGATCGACATCTGCGCCTCGTAACCCTCACGGGCGTACGTGGCGAGGTCGACGATCGTCACGTCGCTCTCCGGCCAGGGTGTGCCGGGCCGGTCGAACAAGGCACCTTCGAAACCCTGGCAGAACAGGTCGATCGACTCGGCCATCTCCTGCGCTCGCTCGCGGCGTTTGTCGGGCAGATGGGTGTCGCTGGCGACCTTACGCAGGGCATCGCGGACATGGCGGGTCAGCACCTGCTGCTCAGTCGTCGCGCAATGTCGGGCGGCGTCGAGGATGCACTCGCGGATCAGACTGCGGTCTGCTCGGGTCAGGCGCGCCTCTTCCTTGGCTTCGCCGCCGGTGATCATCAGCCGCGCGGTAATCTCCAGCTCGCCCAACACATCGCGCTGCTCGTCACTGTCCGGCGCGGCCTCATCCAGATCTTCAGTCGACAGGCTGGCGACCTGGTCTGGATGTTCAATTAGGCGCCGGGCATGGGCGAACGGCGCCAGGCTCACATCGCTGCCCGGTTTGAGCTGAACCTTGTTGATGGACAGCCCGAGGGTGGCGAAATAGTCACCCTGTAGACCAAAGGAGTTGCCCGCCTCGACGATAAACAAACGTGGCCGGTACACGGCCATGACCTGCATGAGGATTGAGACCAAGGTGGCCGACTTGCCGGCGCCGGTCGGGCCGAACAACAGCAGGTGGCCATTCATCGAGCGGTCGAAGCGTGACAGCGGATCGAACGACAGCGGCGCACCGCCACGGTTGAAAAAGGTGATGCCCGGGTTGCCGGTACCGATGCAGCGACCCCAGAGCGGCAGCAGGTTGGCGACGTGCTGGGCAAACAGCAGTCGGGTGTACCAGTTACGTGTGTCCCGCGCCGGGTTGTAGGCCATCGGCAACCAGCGTAGGTAGCTGTTGCACGCGGCCACTTCATCGCCCTCGCGCACCGGCTGCAGGCCGGCACCTAGCAGCACGTTGGCAGCCTGGACCGAACGCTGGCGCAGCTGCTGTTCATTGGCGCCGCGCAAGTACAGCGCCAACGTGCCGCGGTACAGCTTGTGCTGGCGACCAATCAGCGCGCGGGCCTCTTCCACGTCCTGGCGTGTCTGGGTCGAGGCGAGGTTCTCGCCGATGGCTTTGCGCGCCAGACGATTGAGCTGCTCCTCGAGCACATCCTGGGGTGTGATCACCAAGGTCAGGCTCATCACCGCCTGCTCGGGCAACTGATCGAACAAGGCGTTCAACGCTTCGCCCTTGCGTGTTTCACCGGTCAGCTGGCCGATATGCGGTGGCCTGCGTAGCTTGTCGACCACCATCACGGCGTGGGGCTGTTGATCGAAGTACCACAGACCCTGCTCGCTATCGGAGCGCGGCTCTTGAAAGAACAGCCGCTCGGCGAAATCGTGGTCGAACGGCAGCGGCAGCTCCTCGCCGTCATCCCCTTCCGGATAAGGCACACGTCGATAGAACGCGGCAGGCGTTTCTTCGGTGAGGGCAGGGGCCGGGTTGAACCAGGGCAACAACCAGGCGTAGAAGTCGCGCCCGGTCAACCGTCGAGGGCTGACCCCGCAGGCCTGCAGCGAGGCCACCAAGCGGTCGCAGGTGCGGCTCAACAGCTGAACCGGGTTCTGCCCATCCTCGTCAGCCTGCTCCCCGAGCCAGCGATAGACCACCAGGCGAATACGCCGATTGCTGCCGCGCCACGGCAGGTGAGACACCACATGGTCGTCGAACAGCCCGCCCGGTTTGCCGACGGCGTCGAGGTGACGCTGCATCGACGCGAGGAAAGCCTCGGTGAACGGCGTACCTCGCGCGCGCGGCGCGATGTAGCGCTCCAGGCGTTCAAGGTACGGGGCAAAATCACTGTCGTCCTGGCAGAAGAACTGCACCACCCAAGGCGCCTGATCGAGCTCGTCGAAGCTGTCCTGCAGCGCATCTTCCAGGGCGTCGCGTGCCGCCATTAGCCACTCGGGCTCGCGGCCCTCGGTGCCGATTGGTTGCAGCTCGAACACGGCCCCCACGGAACGGTTGTCATCGAGCAAAAAGCACTGCTCATCTTCGAGGTATTCGACCCAGGGCAGGTGGTCGGCGAAGCTGGGGTTGTGCGCGTACTGGGCGGCCTCATCGGCCAGCGTGGCGCGCCGACGCTGCGCCTCGCGCCAAGGCCTCCAGCGTAGCGGGTCGCGACTCGCGTCATCGGCCATCACAGATCGTCCAGGCGCTCGCCGGGCAGCGCGTACTCGACCTTCTCGTACAACGGGAATACGGTCGAGTAGCCAGGCACCGGTGCCTGTTGGGTACCGGCCAGGTGCGGGTAGACGTACATGACCAGGTCTGGGTTAGGCAGACGCGGAAACTGGGCACGGATTTCGTTGGCCGCAGTGCGCGTATAGGCGCTCTGGTCGTTCATCAGGCGCTCGGGATCCAGCACCGGGCGACGCAGTTCGCCCCGCGCCTCCAGCAGCTGTTGCTGAGTACCGACCGAGCCACCGCCGTTCCAGATATCAAGCATGGTGTGATCGCCATGGGGCAGCATTTCCTCTTTGCTGGTGGAGCAACCGGCCAAGTGCAGGCCGAGCAGCAGGCTAATCCAGATCCAGTACCGAAACGGATGGGCTTTCATGGTTCACTCTCCGGCCTTTTGGTTCGTAATCGATGCTGATTTCGTGGTCCAGGTGCAGAGCCACCTTGGCCCCAGGGGGCACGTAGATGGCGGCGAAGGCTTCGCCGTAGAGCTTGTTGATCCACTCACGGATGTCGCCAATGCCACCGCTGATCACCGAGTTCAGCGCGCTGTTGCCGCTGTTCTGGCTCAAACCCAGGCTGCCGCTGGCCGAATTAATGAAGGAGGTGTTGGTTTGCTCGCTGCCCAAGGCCGCGGCGAAGCCGGCGCCGGCCGCAGTGATCAGACTCTGGCTGCCCAGGTACTGCTGGGCGTTGGAGCGGCGCTCACCGGAAATGCAGGGGATGCCGTAGGGGTCGGAAATGTAGCCCAGGCCGCCGCGGATCTTCTCGGTGTCAGAGGTCTGGGTGCTGCTGCGATTGCGGCTGACGACCTTCTGCGGCTGCGGCACCGTGCGAACGGTGCCGTCGCCGAAGACAAAGGTGATCGACTCGACCTGACCACGCACGCAGGACAGCGTCCAGTCACCCGCAGCGGTGCCGCTCATTACCGCGCCGACCACGTCCGGCAGGTCGATGCCGTTGGCAGTGAGGTTGTCTGGCCCCACCAGCACCTTGAACGGATAGGGATCGTTCACTGTGCCGTCCACCGGCACCCGGCCAATCAGCGCGGTCATGGCGATCGAGCCCATCAGCGTCGAATTCTCGGGGATGGTGTAGACGGGGCGGGCACCTTCGGTACGGTCCTGGGCGTTCTCCAGGTCACGTTCGCCTTTGGCGACGGCACGCAAGCGATCCTGGCCACGGTCGATGGCGTTGTCGTCCAGACCGTGCAGATCCTTGAACTTCGAGGTCAACGACGACAGCGGTCCCTCGGCTTTGCCGGTGTTCTCTTGGCCGGCGCGGGAATTCGATGGTTCGATCCACTGCACCGCATCTGCCGGTGCCTGAGGGCCTGCAAACTGCTGCTCGTCGCCTGGCTCAAGACCGAAGCCCGCAGGAACATCCGACTTTACGGCGGGCTTACCGGTGAGCTGATCCTTGAGCCTGGAGAGTAGCCCCTGGGTCTCGCGGTGCTGTTGCTCGGCCTTCTGCCGTGCATCGTTGGCCTGCTGGCGCTGTTCGGTAACCTGTTGGGTGACACTGCTCAGCGTGCTCTGGATGCGCGTATCGATATTGCCTTCGCGCGTGCGCAGCCGGTTGTTCTCGGTCTGCAGGGCATCGTTGCCTTTCTTCAACATCTGCATTTCGCTGCGCATCGCTTTTACCTGGCCGATCAGCGTGGCCACGGTGTCGCGTGGGGTGTCGCCGGCGATGCCCAAGGCTTTGGCCTGTTCCGCGCTGAGCGTGGCATTCTCCGGATCGTGAGTGGGCTGGCCATCCGGCGCGGTCACCCAGGACTTGATGATGATCAGCACGATGCCCAGCAGGACCGCAGGCACAAACCATTTCAGCAGGCCGTTAGCTTTCATGATCGGCAGCCTCCGGTTTTGGCGGGGGCAACAGCAGCGCGTGCTTCAGGTCGCCGCCGCGGGTGACGAGGTATGCCACGGTGGTGTCTTCAGGCGTACCGGTGAGACCTAGGTCCGCATGCTGGAAGGTTGCGGCGTACAGCGTGGCCTGTAGGTGACGCGGGTCCAGCGCGACCTTGCCAGGACCGCGGTTCACGATCTTTACCGCCGTCACCCAGTAGTCGCCCAGCCGCCAGGCCGCGAGTGCCTTGATCGAAACCCGCTCGGTGGGCAGCAACGAACTGAAAGCAACGGCGTCGCTTAGCGGCACCCGTCGCACACCGGGCAGTGGTGCCACGGTACGCAGGGGCGCATAGAGGTTCTGCGCCGCATAGCGGGTGAGCACCACAGGTACCGGCGTAGCTGCCGGTGCCGCCTCCTTCGCAGCTTCCACGCCCGGTACCGAAGCCTGGCCCACGATCCTGACCGGCTCCAGTGCCTCGCTGCCCTCGAGCGCCTCGATGTCGATCAGGATGATGTCACCTGACTTCACCGACTGCAGTTGCAGCCGGGTAGGGGGAAGGGTTTCAGCGGCGCGCAGATAGACCGTGCCGCCGACGGACTGCACGCGCAGCTTGCCAGCGATCGCACTGGGCAGCCCGACACGCACATCCTCATCCAGCATCAAGACCCGCTCCTGGCCCACCGTAAGCGGTACGGCCAGCGGCAGGCGGTCCCAGTATTTGACCTCGATCGCACCGACTGCAGAACACCAACCTGCGGCAACCGCCAGAATCATGATCAAGACACGCATCATCCCGCACCTCCAGGCAGCGTCAGTTTCTGCGGTGTGCCTTCGTAGCAGTCCAGGGCCAGGCCCCACTTGTTGTGCTCGGGGTCGACGTCGAAGCGCACCACACGCAGCGGGTAGCGCACGACGACGCGTTTCACCGGCTCGGCGGCGTAGTACTCGTCGGCATTGAGGTCGAGTTTGACCAGCCAGCTGTGCTTATCCAGCTGCTTCACGCGCAAGTCGGGATCGTCGCTGTAGCCGCGGCCCAGCACCTCGTACACCCCGCGCACCCGGCCGCGCAGTTCGCCGGCGGCCTTGCGGTACTCGAAGTCACCGTCGAAGAAGGTCTTGCACGCCGGTGTCAGGTAGGGCTGCAGAGCAAAGATGGCACGGTGGTAGTCGACCTCACCGTCGGTTGGCCAGCGGTTGAGTTGGCCGAAGATGTACAGAGCGAAGCCGTAGATGTTTTCCGGGGGTACATCCCACCACTTGCGCGTACTGCCGGAGCGCAGATCGGGCGGCACATGAATGGTCAGCTCGGAGGGTGCGGACTGCCAGCCGTACCACAGCCCGCAGCACAGCAGTGCCAGGATCGATACGGCCAGACGCAGGCTGAAGATATGCGCCTGCTGCGCGTCGACTTTGTTGCGGAAGCGGCTCATTCAACAGCCCTCACATGTCGACGTGTACGGCGGACGGTCCAGGGCCCCGAATGCAGGATCAGCTGATGAGTGCCGATGCCCCAGTGCACTGCCAAGTGCCACTGTAGACGCCGGTACAACCAGGTTTCCGGCCGGGCGCGCTTGGCTCGGCGCATCAGCTTGCCGCCGCCCAGCAACACCAAAGCCATGCAAATGAACATGCAGGTGGGGAGGGTAGCGATGGAGGCGGTGGCCACCGCCAGCGGCGCGCCGAGAATCACACCTAGCCCTGCGCCGACGATCAGCGCGACCCACATCTCGTCGTTGGTGAGCCCGCGAAGAACGGCCGGGTCATGGTTGAGGCGCTCCGGGAGGAAGGTCAGCGTTCCGTCAGGCAGAGTGGCTGGGGAGTCGGACATGATGACCTCACAGGATCGTCGCAGCTTTGGTGAGGAACCACAGGATCACCACCACTAGCAGCGCGCCGACGCCGACCACCGCGCCGAGATCCTTCCAAGTCTTACGCTGGTTCTGCACGTCGGCGTAGACGGTGAGCGAATGCCAAGCCACGCCGAGGAAGGCGAGAGTGGCTATCAACAGGCCGAGCAGAATGCCGCCGTCGTAGGCGTAGTTCTTGATGGTGTCGATCAGACCCGAACCTTCGCCGCGAGAGGGCGCTTCCATGGTCGGTAGGTCAGCCCAGGCCAGCGTCGAGCTCAGCAGCACTAGGCTACCGAACAGGACTTGCGGACAGGATTTCCGGAACAGAGCGAGCGGGCGATGGCAACGACGGTAGAGGTTCATAGCAAGGACTCCTGATTACGACAACATGAAAAACATCAGCACGATCAGGGCGAGGACCAGGCGCAGCGTGCTGCCACCGAGCGCACCGAAATTGAGGTTGCCGGCTGCCCACCCGCGGTAGCCGGTCCACAGGGCCCAGCTACACCAGAGCAATGCGAGCACGAGCACAGATGAGCGCCACAGCACCGAGCTGAGCTGCGGGGTGAACCCGGCAACGGCAGAGAACGCGTTTAATTGGGCGTCAGTCATGCTCATCGGAAGGACTCGAGTTAGCCGCTTCAGCCCGGTAGTCACCAGTGAACTCGACCAGATCGGCAGGCTGCGCGCGGGAGGGCGACAGGTAGTTGTGGATTCCTTGACGCATACGCTCGAGGTCCGCAGCGAACCTCGGATAATCGAAGCGATAACGGGGCCCTGCAGCATCGACAGATCTGCTGCTTGCGCTCTTGGCCAATAGCTCGATGGCGGTGATCTGCCGCTGCACCAAGCCCAGACTTGAGCGCTCGCGTACGTCTTGAGCCGCAGCAGAGAGCGTTACAAAACACGCAAGGAGCAATGTGTAGGGAATAGGAGTCATGATTAAATCCAGCCGGGTAACTGGCTTTTACCTTGAAGGCGCAGGCGGGTTATTGCATGACCAAAAGGGATTTTCGGTCATTCACATTCGAGGAGCAGGGGTGGATGCAGGGGGGGGGCGGTTTGCCCTTACGCAGGTTGACTACAGCAGCTAAAGCTCCAGGTATGTTGGGTTGCACATGAATCGGTGCTTGCGTTTGTCGGCTGCTCCGACTGTTCGAGTGACCTTGGTCGTTGTGTTCCTCCTCCAGTCACACTGGGTAATAGATTCGGTTTGGAAAGTAAAGCTTTCGTCAGAAAAGTATGATATTAAAATGCCTTTACGTTGCAGATTAACACGGAGGGTTTATGGCGTATCGAAATAAAACTTACGTCGCTTTCGCAAGCGAAGACATTAACTTGTATCGGCTCATGGAAGCATGGCGCGAGAATGATAAGATAGACTTCGATTTTTTTGATGCTCACGATCTATTCATTTCGAGGGATACAAGTCAGCGGGAAACGATTAAGCGAAATCTTCGCCAGCGTATGAAAAATGCAAAGCAGGTTGTCTTGATTGGCAGTCCAGATGCCAAGAGGAAAGGCGGGGATGGATATTCGTTTTTGGCTCACGAGTTTGAGCTAATTGTGGAGTTTGACTTGCCCGTTGTGGTGGCGAATAAAGGCGGCAGTCGCGAAATTCAACGAGCGTTAATACCGACTCCCCTGCTGAATGCGGACTACTATACAATGTCAGTTTCGCTGCAGCCAGCTATAATAAAGTTTGCGCTGGATGAGTATGTCCCAGCGTTCGCCCAGAAGGTGAGAAAAGGTCCGCATTATTATCCGGCGGATATTTATAAGAAGCTTGGTATCTAGCGGGCAGGTGGAAAGTTATCGCTCCGGCAGAGGTTTTAATCTGCCGGATCTTAATTAATCTTGTGTTAGGTTACAAACCGTTCCTGGCGGACTTTATGTCAAGTAAATTAATTTGACTAATTTTGTCTTTGTGAATTATTATGTTGAGCTTTGCTGGGTGCTTGAAGCGCATCTCGCTTATTCTAAAAGTCCAGAGCATGATCTTTAGTAGTTCTTCGTCGCTTATATTTCGATGTTCTTTAATGCGCGTGATGCCCGATCCGAATATTGGTGTTGAAACGCTTTGCTGTGCGTACACTCTATTGACGTTGTCCCAGAATTTTATCAAAAACCCTAGGTACTCAGGCATCGTTAAATAGGCTTGGTTGCGGTCGTTGAATTTTGAGAAGGCTGCAAGAAGAAAATCCTCGTACACACATATAGTGCCTATGTCGTATCTCTGTTTCTTTCCAGTTGCCCTAGTTTCGTTTAACTCTAAGATTTCACACTCGTCGAATCGATAGGCGGTCAGATGATTTTCAAGGTCTACTAATGCTTTTGGTAAGTGCCTGTCTATGAATATTCCGTTTAAAGAGCTGTGAGAGATTATTTCGTCGTCAACTTGTGTATCAAAGTACTCGTTAAAGGCGATCGCTTTAAGGCCGGGTTGCTTGAATATGTCGCCTACTTTTACGATGACTGTTGTGCTTTCTATCTTTAGTTCTACTTCGGTTAGGTTGTTAGATGTCCACCAAAAGTAAATATAAATTAAAATCAAGAATGCCACACAGGCGATCCCCGCTGTGACCTTTCCAGTTTCAGGTATGGTTACGAAAATTAGTAGTAATGACAGCGCTGTGCCGGTCGCGGCGAGCGCGCCCCAGAATCTCTTGATTATCCGCTGATCAAAAAAGCCTATTTGACTCATCCTGATGCTCCTAGCGTCGCAGGCGGTTATTAGTTTATGGGTGAAGTCAGAATGAGATCCAGTCACGATTAGGAAAAGCGAACGCACTCGCTCAAACCCTCTAAGGTTTCACTTCTTGTGTCGACGCCAAATGCTTCAAGAAATTTCCTCGCGAAAATATCCTTGGGGCCTTCTTTTCCCTCCTCTTTATTCATTATTCTAGAGATGGAGCTAACAAATAAGTCGGAAATTTGCATGAGTGGAGATATGCTGGAGTCTTCCGCCTCAACTATGTCAACATACACGTTTCCTTGGAAGATGTTGCTGGCAGCATTTTTCAATTGTAATTCTATTTCCATTAGCGCAAGTTTGTCTTTTGACGCTTCTTCTGCATCCTTTCTAAATTGCAGGTTTCGTGGGAGAATGGCTCGGCCAGATTTGTTTTCTTCGGTAATTCCTTGGATTACCATATGGTAAAATAGCTTATTGAGCGTGTCGTCGACATTGTAAAGGCCGCTACGATTTACTCCGAGGCCTTTGAATGAGATTGAGGAGGAGTTCTGTACGATAGAGCCAAGCAGCGCCTCGTAGGCTTCGAGATTCCCCTTGTTGATTTCTTTAAAATGCATTTCGCCTTTGAATCCTATCTCTGCCTTCTTCCTGTTAATGGCGGCAGTGATCTTCATGGTTTCGTAGCTTCTTAAAATCCAAAGGCTACCGACTAATAGGTACTTTCCGGTTTTTCCGCTCTCATCGGCATAGATGCAATATACTGGGTGCGAAGGTCGGACCTCAAGAGCACGCTGCTTTTCTTCCTCTTCCAGCTTCCCTCTGTATTTTCTAACTTCAGGTGATGCAATGAATAGACCCAGTATGTTTTGTACCACCGCTCTGGCGCGTGCTATAGAGTGCAATCTCTGCAGTTTGGGGTAATTTTCAAATGAAATATCACCCCCGCTATAGAGGTCGGTTTGGAAAGTCTTCCAATAAATGATTTGGCACTTGATGTCAGAGTCTCGGGCCTGAGGATAGTGATTAAGAATCCACGCAACTCTATCGGTCACACGCGTCGGGCTGTTACTGGCGATTGCAGAAAGTACCCGAATTTTTTCGGACTCTTTGTCGCGATTTTTTCTTTCTGACGCAATTAGAAGCGCTTCCTGCTCCGCACCTTCCTCTTCTTCTTGTGAAATGACAGCAATGTCGTTCATGTGAAGTCCCTTTACTAATCGAGCGTTGGCGATATGCCAGCATTGCCCGAGAGTGGTTGTGTAGTCAACTCTCAAGAGGTGGTGCTGGTCGCGCGTAGATAACCTGCGATCAATGATAGGGAGCCGTGGTTGTGCCGTCGGTGTGGCTACTGCTTGTTTTGCCTCAACCGTGTACGTTCTAAGGCGTTGATTTTAAATAACATATTTCGGCATTCGCCGAGGTGGGCAGTCAAAGGTATTTTTTGAATGTAGTAGCAGTGATGGCCACCATGATGCCAAGTAAAATGGCGCATGGCAGCAGCACCCAGATGGGATTCACCGACCAGGGCAAGGATAAGTAGATCACCCAGGGGCTGACCACCAGCGGCAGTAGTGTCCGCTTTGCTCGGTGGTAGACGAAACTGCTTTCGCGGCCTGCTCCGAACTTACGCAGGTCGCGACGCATCAAGCCATCGATCGCGCCGGTGATCACCGCGAGCAAGAACAGTGGGGTGGCCAAAGTGAGTACGGCCAGCCGCACTGCGAAAGTGAAGGTCGTGAACAGGGCTGCGAGCAGGTAGTCCTGCATCACAACGTAGACTTGCGCGAACTGCCCCTGCATTGAAGGTTCCTGACTGAGCAGTTTCAGCTGGGTATCAGATGTCGCCCATCCAGACCGCACTACGATCCAGTCGTTCAGGTGTTCGAGTACCTTGACGGTCGCTTGCGCCGGCTCTTGCACGAGCAATGACTTCTTGAAGTGATCGCTGAGCCAGCCTAGCTCGCTCAGCCACATGGCATGGCTATGGTGCCAGCCCTGCTCGGACCAGAACCACAGCATGCCCACGAATTCCAGCACAATGGAGAAGATCAGCGAAGCGAACAGCAGGCCGAGTAGCCGCAGACACAGTTCGAGCATGCCGAAGATGAGTCCCGGACTTCGTTGTGGAGGCGGTGGGCTGTCTGGGGCAGTCGGCATATGGGCTCCACAGTACTCGGTTGCTCACGGCGCGCAGATTAGGAGTGCCTGCGCCCTTGTGGAGGCATCTCGGGATCAAAATCGACCGTCGGCGCACCGCCAGCGCTGCTCCACCAACTCCCCGCATTGGCGTTGTAGGACTCGCGCATGCGCGCGGCCAGGGCCTGCAGATCCGCCGGCATCGCATCGTCGCTAGCCGACTTCGGTAGCGGCATGCGCACCTTCCACAGCTGTCCTCCCTCCTGGAACGAGAACATCTGGCCCTTGGGCAAGGCGATGATGTGCGCGGGTTCAATCAGTGGTACCGAAGTGGTGGTGACCCGATCCTGCGAGGAGGAGGTGAAGTCGGTGCGGGCGTCCGGATCGGCGGTGTCCGTCGCGCCGGAGACCAGGGTGCGGGTCTGCACGTTGACCTTGGGCAGTTGTTTGGTCAGCAGTTCTGCGGTCGCGGTTTCCCGCACGCGAAGCATCTGCAGGGTGTTGAAGTTGCCGATGACCTGGCCGGCCTTGGCCCGGTTGCCGATCCGTGCCTCGATGTCGCTCAAGGTCTGGGTGTAGGCGGTGACCTGGATACCGGCGCCACCACCCTTGTTGATCAGCGGAATGAACTCGTCGCCCATCAACTCGTTGAACTCGTCGGCATGCAGATTGATCGGCACCTTGTCCGCAGCGCTGGAGGAGCCTGGCAGGCCATGATCGATGCCATGCTTGTAGATGTGGCCAGCTACGGAGACCAGGTCGGCAAACATCGAGTTGCCGACGGCAGCGGCAACTTCAGCATCGGACAGCGCGTCCAGGCCGACGTAGACGATGCCGCGTTTGCGGATGACCTGCAGCCAGTCGAAGATCGGCCTCGGATCGTCGAGGTCGGTGTAGTTGGGGGCGAGCAACTGTGCGGTCTTGCCGCTGGTGAGTTTTTCCAGCAGCGGCAGCAGCGAAGCCACGATCTTGTCGAAGTAGGTGCGGTCGTAGCGCACG
The DNA here is from genome assembly GCF_026240995.1 of Pseudomonas sp. DCB_BI. Classification (NCBI taxonomy): domain Bacteria; kingdom Pseudomonadati; phylum Pseudomonadota; class Gammaproteobacteria; order Pseudomonadales; family Pseudomonadaceae; genus Pseudomonas; species Pseudomonas sp. DCB_BI. The sequence continues at coordinate 92,381 of NZ_JAPFCG010000011.1, read as the reverse complement.
GCCGAGCGCAGGCCGTCCATTACAGGATCGAAAATGCGCTTGGCAGTCAGGTATTGCTCGATCGCCACCACGCGCTTTTCCCGGCCAATCATATGCCGTGGGATGTTCTTCTCGTTCAGGCGGCCTTCGATCTGCACGATCGCTTCCCAGGCCTGAGGATCATGGCGGGCGAAGAAATGCTGAGCGTACTCGATGAACAGCGCATCGATGTTCACCACGTGCCGCTGGATCTGCAGGTAGTCAGGGCGGCGGCCGAGCTCGATCAGCGCCCGGGCGATGATGTTGACGAAGCGCCAGGCAAACTCGCGAAACGCCGCCGAGTTGCCTTCACCGCTGAGCTGGCCAGCGATGCGGGTGGCGACTTCCGAAATGCGGCCAAAACGACCGATGGCGTTGTAGCGGGCGGAGATCTCCGGCCAGCCCAGGTGGAACACATAGAACTCACGCTCGCGGCCGGCGCGCCGCGCCTCCACGTACATGCGCTTGAGCAAGTCGGCATCGCCCTTGGGGTCGAAGACGATCACCACCTCCTGGCTGGTTCGATGGATGTCCTGGGTGATGTACACCTCGGCCAGGCGCGTCTTGCCGACCCGGGTGGTGCCAAGTACCAGGGTATGCCCGACGCGTTCGCCCAGCGGTAGGCTGGCTTCTTGCTCCTTCGGCTCGACGCCATGCAGCAGTGGCGAGCCACCCACCGGTGGCAGTGGCCGCACCGGGTTCAATGGGCTGTCCCAGGCGGTCAGGCGGGGCAGCAGCGACAACCCGGGTGGAGCCTTCTCCAGCAAGTGCTCCATCCGCCGTGCCCACTGGTGGGCCGCCGATTGATTGACATAGCGGGCCAGCGCCGGGTCCTGCGCCTCGAGCAGACGCTGGGTGTGCAGGCGGGTCCAGCGAAAGCCGCGGCCCATGAACAGGCGCTTGCCGCTCACCGGAATCTGGCGACTGGTCAGCGAATAGCGCGGCAGGCGGCGGATGTTGCGTCGATAGCGCAGGACGATCCGTGCCTCATTCAGCCGCTTCAGGCCGAATGCAGTGTAGGCCAGTGCCATGCCGGCCCCCACCTCGGGCGACAGGGCTACCGCCCAAGGTGAGTGCAGACATAGGGCGCCAGCACCCGCGCAGATACCCACGGTGTATAGCTCCACCGCAGGACGCAGCAGAGACTCCATCGCATGTTCGCCCATGATGCACCCTCACTGTTCCAGGCCGGTGGGCGTGATCAGCACCGGGTAGTGCTGCAGCTCTAGGCGTTCGGCGATGTCGTCACCACTCACCGGCCAGATGTTCAGTCCCGGGGCTGCCGCCTGGATACGTCGCAGCGCCTGGGCGTCGGTAACTTCAACGGCTAGACCGCTGGCGCCCAGCTTCTGCAGCGTCTGCGCATGCTGGGCCAACCATTCCAGAGAAGCGGCGTCGTGCCCGACCAGGAACAGCGGCGTGAACCCTGGCAGGCTCAATGCCCTTGGCGACACGGCACCGGGTGAAAGGCGTGTACTGTGTATGGGCAGGGTCCAGGTCAACGCGCGGGGATCGGGCAGTTGGCTGGGGGCCGCGAGCGCGCCAACCGTCCACCACAGGCAGGTAAACAGCGTTATCCAGCACCGATGGGTCATGGCTGCGGCCCTCTCGGATAGGACACGACTGCCTGCACACGCTGCCAGTGCTGGCTGAACTGTCGGCGGTAGCGCGCTGCAGGTTTACCGCCGGCAGGGCGGTGATAGCGGCCCGCCGCCACGACCCAGTCACCGCTGTCGGCGTAGTGGGCGCGCAGCAGATCTGCCGTCACGGCCAGGTTGGCGCGTGGATCGAGGGCCTCGCAGGCACTGTGGTAGCGGTCCGGGTGGTAGCCGAGGTTGGTCTGCCCGAGCCCGACATCGATGCGCTTCGGATCGTGACGGACCAGCGCTTGTTTGAGTGCAGCACACGCCTCATCACGGCGGGCGAAGCGCAGCGGTGTGCCGGCGACATTCAGGGTCCAAGGCCAGGGCATGAGGTGACCCCGCAGCGTCGTACCGCTCTCCTGCAGGGCGATGGCGAAAAGCACTGACGCTGGGATGCCAGCGCGCTCGGCGGCCAGTTGATACGCCGGAGGCGGCAGCGAGTCCGCATGAACGGCCGTAGTGCCGGTTAAGGCCAGCGCCAGGATCAGTCGATACGCTGCCATTTGCCGTCCACCTGCTGGAAGCGCGCTGGCAAGGGGCGGCTGGCGCCCAGGGCGAACCACCGGCCGCGGTCATGGTTGAGGGTGACCTGGCCACTGCTGACCTGGGCGGGGGTAATGCCGGCATCGCGTGCCCACTGGCGTAGACGCCCATCGTCACCCTGGCTGCCGATCAGGTACACATCGAGGTGCACACCGCCACGCAGCCATTGCTGGGTGTTGGTGACGCAGGGCGGGCAGCGTTCCTCCACAAACAGGGCGAAGCGGCCAGCAGGGGTAGCCGCTGGATCGTCGGCCATGCCCTGCACGGGCAGCATGCCCGGAAACAGGCGCGCCCAGGCGGCGGTATAGGCCTTCTGGTAGGCCAGCTCGCGCTCGGCACGTTTGGCTTCGAGACGGACCTGCAGCTCGGCGTAGCGCTGCCTTTCCTGGTCAGAGTCGGCCTCTACGCCGAGGGTGGTGAGCGGATCGAGCTGCGGCGACCAGTAGTGGCGCGGCCCAGCCTGCAGGCGCTCGAACTTGGCCCACTCATCATCGGTTAGCCCCCAGGCCTTGGCCCGAGCCACATCGGATACCTGCCGATCCAGCAGCGTTTGTTCGCTGAGCTGCGGGGCTGAGTCGACCAGTTTTGGCGCGCTCAACGCCAGTTCTGCGAACAGGCAGCTGGGAAGCAGGATGAACGAGAGAATGGAGAGCCGAGTCATACGCACCTCTTCACTGCAGTGGCAGCGTGCGGTCGCCATGCCCAGGAATGTGGAATACCACCTGGTCCGCACGGATCGCACGCAACTGCCAGCTGTTAAAGCTGTCTCCCGGTTGCAGCAGGTGCATGGTTGTCAGCGAATGGGCGCCGACCGGCAGGGTAGCCACGAACCTGACGTCACCTCGGGTCTCGATACCCAGCAAGGTGAAGGGCGGTGTCAGCGCCTTGGCCTTGGCTTTTTCACTGCTGGAGGCTTTTGGCTGCGTGGTGGCGGCCGCAGGCATAGCAGGCCGGACCGACATTTTCTCGAGCGTCGCCTCTGCCGCGGCCAGCCGTTGTTCCAGCGCTGTCATATCGGTGCTGCTTGAACCTGGCGGTGCCGAGTGGAGCGTCTTGAGCGAAGCGGCCAGCTCATCCTGCTGCTGGCCGAGGGCGACCTGCGCCGTGGTGTGTCGACTTTGCGCCTCGCCCAGCTCCACTACCTGCGGCTGCAGCGTCGTGAGCTTGTCGGCCAAAGCATCGATATCGCGGCGCAGGGCTGGCGTTGGATCCGCCGGGGCATTGCGGGCCGCAGCCTGAAGCTCAGCCAGTTGCTGATGATGGTTGTACGTTTCGGCGGCGAGCACCGCGGCGCCCAGGCACAGGGCACCGACCACCAGCGCCTGAAAATGGAGGACCTTCATGGCGCAATCTCCAGTGTGGAGATTGGAGGTGCAGGCGACGGCACGCGCAGGGCGTAGCACACGCTCCGCTCGACCGGATTGATCTCGAGTCGCCAGGCCGGGCCGCCGATGATGGTCAGGGCGTCCAGCAGCGAGATCGGTCCGAGCTGATGCTGTACCACGGGCAGAGGGCGACGGAACAAGCGATCCACCGCTGGGCTGTCGGCACACAGCGCGTAGCCCGAGCGGTGCAGCACGTGACGCAGGGCTTCACCGACGGTGGCATTCAGGGCTGGCGCGATCTGCACGTTGACCAATTGATACAGCGGCTGGCGCTGCTCCAGCGTGGGACGCGTGGTGACCAGGGTGTAACGGTCCAGGCGGACCCAGGCCGGAAGCTGGGTTTTCGGCTTGGGCGATGTCGCCGGCAAAGCGGGTGGTGCTGCGGGTGCAGGAGCCGGAGGTGGGGTGCTGCAGCCAGCCAGGGCGATCATCAGACCGAGGGTGGGAAGTAGGGATGTGTGCATGACCGAGTCTCGACAAATGTTGCCGATACCATGGCGAAGGCGCGAGGCGAGTCCCCACTGGAAAACCGAATCTGTCGAGCTAGCTTTTCTGTCAGCCACCACAAAAAAGGCGCCCGGGAGGGCGCCTTGGTCATTCTTCGGTGAATAGCGGTAGTTCCGAGAGCGGTGCCGCGTCAGGGTCAAAGATCAACAGGCGGATGTCCGCCTGGCCTGCCAGTAGGAGCAGCTGAAGTAACACTGGAGGGACACGGTCAGCGAGCATTCGCTCACTGACCTCGTCGGCGCAGCAGCTGTTGCCGCCGGCTTTAATGTCTGCGACCCAAGGCGTCGAATACAGCTTGCAGCCGACGGCATGGCTGGCGTTGAGTTCGAAGCACTCGAAGAAGCTCGCCGGTGAATTGCACCAAGCGCGCACCTGCAGGTACTCGAAGTCGTCTGCGGGCAGGTGGGCGCTGCTGATTTCCCAACTACGGCTGTAGTGCCCGGTGGCAAAGGACAGTTGTTCGATCAGGTTTTGCGCAGCCTCGACGTTGCCGAGGTCGCCGATATGCATCGAGCGTCCGAGCTGACTGCCCAGGATCTGGTAGAGCACGGTATTCACCAGGCCGTCGGCCGGGCAGCGCATGCGCACAAACTCGGGTACGCACACACCGTCGGTAATCACCGCGACGTCGTCATCGAATAGGCATGGCTGCAGGCTGATGGCCTCATCGGGCCGCTCGTTCTGAGCGGGGTGTAGCGCGCGGTAGCACGGTGGGCAATCGTCGGCATAGCTGATCTGCAGGATACGCTCGTATTGCAGGTCTTGGAAGCCGCGAAGAAACGGATTGGGCAGGGAAGGGTGCATGGTGGTTCTCCGAAAGCGCCGAGGTCACCCCAAACGGGCGGTGACCTCCTGGGCAATGTGGGCTGTCAGATCCAGCCGTACTCGGCCAACGAAAGCGGGATGCCTTCGCCGACGATGATGTGGTCCAGGACGCATACCTCGACCAGGGCCAAAGCCTCAGTCAGGCGGGTGGTGAGCACCCGATCGGCGCCGCTCGGTTCCGAGCAGCCGGAGGGGTGGTTGTGGCTGAAGATCACGGCGGCGGCATTGTGTTCGAGTGCCTTGATCACCACCTGGCGGGGATACACGGAGGCACCGTCTATGCTGCCGGTGAAGAGGATGTCGAAGCTCAGCACACGGTGGCGCGAGTCGAGGCAGAGCAGGGCAAACACTTCGTGGTGGTAAGGGGCGAGTTGCAGTTTCAAGTAGGCTGCGGCATCGGCGGGAGTTATCAGCACCTCGCCGCGCTGGAAGTGACGTTGGTCCAGCAGCTGCAGGGCCTCGGTGATCAGCGCATCCTCACGGGCGCGTTGAGCCAGTACGGGATCGAGCGGCTCGACGAGGTTCAAGGTGGTGTTCATGGGCAATTCCTCGTGGCTGATGGAGCGCCCCCTTGGGGCTTGCCCCAGGCTGGTTTAGGTGTGTGATCAAAGGCGCGTGAAGCGATTCCGAGTGCCGTGCAGGGGGCTTTGGCAGACTTCGCACGGTTGCGTGGAAAAGGCCTCGATACCGGCGCCGGTATGCGGATCGAAATCGGCGCTCAGGGGCAGCAGGGCCTGCAGTTGTAAGCGCAAGTGAGCGATGCGGTGTTCGACTTCAGCCTCGCTGTAGTACAGCGACAGCGCACTGAAGTCGTCGTAGGCGACCGCCTGCAGGCAGTCTTCACAGAGCCAGAAGCTTTCCATGGCGACCTCCGACATGAAGGTACAACAGGCGCTCATAAGAGCGCCTGCTGCGGGCGGCCAACCTGCCTTAGGCAGACTGACGTGCGGCAGTGGATTTACGTGCAACGGGTGGGGTTGGCTGGCCTTGGTCAGCGTCACCCTCGCTGCTCGCTGTTTCCGATTCTGCTGCTTCAGCAGCCTCAGGGGCGGCGGCAGCGTCGGTCCGAGCCGGCGCACGGTAGCTGAACTGACCGTCGACCTTGATCCACTCGATGAAGATCAGTCGGCCTTTGAGGCTGGCGCCGGGTTGCCCCTTGCGTTCGCCTTTCTCGTACATGAACGGATCGACCCAGAGGTCACCGATGCGAAACGCGATAAGGACCTTGCGTTCGGCTTGGACGTCTTCCAGGTGTTCACGGATCAGCCGGTCGGCTTCACCGCTGGCGACCTTGCAGTCGAAGCGTGTGTACTCGACGTCGTCCGAGGCACCGTGCAGGGCAGCGATGTCACAGGCCATGAACGCTTGGCCGCGGCGAACCGGGACTTCGCGGACACGGTTCAGGTAACCGATGCCTTGGGTGTGCAGGTTGAAGTAGGTGGTGGGGGCGTTATTGCTTGCAGTAGTCATGATGAAGCTCCTGTTCAGCAGAAACGCGGACATCCACCGGCCCTGGCGGCTGGTGAGTTCCGCAAGGGGAGGTGCAAACACATGGTCGGTTGAGAAGGCGCTCATCACCGATGGGGCGGTGACCGTGCGAGCTGCCGAGCGCGAGTCGCACTTTTGGGGAGAACCACCCGAAGCGGGCGTAGCCTTGAAGGTCCTGGCTACCTGGGTGCTGTCAACGACAGCGAGGTACAGGTCATCTATAAGACGCTGCAAAAGGCCCGTCAACCGTGGTTTTCAGGCGGTCTGGGCGGGCGGAGTCGGGTGGCTTTCGGTGGATTCTCGGCGACGAAAAAATAGCCCGACGGTCATCAGGCTAGGAGGAGTTGGACCACCCTTGACCCGGCGATGTGGCACCGAAGTCCGTCGCAGAACTCCACTGCCGATCCACCTGGATCAACCGACCCTTGTCGTGGCCTGGGTCGGAATCAACTGGCACGCATCCGCGCACAAAAGGTGCCCAGTGTTTCGCCGGCGGGCACCGGAGCTGAGCATCGTCGCCGAAGCGGATGACCCCTAAGGCTTGGTACAAGCCGCACGGGTCATCCACCTGGGGGACTTGGAACGCTGAGAAGTCATCCGCAGATGTGCTGAAGTGTGGCTCCGAACTCTAGGAGTCTGACCGAGCTGCCCGGAGCGAATCGGTCTAGGTCGCCAAGCGGCGAGGGGCCAGATCACTACACCAGCGCTGTGGTGTGCCGTCAAGTCATGTGTTTTTCGCCCGCTTGGTCTTGGCCAAAGCTTTAGTGCCCTTGCACTCGGGGTAGCGGATGCACGACCAGAAGCTGCCGGTGCGACCTTTGCGCTGGCGCATGGCGCTGCGGCAAACCGGGCAGAACGGCCCCTTGCTGGGGGGCGGGCGCAGGGTGAGCGTGGCGTTACTGCGCACCAGTCGAGTCAGCCATTCTGCCTGCTTGGCGAGAAAGGTCTCGACGCTCAGCTGGCCCGATTCGATGCGGTCCAGCGCCTGCTCCCACAGCGCGGTCATGACCGGGTCGGCTACTTCTGGCGGCACCGCTTCGATCAAGGTATGCGCCGCGGCGGAGGCAGCCAGGCTGCGTTTCTTCTTGGTCAGGTAACCGTGATCGATCAGGCCCTGGATGATGGCCGCGCGGGTGGCCTCGGTACCGAGCCCGCAGCTGTCCTTGAGCTTCTGCTTGAGGCGCGGCTCGGCCACCTGGCTGGCGATAGTTTTCATGGCTTTGATCAGGGTGCCTTCGGTGTAGGCCTTGGGTGGCAGCGTGCGCTGTGCGTTGAGCGTGGCGTCGACCAGCGCCACCGTCGTGGATTCACGCAACGTGGGCAACCGCTGCACCGGTTCGGCCGGCTCGTTGCCGTCGGCCTCGTTGATCATCGCCTTCCAGCCGCGAGCCAGGATCTGCTTGCCGCGCGCCACCAGTTGGTCTGCCTGGCTGTGTAACTGCGCCTGGGTTTTCAGGTACTCGTGCTCGGGCATGAACTGCGCGAGATAGCGGGCGCGAATTAGCGTGTACACCGCCAGCTCGCGCTCGGAGAGCTGCGTTAGGTTGAGGGTGACGGCGGTGGGAATGATGCCATGGTGCGCGGTGACCTTGCTGCTGTTCCAGGCGCGGGAGCGGCGACAAGGGTCGACCTCCTTGAGGACTGCCCCCAGCGAAGGCGCGGCGGCGGCCAAGGCGTGGAGCACGCGCGGCACCTCATCGAGCATGCTCTCCGGCAAGTAGCCGCAGTCGCTACGCGGATAGGTCGTCGCCTTGTGTGTTTCATACAGGGCCTGGGCAGTGGCCAAGGTCTCCTGTGCACCGAGTCCGAGCTTGGCCGAGCAGATTTCCTGCAGTGTGCCCAGGTCAAACGGCAGCGGCGGGCCTTCGCGCACGCGCTCGACTTCGACACTGTCGATCTGCGCGCTGTCGGCTTGAGTGAGGCGCCTGAGCGCCTGCTGCGCAGCGTTTTCGTCGATGCAGCGTCCAACCGCATCGCTGACGGCGGCGGTGGGCTGCCAGCGCGCTTGAAAACGGATGCCGTCCTGCTCCAGGTGTGCATCGACGGTCCAGAACGGTTGCGGCACAAAGCTCGCGATCGCCCGGTCGCGCTCGACCACCAGGCGCAGGGTGGGCGTCTGCACGCGTCCCACCGGCAGCAGACCATCGAAACCGGCGCGGCGGCCGAGTAGGGTGAACAGCCGACTCAGGTTGATGCCGACCAGCCAGTCCGCACGGGAGCGGGCGAGGGCACAGTGGTACAGCGGCAAGGTCTGCTCTCCCGGACGCAAGTTGGCCAAGGCCCGGCGGATCGACGCCTCATCCAGCGCGGAGAGCCATAGGCGCAAAATCGGCCCCTGGTACTGGCAGCGCTCGAGGATTTCCCGGGCGATCATCTCGCCTTCGCGGTCTGCGTCGGTGGCGATGACTACTTCGCTGCAGGTGCGCAGCAGCTGGCTAATCACCTTGAGCTGGCCAGCGACCTTGGGCTTGGCTACCAGTTGCCAACGGCCGGGAATGATCGGTAGATCGTCCAGGGACCAGCGTTTGTAATCGCCATAGGCTTCAGGCGGCGCGGTTTCCAGCAAATGGCCGACGCACCAGGTGACGGTGATGTTCTGGCCCAGCAGGCAACCTTCACCGCGGCGGCTGGCCTGCAGCACCCGGGCGATGTCGCGGGCTTGGGAAGGTTTTTCGCAGATGAACAGGCGCATACATGGGCCCTCTCGGTGGATACCGACAGGGTGGGGATATCGTCGCTGAGCGCCAGGGTAAATCCGAAGGTGTCTAGCTCATATCGGCGGGCGGGTGCTACTTGCGTTGCGCGAGGTGGCTGGCCAGCGTTTTCAGCGACTCCAAGGCGAACTGCTTATCCGCCTCATCGAGCTCCTTGATGATCGAGTTGATCTGCACGCCCAGGTCTTGCGACCGAGGGCTGATCGCGAGCAACAGTTCATCGGCCGGGCAGCCGTACAAGTCGGCCAATTGCAGCAGCTTGGATACCGAGAGCTCAACGAAGCCGCGCTCCAGGCGCGACACCGCTTCGCCGGAGATCTGCAGGTGCTCGCCGACCTGTGTCTGGGTCAAGTGCCGGGCACGACGATACTTCGCCAACTGGCGACCAATGTGATGTGGGCTAGGCTCTTTCACGGGCAATGGGGGCGCTCTCCAATTCGACCCATATGGTCGAACAGCACCCCAAAGATATGAACGGCTCAAAAGGTTGACTAACAACCCTGTGGGGCGTATCACCGAAAAAAGCTGGATGACCCGACCGTCACCACGGAGGCAACAAACTTGCACGGATCCCACCAGAGTGAGGCAGATGCGCTAGCGATCAAGGCCTATGAGCTGTTTATGGCCACCCATCTGGAACCGGACAAGGAGCAGGCTCGCGCCCGGCTGATTGCTTGGCTTCAGGAGAGTCCGCTGCACTGGCGGGCGTTCCTTGCCCTGGACCAGTATTTGGCAGAAGTGAAGCAAATGCTGGAACATGAGCGGCATAGGAGTGCCAGGCGAGAATGAAACATCGGCAGCAGCCGGTGTTGCCCGCTGAGCTGACTGTATGGCTCCAGCGATGTCGCGCTGCGGGCGCCAATTCCACTGAGTGCCACGCACTTATCCGGACTTGCGTGGCGCTTTCTTGCCACCCCCCTTGCGTGAAGTGCTGGCGTTATCGTTGGCTTTCTCGCGCATGGTGACCGAGGCCAGGCGGTGCGGCAGAATACCGATGCGCCGGGCCTCCACCTTGAACGTCACGCGGGCGTTGTCCTCGCTGTCCTCCCATTCCTCCTTGACCGTGCGCCCTTCAACCAAAACGCGCATGCCTTTCTGGTACAGCGTGGCCCAGTGCTCGGCGTCGCGGTTCCAGAGCTCGACGGGCGCCCAGTAGCCGCCGCGATCCTCGTAGCCGCCTTCGCGCGGTACCGGGTTGTCGAAGTAGACATTCAGCCGCAGCAGGCGCCGCGGCTCATCCGGATTGGTGTTGAACTCCTGATACTCCGGCACGCTGCCGATGTTGCCTTCACCAACAAACAAAGTACTCATGCGGGTTACTCCTCGGTGGGGGAACGGGTTAGGGCGAGCTCGGCGGCCTCGAGCTTGCTGGCGCCAGTGATGGCCTGGCGATACAGCGACTGCAGGCTGCTCATCTGCAGGTTCAGCACCACGCGGTTGGTCTCCAGCTGATACAGCGCCTGCCGCAGTTCAGGGTGTAGCCGCGGCTGAACCAGCGTCTCCTGCCACACCTGCACGCCCATGCGCAGAAAATCCGGGCTGCGCCAGCGCAAGAATTCAGTGCCCGTCGCGCTGTGCTGGACGACCAAACGCAGATCCAGAAACGAGAAGGGTGGTTGGGCCATGATCGCCAACATTACCGCCATCAACTCGGCGACTTGGGTGCGCAGGCGCAGGATCGTCTCGGCGAACTGCTGCAGCTCCCCCTTACCCTTAAAAGGCTTTAAAAGGCCTTTTAGGGAGGCACCTTGTGCAAACTCGCGATAGGCATCGGCTGACAAACGCCGGGCAATGGCTTCGGCCAGGGTCATGCCTCACCCCCGTCGTTCGCGGTGTCCGCTGTAGGCTGCTCCTCGGCTTCCGGCGGATTCGGGCCTTCGATTTCGGAATGCGCGTTGTTACGGGCGATCGGTGGGGCGAATTGTGAGCGGCGTGTCCCTTCAAGAATGTCCTGCGGCAGGGTGCCGAACTTGTCGATGGCTTCGCGGGCGCGGGCGTTGTTGGCGGCCATGTCGTCGCGGCTCACCCCGGCCAGGCGGTAGCGCTGCGCCAGGCCGAACAGGCTGCGCAGCAGATGTGCGCCGCCATCGATCCAGGACTCCATGTCGCCCCGGCCGATCAGCGCTGTGTGGTGGGCGAGCAGTACCCGCCGGACCAGGGTGTCGTAGTCGGTGAGCAGGTAGATCGCGAGAAAGCCCAGCTGGCTGCCGATGAACAGCGGCAGGGTGACTGGGTGGATGTTGAGGTTGTCACCGACGTCGACTTGCGTGGGCAGGGCCCGTTCCACGCGGCTCATTTGCTGCGTCAGCGTGGCCATGTCCAACCTGGCCTGCAGCAGCTTTTCCTCCAGCTGCAGCATGAACCAGTCGGCGTATGGATCGCCCTGGCTGCTGGCGTGCTTGAGCAGGTTGGTGACGCTGATGTAACCGGGCATGCCCAGAATCGGGTGTACCCCGTCGCGGCCGCTGCGCCCCTGCCACAGGCGTGCCGCATGGTGGGTGTGCAGGGTGAGGGTGATGCTGCTGCGCAGGGAACCCAGGTTGAGTTGGTAGTGATCGACCATCGCCAGTACCTCGCCGTCGGAATGACGCCGACGATGGACCGATCCTTGGCTGGCGATGCGGATCTACCTGAAGGTGGATTGCTCGCATTTTCCCGAGAGTGGATCCCCCTGGAACCGATGGCATCGACATTAGATCCACCGAGTTCCAGCCCTATGTAGCCGCAGTGATCCCTCGGCAGCGTTGTTTCAGTTCCTCCAGGCAGGAGAGGGCAAGTGGCGACGCGGTGCGCTGTCCGCCGCGCTTGGATCGCTCGCGGGGGGGATCTTCCGACGCAGGCTTGGCTGTGCGTGAAGAAGGGGTTGAGGATTTCTCATCCTCCGTACGCGCGGCCCACAGGGTGAACTCGCCCTGGCAGGCGCGCTTGATCAAGCCCATCAGATAGGCGACGGGTTTTCGGATCTCGCCGCGGGCGCAGCGCACCGCCGCTTCATTGATCACCGCTTGTTGCTGTTCCGGCTCAAGCTGACGCATCGCCTGGGAGGCCATGCGCCGCTCGTTCGGGTTCAGCGGTAAATCTTCGGGCCATCGCGCACGACCAAACTCCACCTGCCCCAGTACCGTACTTTTTTTGCTTTGGTCTTTCTGTACTGTACGGCCAGCGTCGGCATTCCGAACCACAGCCAAATCCGCTGCATTGCCGCAGGGTTCGGGATCTGTTGCGCCAGCCGGAGAATTCCGAACCAGGTCGAGTGCGCCAGGTTCGGAATCCTCTGTATCTGGTTCATCGCTCATCAGCGGCAGCGTTTGCTGTTGAACCGGCGGCAGCGAGCCGAGGCTGTCTTTGTCTAGCTGAGCTACCTGCGGGTCCGCTTGGATCTCGGCGATCACATGCTTCGCCACGTCCCGGACCCCTTTGGTGGCATGGGAGAGGTTCTGTCGCAGCAACGCCGCGTAGCCGCTGTCCAGATCCAACTGTTCGGCTGCGGTCAACGGATCGCCGTGCAGCACATAGACGCAACCACGCAGGCAGCCGCTCGCATCGCGTGAGCGCTCCACCAGGCTGAGCCAGCGAGTGGTGCGCAAAACGTTGAGTGCGCGGGCGATGGTTTCCCGAGAGGCCTGAGTACCGCAGGGACTGGTCGCCAGGTAGGGCTGCAGGTCCTGGTAGCGTGGCGTCTTGACCTTGCGTTCGGTGATCAGCCAGCGCAGGACCTGCCAGGTATTACGTTCCAGTGGCGTCAGCCGGCGGTCCAGCAGCAAGGTCTGCGGCAGCGGGTTGTTGTCGCCGTAGTAGATCGTCCGCACCGCGGGCTCCTCGGTGGGGACAGCCAGTTTGCCGTTCGCCGCGTACCACTCATTTCGGCGCCGAAGGGCGTCGTAGCATTGACGCACCACGTCCTGCCAGTCGACCTCGTAAAAGCTCAGCATGGTGTGCCTCCGTACAGTTCGATCTGTTGCCAGACCAGGGTCAGGCTGATGTGTTGTTCCTCGGCCAGCATCATCATGGTGTCCAGCGGATCGTTGTCCGGATCCTCCGTGCGCAACTGGCTCCAGCGATTCCACACGGCATGCTCCTGCACTTCACTGAGCTGGACTGGCCGACCGCGGTGCGTCTCGATCTTCAGCACACGGCGGCGCAACGCGGTCTCCGAATGGTCCAGTCCGAAGCAGCGGTACATGATGTTTGAGCTCGCGCCCAACTTGAGCGCCCGGTTGATCAACCGCTCGTTCTGTTCGTCGCGTTCGGCCTGGACGATCAGGCGTCGCAACACGGTGATGTCGACCTTCACTTCGACCCAGGCGATTGACGAGTGCGCCAGGTGGGACAAGGTAGTTGGCGGCAGCGACTGCAGCACCTCAATGTCTTCATCGGCCAGACCTAGGGCCTTGCAGCGCTGTAGGCGGCCATGGCGCAGCTCATGCAGCACCTGGTTCAACATGGCATGGTTCAATAGATTGAAAGTCTTGCTCATGAGGTGGCTCCTCACGTTATCGAGTGGACGACAGCGTCAGTTCGATCAACTGTCGGGCGTGGCGGATCAGCGTGAACAGCTGCTCCAGCTGAGCATCAGGAAGTCGTTCAAGGCCCACCGTCAGGGCTGGGCGGTCGGTGAAGGGCAGGTCGTAGACGCCGATCAGCAGCTGACCAAACAGTGCTGCCGGCAACTGCTGACGTTCCTTCCAGGCCACGTCGTCCTGCAGGCGCAGCAGGGCCGAGAGCAGCAGCTGGATACCGGTGTGCCGCGAGCTGAGTCGCTCGCCATGACCCGGTGAAAGGGTGAAGCCCAGGCCGTCCAAGAGGGGGCTGACCATGTCGCCGGCGTCTGCGTAAGCGGCAAGGTCGGCAGCGAGGGCGGCGCATCTCGCGCGCAAGTCGCTGATATCGTCCAGTGGCTCGGGGCGTGAGGGTGCCGTGTCAACCGGGCTCGGAGTATCCTCGAGCTCTTCCAAGGGCTTGTCTTGCAACGGTTCGTCACCCAGCGCCTGGCGTATTTCGGGTAAGCGTGGAGCTTGCCGTGGCAGGAGCGTTCCACCAGCTTGTTTGGGCTCGGGATTGGACACCGCGGTCGACGTATCCGATGGACGTTCTGGTGTCAACGAGGGGACCGGAGGCTCGCCAGCTTGATTTTTTGGAGGGACCTGAGTGCTGTCCGCTGGAGGCAGTGAGGGACGTTGCCCCTGATGTAGTTCTAGTGCCAGCAGACGAGGTGTCTGCTCCAGGCTCACTGCCATCCTGGCAATCAATTCGTCCTGCAGCTCACTCAAATCGAGCTCGGGCTTTTCACCGTCGAATGCTGACAGCGCTTCAAACCACAGCAGCGGGAACTGCTCGGGGCTGCCGAAGTACTGGTTCCAGATCGACTCTGTCCGCCGTCGCAAGCTGATGAGGCGCCCGATGGCAGGTTTGCCCAGGCCCGCATACAGTTTCTGCGGGATGACGGGGAGCAGGTGCTCGAGCGCGTCGAACATGCGACTGATGTGTGACTGCGAGATGGGATAGCCACCCTCACTCAAGCGCGTCGCGAGCTCACGCTGGGTGAGGTGGGTATCGCCGAGCTGAAACATGTCCTGGAGCTTCGCTACCGCGAGAGCCCGCTCGATAAACGTCAACTGGCCGTGCAGGTCACTCTCGGCCAGGTGCCCAAGCAACGTATGCGCTTCCGAATGCCAAGGGCGGAACAGGCAATGGATACGGAAGAAGCGCTCTTGGCGCGTTTCCTGCCAAAGTTCACCGAGAATGCTCAGACGAGTGTTGCCGCCGTTGCGGATGACGAAATGCGACTCATCGGGGCGGCGGGTGATGGCGGGCGGCTGATCCAGGCCGCGCTCGCGAATTGAAGCCTTGATATCGTCATACAGTGGGTTGCGCACCACACGCGGGTTCAGCTCGTAGGGCCGCAGTTGCTCGAGACTGACCACCATCGGTGTATCGCCAACTGGGGCCGCCGCTAGGTCGCGTCCGTGCTTGTGCGGAAAGTGCGCCTGCTGCAGTTGGCGTGTGATGTCTTCGGAGGTCGGCGGCTTCATCACTTATTCTCCGGTCAGCCGCGACGGATCAACTGGTGCTCGGCAGTGGCCGGGCGACCAGATGCAGGCGCGGCAAGAGCACCGAGCTGCTCGGCCCATTGCGGGAACAACTCAATGGCCAAGCCGCGCATGATCTCGGCGGCACAAGGGCTGCGGCTGCCGGGCGGTGGAACTGGCTCTACGCGGTGCACAGGCAGGCCGAGCGAGGCGGCATTGGGATAAGCCACGCGGTCGGGGAGCAGCGAACGGCAGACGCTGACATGGGTATCGTCCTGAAAAGAGGCTTGCAGGCTTTGCATGATCAAGCGCGTATCACGGCGATTGGCGTTGACCTGGTTGAGCAACAGCTTCACCGACGGCAAGGCAACGCCCAAGTAGCGGTAGGGCTCCAGCTCTTCGAATAGGCCCAGCGTTCCGCGACGCAGTTCGCGCGCGGCAAGCATTTCTGGAAGGACCGGGCACAGAGCGCAAGCGGAGGCGAGGATGACCATCTCCACCACTACGCTGCGTGCGCCTTGGGTGTCGATGATCAGCACATCGTAATGATCCTCGAAGGCGGGCAGGAGGTTGCGCAGGCGCAGACGGCCATCGGCCGCGTGCAGCAGCAAGGTGCTGATGTGTCCGGCGCGGTCGTTGGAGACGATCAGGTCTAGGTGCTGAATAACGGTCGTCGAGACTATCTGCTCCGGCGCTGTGAGTTGCTGAGCGATCAGCTCGTAGCTTCCGGCGTCCTTGGCATCGCACAAAGCGTAATAGCTGGACAGCGTCGGTTGGCTGTCCAGATCCAGCAACAGAATGCGAAGGCCAGCATCGGCGAGCACACCGCCCAGGTTGGCGGCGACGGTAGTTTTACCCGCGCCGCCCTTGGTCGAGATCAGCGAGAGGACGTCCATGGTCAGTCTCCCGTGGACAGTCGGTCCTGGACCCATTGTTCGATCTCCATTGAGTCCCAACCGACGGCGCGCATACCGATGCGCCGGCATTGCGGGAACTGGCCGGCCTTCATCAGGTTGTAGATGTGCGAGCGTTTGAAGCCGGTTTTCTGCTCCACTTCATCGCGGCGCATGATGTGGCGGTCGGCTGGCAGAGGGGCAAGGTTGGTCGGTTGCATGATGTCACTCCGTAGCGCCGGGTGGCGCGTGGTGGGAAGTGACAGTCAGTGAAGGTCGGAAGAGGGTAAAAAACATTGTCAGGCAATGCCCGGCATCGCCTGACAATGCGGCGTCAGCCCCGTTTTACCTGGGCTATAAGACGGCGCGCGTCGGCAAATCGCCGATCAATGGTACTTTTGCTAAGGCCATCCACTCCTGGGAATCGCAGCAGAATGGCTTGGACCAACTCTGCCTGGCTGGGGTAGATTGACTGAACCTTGCCGTTTTGGTTTTTCCCGAGCGTGGTCATGAGCATCGCGCCGATCAGCCTGTTCTGCATGGCTTCAGACGTCTCGGACGGGATGCCAAGTGATTCGAGTCGCACTTTTAGCTTGTCGTTGAGCGTGGTGAGCGCCGCCACTTCATCAGCGGTGACAGCATAGGTTTGCTGCAACTGCTGAAGCGTACTCAGGGCAAAGTCGAGCTCGGCTTGTTTCGCCAGATGCGCAGTCAGGCTTACGCATCCTGAGTGATCAACATCTTGGGAAAACAGAAAGGGGGGTTTCTGATCTGGCAGGCTGCGTAGGAACCAGAGCAGGAGATCGGCGCGCCGAACGGAGTAGTACACCCGGTGAATGTGACTATCCGACGTAATCGGCTGCCCCAGGTAGGTTGCGGGCAATTCGCCGCTGAGAATGGCGTCGTAGATGCACTCGAGGTGTTCGAGCAGACCTGGCCACTGTAAAAAATGCTTTCGTAGGCTGCTAGGGTGGGAAAACTCTACCTGCAGGATCTCTTCTTCATACTCTGAAAGGCCACACCACAGAATCGCGGCGTCGATCGGATGGTACGAGCTTCTTATCGAGATCATGGCACACAGCCTCCTGCTGCGTTCGTCCTAGAATCGCTGGCCGGGGCTGCTGTGCTGCGCCTCTGTCGAGCGAGCCAGATTCCGAAGTCGGTTTCGGATCCAATGAAAGTGACATCGCCACTTTCAATTTGTTCTGCACGCATTTTTTCATTGCGACAGGTTTTGACGTTCTGGACGCGAACGTTCCGCCTGCCAAAGCATGAGTGCGCCAGTGTTGAGCGAGGACAGTTGTTAAGTCTTCAAAGGCGCTATCAGGTGTGCACCGTGTCTGCTGAAAAAACGTGTTGCATATTGCATTATCCGCGACATCGGCCACGTACTGCGCGTCAGACAGTACTTGAATTACGGCATGCTCGGAGTCGGCAATCGCCAACGAGATGGCGCCGTTCGGCGATGTCAAGCAAACGGGCCTTGGCCGCGGAGGACCTCGCTACGCCATCGAAGAGTATCTTGAGTTCAAGTACAGGTGCCTCGGTGGCGTTGATCGCTGAGGACTGGCACAGGGGGGCAGGTACTGCCCCCTTTTAGGTCGGTTCGTTTTTTATCGTTTTTGTCCTAGGCGGTGACCACGAGTCGGTGTCTTTGGTGAAGCAGATCACTGATAAGATTCGATTGAACCTGTTTCTCCGTTGATGCTATGGATATAGTTACCGAGTCGCGGTTGGCCATCGCCATCGAGCGTGAAGGCGGTACCATTCACAACAATCTCCCCCTTAGCAGCAGGCGGATAAAGTGGCACTTGTGAAGCGATACGAGGCGGGTGGGGCCTTGCGGTGAAACGCTCATGTATTTCACAAGCAAGGCCCTCGATCGAATCACTGGCCGATGAACTGAGGAGGCCGGCGCTCTGCGAACGCGGTGAGCCCTTCAGTGAAGTCTCTGCCTTCGCAGGCTTGCTTGCGCAGCTCGGCAATGCGCTCCATCACATGAACCGGTACCGGCTGCATGTCCTCAAGCATGCGCAGTTGCTCTTTCACTGATTGCACCGCCAGAGGTGCTTTGGTCGCCACAACTTGGGCAAACTCAACGGCAGTCGACTCCAGGTGTTCTACGTCGACCAACTTGTTCACCACCCCAAATTGGGCCGCCCGAATGGCGTCCAGCTTTGAGGCGGTGAAGAACATTTCTTTGAGCAGGTGGATCGGCAGATTGTTGAAGAAGCGCAGCAAACCGCTGGTGCTGTAGGGGAGGCCGATGTTCGCCGGTGTCATGGAGAAACTGGCGTTCTGATCGGCGATAACCATGTCACAAGTCATCGCGAGATCCACCGCACCTCCCCATGCGGAACCACCGACCATCGCAATGACCACGCCCGGGTAGGTGCGGATGTTCCGGAGCACTCTTTCGAGGGGCTTGTCGTATGCGATCGGGTCGCGGTCGTGGCTGAGCTCCTGGATGTCATGGCCAGCACTCCAAACACTTTGTCCTGGTTCGCTGCCGATGATCACCACGGGGACACGCTCTGCCGCGAGCGCTGCCAGGCTCTCCTCGAAGAGGCTGAGCAGTTTTGCGCTGAGCGCGTTACGTCTGGCGGCGTTGCTAAAGGTGAGTCGAGCAATGCGCTCATCCACCATTTCTACTTTCACGAATTCAGTTGGGGTGTCGGTCGTTGCCATGATCTGACTACTCTCTGGATTTGTTGTAGGGCGGGTCAGCCTTGGAAGGCCGCTTTCGAGGTCAATAGGGAGTCGATGGTTGATGGGTCAATACCGGCCTCACGCAGCACTTCGATCGTGTGCTCACCCAGCAGTGGTGGAGCACGGTGCACCTCGGGTTCTTTGTTGCCAAATACGGGCGTGATCACCTGGCGTACCGGCCCGAGAGAGGGGTGTTCGAGCGTGCGGGTCAGCTTGCAGTGCTGCACCTGTGGGTCTTCGAACACTTCGTCCAGCGTGTTGATTGGGCCTGCCGGCAGACCGGCATTGATAAAGACTTCAGTCCATTCTCGCTTACCCCGGGTTTTCAGGCGCGACTCCAGGATCTGTTTGAGTTCGTCGCGATTGGCGACCCGGTCATCGTTGGACAAGAACCGAGAATCTTTTGGCAGTTCTTGCAAGTCCAGCAGGTCGCACAGGCGCTCCCACATCGCAGTCGTGATAGGAGCCAGGTTCAACGGGCCATCCTGAGTTTGGAAGACGCCATACGGGGCGATGACAGAGTGGGCATTGCCGGTGCGGCGTGGTATGTCACCAACGCTCAGGTACCGCTGGCCGTGGACGCTGAGTAGGCCAACCAGGCTCGACAAGAGTGAGGTGCTGACATGTTGCCCACGACCGGTATGTTCGCGCTCTACCAATGCCGCCAAGACTGCCATGGTGAGCCACATACCGGACGAGAGATCGCCGATCGCTGTCCCAGTCCGAGTCGGGTCACCATCCGGATAGCCGGTGAGGCTCATCAAGCCTGAGTAACCTTGAGCAATCTGATCAAAACCAGGCCAATGGCTCATCGGGCCGTCAGTGCCGAATGCATTGATGCTGCCCATGACAAGGCGTGGATTGCGGGCACTCAGCGTGGCGTAATCGAGGCCCATGGCTTCGGCGGTGCCGGGTTTGAAGTTTTCCAGGAGGACATCGGCGCAGTCGACGAGCTTGTGAATGGCGGCCATGCCTTCTGGGGTGCGGAAGTCCAGGCAGATCCCGCGCTTGTTACGGTTGCAGGAGAGGTAATAGGTGCTGACACCGCGATCGAATGGGCCCCAATCACGGCTCATGTCACCCTTCGGGCCTTGCTCAACTTTGACCACATCAGCCCCGAGATCGGCGAGAGCCATGGCACTGAAGGGCCCAGACAAGGCACGGGTGAGATCTACAACCTTGATCCCTTTTAAAGCTTGCATGTTATTACCCTCATTATTCTTGTGGGATTAGGTGGTTGACCCTGCACAGGCTTCAAATGTGAGCGGAACGAGTAAGGGCTAAGCAGCTTCGAGCGGGTGGCCTGGGTAGCGGCCTAGTAGGGTGGTGACCCTCATGAGGCAACTTGGGGCGCTGCTTGTGGCAGACCTGTGCGGAGGTCGTGATCTCAGTCTATGAGCCGTTTGCCATAGGCTTCAAATATGATATTCCTCTAGAAAGATCATAAAAATGTATGGCAGGGGGTGAGTATGGATCTTCGGCAGCTTCGCTATTTTGTCCGTGTAGTCGAGTGTGGAAACATCACCCGAGCTAGCGAAGGTCTGCATATTGCTCAGCCCGCGATCAGCCAACAGATCAGAAACCTCGAGGAAGAGATGAGCATGAAGCTCCTGGAAAGGAGTGTTCATGGTGTCGAGCCGACTGCAGCAGGACGGACGCTCTACAGGCATGCTATCGAGTTGCTACGGCAGGCTGACGCCACTCGAGAGTTACTCTTGCAGGATGCGGAGTACCCGCAAGGTAGGGTTAGTGTTGGTATGCCCTCCAGCACCGCACGCATGCTCGCTATGCCACTGGCGCGCATGATTCGAAGCAAGTTTCCCGGGATCAAGCTTGAGCTCTTCGACGCTCCCAGTGCTGACATCGAAGGTCTCATCACCACGGGGAGGGTGGCCATGGCAGTCATGGTCGATGCCGTGGAAACCCGGGGCATCGCCACACAACATCTGCTCACTGAGCGTTTGTACTTGATGTCGTGGCCAGAGCTTCAACTTCCTGACACACCCATCTCCATTGAAGCGCTGTCCAGGCTACCTCTGGTGCTCCCGTGCGCGCCCAATGGCATACGGAGCAGAGTCGAATTCGCTCTTCAGGAGGCTGGTCAAGCATGCCAGGTGGAGTTTGAGGTCAACTCAACAGACATGCTGCTGCTGGCGGTGAAAAATGAACTGGGGGTTACTGTTCTGCCATGGGCGGCAGCGCAGGATAACCTGGAACCTGGTCGGATCACGCTAAGGGAAATTGACCATCGGCTCTTCGTGCGTGAGCTGTCCCTTTGCTGGCATGAAGCAGGCGTTCAGAGCAACGCGGTCGACAAAGTGCGGCAAACCATTGTGTCGCTTTTCGCCGGCTTCAAGGAAACGGGTGGGTGGTCGGTGTGATCCAAATGGCCCAATAGCCATACGAAATTCTGATGAATGATCATCGAAAAGCTTTGGGGTTGAGTAATTTTTTTTGCATGCTTAAAGTGCATTTGAGCCTTCTGCGCCCTGGCTTGGGGCGCCATGGCGCTAAGTGAATTAAGGAAGGAAAAGCCCCCTTCAAGGCAGCATTGAGCGTTTAGCTGATTCCATCGTAAAAAGTGATCGCTTCATCATTAAATGCTAGTAGCGCCCCTATAGACCTGGGCTTAGATTGGAGACCGCAAGGTGAAAATAAATCCAATCTAAGCAACCTGGCTGTTCGAGGCTCGACTCAAAATGAAAGCGAATGAAAACTATAAAGTGGCCGCTGCTCATGTCGCTCCTATCTACCACGATACTCAAAAGACCGTAGATAAAGCCTGCTCCATCATTGAGGAGGCTGCGCGAAAAGGCGTGCAGTTGATCGCTTTCCCTGAAACGTTTATCCCTGGTTTTCCTGTGTGGGCTAACGTCGGGGCGCCAATCCACACGCATCGCTACTTTGAAGCACTTACCCAAGGGGCGATCAGGCTGGATGGCCCGGAGATCCAGCAGCTGCGTCGTGCCGCTCGCAAGCACGGCATCATCGTTTCCATGGGCTTCAATGAACTGGCCTCGGCCAGCAGCACCTGCATGTGGAACGCCAATGTCCTGATCAACAATGACGGGGAGATCATCGGACATCGGCGGAAGCTGGTACCTACGTTCTTCGAAAAACTCGTGTGGGCCAATGGCGATGGAGCGGGGCTACGAGTTGCCGATACGGATGTGGGTCGAATCGGCATGCTGATCTGCGGAGAGAACAGTAATCCTCTGGCACGCTACTCCATGATCGCTCAGAACGAGCAACTGCATATCTCTACCTATCCTCCGCTCGCCGTCATGCGGCCTTTGTCTGAGGCCGGTGGTTATGACCTGGAGCAGGCGATTCGCATCCGGGCAGCTGCTCACTCATTCGAAGGCAAAGTTTTCAACATCGTAGCGTCAGGCTACTACGACACGACCATGCGCAAAGAGCTTGAGGGTATGGGGGATGAGGTGCTCGAGCTCTTGGACAAGTCCCCGAAATCCGTATCGATGATCCTGGGGCCGGATGGCAACGTCATCGGCGACACCTTGTGTGATACGGAAGGTCTCTGCATCGCTGAGATCAATTACTCGCCTGTCGCTGAGCTGCGGCGACTGCACGACGTGGCGGGGTACTACAACCGCTTCGATATCTTCCGTTTGGAAGTGAATCGGGTAGCACTTGAGCCGATCCACTTTGTTGAAGGCCAGTCGACTCCGTCAGCAGGGCAAGAGCAGTTTGATTCCCGCCTGAAGTCTATTCAATCGTTCGTCGAGTCGAGTGAGATGGAATCGCTGTAACTCAGCGAAATAGCTTCCTCTCATCTATTCATAATGATATTTTCCTGGCCACGTTGCGTGGCCGAGGAAGAGGAGGAGTCATGTCTGATTCTTTGTACTATCCGTATGGCTTGAATACCCAGGTAGGCCCTAAAAAAAAGGGTGGTATGCATTTGATTATGGCGCTGATCGTAAGTGCCTTTTATTCGGTGTTTGTAATTCTCTGCGTTGCATTTCCAAGAACACTGACGTACGAAGTTTTTCCGGATATTCCATTGAGCCTGGTAATGGGCCCCTCCGTGATCCTCGTTGCGATCTCGGTGGCTGTTTTGAGCCTCAAGACAAAGTCCGATCACACTATGGTCGGCAAGGTGGTACATCATGCAATCTAACCAAGCGGTTTCCATTGCATTCTTCCTGCTCTTTCTCTGTGTGACGGTAGGCATTACCGCCTGGGCCTCCCGACGCAACCGGTCTGCTGGGCAGTACCTTGTGGCATCTGGTGGTATCAAGGCTTGGCAGAATGGCCTGGCCATGTCCGGCGAGTACATGAGTGCGAGTGCTATGCTAGGGATGACCGGGCTTTTGGCGACGATGGGATTCAGCAGCTATGTGTATCCCGTGGCGGCTGTCGTAACCTGGCCGCTCATCCTGCTGTTGCTTGCAGATCCAATACGACGCTTAGGCCAGTTCACGCTCACAGATGTCATCGCGTGGCGTTTGAAGCAAAAACCGATCAGGCTAGCCGCTGTGCTCGTCAGCATACCCATGACCCTGCTCTACCTCGTCGCGCAGCTGGTAGCGGGTGGAATCTTGATCAAGGTTCTGTTCGGAATTCCCTACAGCGCCTCTGTAATCTTTGTTGGTTTGCTGACCATGAGCTACGTCCTGTTCGGGGGCATGCTGGCAACGACCTGGGTGCAAATTATCAAGGCGATACTTCAGCATCTGACGGTGTGCGTGCTGACCATGCTCGTGCTGAGCCATTTCGACTACAGTCCCTTCGAACTCTTTCGGAGGCTTGGGGAAACCGAACAGGCACACATGCTCGTGCCTCGCGATATGGACCCGGTGGGCCGCTGGGAAATGATTTCGCTGGCTATCGCGCTTGTCTGCGGCGCTATCGGGATGCCCCAGATTCTGACGCGCTTCTTCACAGTCCCTGATCCGATGTCGGCCAAGAAGTCTGCTGTCTACGCCACGATGATCGTTGGTTCGTTCCACCTCATGGTGTTGGTCGTAGGGTTCGGCGCTTTGGCTTTGCTTGGGCGCGAGGCCATCTTGGGAGCAGGGGCCAGCGGTAACATGGCAGTGCCAATGCTAGCAAAGTATGTCGGCGGTGACACCTTCTTCGGCATCGTTTGTGGCGTGGCGTTCGCCACTGTTATTGCAGTGGTGGCAGGTTTGACTCTCACGTCTGCGACCACCTTTGCACACGACTTGTGGTCACGCGTAGTGCATGCTGGCAAGCAAGGAGGGGAGGCTTCGTTGTCTGTGGCGCGGATCGGCGCGGTGATTGTTGCCTCTATCGCAACACTGCTTGCATTGATGTTTGAAAGCATCAACGTAGCTTTCCTGATTGGTTTATCCCAAGCGATTATTGCTGCGACAAACTTTCCACTCCTGATGCTCACGTTGTTCTGGAGCCGCCTTACTACGGCTGGAGCTGTTTCTGGGATGGTTGTAGGTTGTGTTTCATCAATGCTGTTGATATTTGTATCACCGGCTGTTCAAGTTGCCCTGATGAAACTTGATCGTTCAGTGCTTGATGGTGTCTGGTGGTTCTATCCTTTGAATAGCCCGGCCATTGTTTGTGTGCCTCTTGCATTCGTGGTAATGATATTGGTTTCACTTCTCAAGCGAGAGCCAAGCTCGGAGAATAAGTTTTCGGAAATGCAGGGTTTGCTAATGGAGCATGAAGGTAAGACCTTTGCGGTCAATCATTAGTGATTGCGTGAAGTGGTGTCTATTGTAATTATTTGGTCGCCCTGTCACTTATCTTGGGTGACCTTTTAGCCCAAGCTCTGCTTGGGTTTTTCTCTTATTTATCTTTCATTGTTGCCTATTTTTTTTGGTGGGCATCTTTGGCCTAGGTCGATGCTCTGCGGGTTACGTCAGTCCTTCTTGAACTGGCAATTTTTTCTAACCGCTTATGCAAAGCCATCACAACCTTCAAAGCAGGAGTTGTCCGTGGCAGCTCGAAAGCCGACAGCTTACTTGAAATGGACAACAAGTTGCTTGGCAAAACTGGTATCAGATCGCCGGGTTACCAGCAGTCGGTCGGCGATACTCCTTTCATCTACCTTAACGCCAGCGACACCTACATTTTCGGTCAGTTGGTGGCAAGCAATTTCGCCCAGCCAGCGAAAAGGTCTGGCACACCCGTTATGACTACGACTTCGCGACATTGGGTATGCCTTGCCTGAGTTTCAGCGTGCACTACAACCTTGGTCATGAGGTTGCCCCACAGATCATCAGCGAGCCCAAGGTGGCGAGTTTGAGGGCCGCTGGCGATGACGGCCATGAATGGGAGCGCGATACTGACCTGATCTACACCGTACAGAGCGGGCCGTTACGTCACCTGTCGCTGCGCTGGCGCAATGCCGTGAGCCGCGCCACATTTACCGATGATGCCGACGAGAATCGGTTGATCGTCAGTTATCAGGTCAAGTTCTGATACGTTTTACTCGGCTATTGCTCTGGTGACATCACGAACGGGTGGAGTTACCGGGCATACCCATTCAAGTCTGCATTTGCATCAGGCATCCCGAGTTCGGCGCACTGGCCAAGGTTTCCAGCTGAAGTGCGTGGCGGGCACTGGTAATGAACAGGGTGGTGCCTTCCTCCCCGCCAAAGCACAGGTCGGTCGGGCTCGGCACCGGCAACCCGATCATACGGTCCAGGTTGCCCTCGGCATCGAAGCGCGCCAGGCTCCAGCCTTCCAGTTGTGTGGTCCACACCCCCCCTTTGCCATCCAGCGCGAGCCCGCCCAGGCTGCCGCCACCACGGGGCAGTGAAGCCAGCCGGCGCACGCTGCTGCTGCCCGGTTGCAGCAACAGGATGTCCCCGGCCTCAGGTGCCAAGGCATAAACCGCGCTGCCCTTGGCATCCCAGCGAAAGGCACTGACCGGCTCCGGCAGTGACCAGCCATGGCGCAGCTCGCCCTCGGCGCTGAGTTCGCCGATCAAGCAACCATTGCCACTTTTGGCGCACGCCCACAAATTGCCGGACGGGTGTGTGGCCAATGCCAGCAGGCGGCTGCCGAGCAGGTCCTGGCGGGGATGCTCGTTGCCTTGCCAGTCGATCAATGACCAGCCCCCGGCCTGGGCCACCAGTAGGCCGTCGGGGTGCAGCTCCATGCCGCGTATCGGCAGGTCGAGGCGAGTCAACAAGCGACTGGACTGGCCGTCCCAGCAATGGATGGCCGGCGCCAGGGTGTCGGCCCAGTACAGCACGCGCTGGCCCGCGTGCCAGCGCGGGAACGCGCCGTGAAACGCCCAAGGGCCGGGCAGCACGCTGAGCTCGCCGGCAGCGCGTGGGGTGGCGTCCGGGCGCAGCTGCTCACCGACCCGGCGCGCCGCGTCAGCCAGTTCCGGGCCGAGCAGGGTCAGCCGCTCCAGTGTCAGGCGGTAGGCGGGTCCGGCCACGCTCAGTGCCCCGCGCACCAGGCCCTGCTTGTCGACGATCGGCGCGGCGACGCAGCGGATGCCCAGGCGAATTTCCTCGTCGTCGAGGGCGTAGCCACGCACTTGGGTAATCTGCAATTCGGCCAGCAGACGGCGGCGGTCGGTGATGGTCAGCGGTGTCAGTGGCGTCAGCACCAGGCCCTTGAGGATTTCGTCGCGGGCCGAAGGGGAGAGGGCGGAGAGGATCGCCTTGCCCTGGCCGGTGCAGTACACCGGCTTGCCTTGGCCAAGGCTGGCGGCCGAGCGCTGTGTGTGGGCGCCTTCGCAACGCTCCAGCGACAGCACTTGATTGCCATCGAGCACTGCCAGGTAGGAGGTTTCGCCGGTGAGGTCGCGCAGGGCACGCAGCTCGGCGCTGGCGGCAGCCACCAGGTCCGGTTCCAGGTAGGCGTTACGGACCATCTCCAGGTAGTTGAAGCCCAGGCGATAGACCTTGCGCGTCGGGTCGCGGCGGATCATGCCGCGCTCCACCAGCGTGGCGATGATGCGGTACAGGGTGGTGCGCGGCAGCGGCACCTGCTCGGCCAGCTCGGCCTGGCTGATGCCGGTGGCGGTTGCGCCAATGGCCTGGAGCACGTCCAGGGCCTTTTCCAGTGCGGCGGTGCCTTCACCTGTTTTCATTGTTTGTTTCCCACCTGTTGGAACTCGACTGCCTGAGTACCGATTCTGCCCCTTTTCCTCCCAGTTTTCCGCCATAGAATCGGCCTCAACAGGGCTTGCAGTGAACGCATGTTTCATATGTTGGGAATTTGCCCTGGCCGCCCATCGGATGAACCCGCGAGGAGAACCTACAACAATGTCCGTCATCCACAACTACGCCGATGCCCATGAGAGCGTTTCCGGTAAACAGGTCGTCGTCAGCGACGAAGTACTGGCCAAGCTCGCCACCTGCAGCAGCGGCTCGCTGACCACCCAGCTGTTCAAGCGCGGCTTCCGTCAGCCAGCCCTGGTCGGCCTGCGCGCCATGTGCCCCGATGCCAAGCCATTCGCCGGGCGTGCCTTCACCATGCGCTTCATTCCCGCCCGTGAAGACATCGACACCTATTCGACCATGACCACCAAGCCCAACGATGACAACCTGCAATGGGTGGGTGTGGAGCAGATCCAGCCGGGCGACGTGCTGGTGATCGACAGCCGCAACGACCCGGCTGCCGCGTCGGCAGGCAACATCCTGGTGACCCGCCTGCTGGCCCGTGGCGCCAAGGCCATCGTCACCGACGGCGCACTGCGCGACGGCAGCGAGATCGCCGCCATGCGCCTGCCGGCCTATGCCCGTGAGATCACCGCGACCACGCGTATTTCCTACCACCATGTGGCTGACCTGCAGGTGCCGATCGGTTGCGCCGGCGTTGCCGTGTACCCGGGCGACATCATCGTCGGCGATGCCGATGGCCTGACCGTGGTCCCGGCGCACCTGGCCGAGGAACTGGCCGAAGTGTGCAGCGTGCAGGACGACATCGAAGGCTACCTGGCCATGCGCATTGCCGCCGGCGAAGCGCTGTGGGGCGTGTACCCGCCAAGCCCGGCGTCGGTGTCCGACTACCACGCCTGGGTCGCCGCCGGCCGCCCGGCCATCCCTTCGATCATCGACCGCGAGGAGGGCTGAGTCATGGCCGAGCACAAGCATGCACAACTGATCCGTCGCTACTTCGACGCCTGCAACGAAGGCGACTACGACAAGCTGGTGTCCTGCTTCACCCCGGACGCGGTGCACTACTTCCCCTCGGGATTGCCGGAAATCCCGTGGCGCACTGCCGACACCATCGCCCGCAAGTGGGTCTGGTGCGTGGAGAACTTGGGGTCGCAGTGGACCATCGAGAAGATCCTGGTCAGCCACGACAGCAACGAAGCGGTGATCGAGTGGACCCACTGGAAGAGCAAGCTGGGCACGGCCTTGCGCGGTGACGAGTGGTACGTGTTCGACGAGCAGAGCGGATTGATCAAGGAGATCCGCGCCTATTACGCCTCGCCGGCCGAGAAGGACGTGGTGATCAACGAGCTGGTCGACTTCGACTATGTCGGCCGGGGGTATCACCTGGAGCCGAAGGCGCGTTAAGGCCACTGGCCTCTTCGCGGGGCAAGCCCGCTCCCACAAGGGCCGCGCTGTACCTGTAGGAGCGGGCTTGCCCCGCGAATGGCCGCACCGCAATTTTTGAAGGAGTGCCCCATGACCACCCCGCAAAACCCGAATTTCGCTGCCATCGACGCAGTCGTCGCCCAAGCGGCCGCCGCCGCCGACTTCTGGGTCGATTCCAGTGCCACCCAGCGCGCCACCCTGCTGCGTGGCCTGGCCGATGCCCTGGAACAGCAGCAAGCCGAACTGGTCGTCATCGCCGACCGCGAAAGCGGCCTCGGCGAAGCCCGCCTGAACGGCGAAGTGGCCCGCACCGCCTTCCAGCTGCGTGGCTTCGCCAGCGAAGTGGAAGCCGGTGTGCCGTACCGTCAGGTCGATGATCACGCCATTGCCGGTGCTCCACCTGCCGGCCGTCCACGCCTGACCCGCGTGCAGCGCCCGCTGGGCCCGGTGGCGATGTTCTCGGCCAGCAACTTCCCATTCGCTTTCTCGGTACTGGGCGGCGATACCGCCTCGGCCTTGGCCGCCGGTTGCCCGGTGGTGATCAAGCCGCACTCCGGTCACCCGGAGCTGTCCCGCGCTGTGTTTGCCTTGGCCGCTGGCGTGGTCCGCGCCCAGGGTCTGCCGACAGGCCTGCTGACCCTGGCCGAAGCGCCCAATCGTGCCGCCGGCACCTACCTGGTCCAGCACCCGTCAATCGCTGCCGTGGCCTTCACTGGCTCCTATCAAGGTGGCAAAGCCTTGTGGCAGGCCGCTAATGACCGCGAACGCCCAGTGCCGTTCTTCGGCGAGCTGGGTTCGATCAACCCGCTGGTGGCTTTGCCGGCTGTGCTGGAAAAAGACAGCGAAGCCTTGGCCAAGACCTTGGCTGGCTCGATCACCCTCGGCTGCGGCCAGTTCTGCACCAGCCCCGGCGTGATCGTGCTGCTCGACTCACCCCACAGTCAGCGTTTCGTCGCCCAGCTGGCCGAGGTCATTGCGCCGATTGCCACGCACCGTATGCTCACCCCGGGCATGCAGCAAGGCTTCGAGGCGGCAGCTGCCACGGTAGCTGCTAACGCCGCAGCAGTGTTCGCCCCGCAGGCCGATGGCGCTGGCCCGGCGCCACGGCTGTTCGCCACCGATGCCGCATCGTTCATTGCCAACGCTCACCTGCGTGAAGAAATGTTCGGCCCGGCGGCGCTGATCGTTACTGCGCATTCCGTGGCCCAGGCGGCCGAGGTGCTGGACGCCATCGGCGGCACCCTGACCACTACCCTGTGGGGCCTGGACGCCGACAGCGCCGACAACCGCCAGTTGCTGCGCGCCGCCCAGCGAGTGTCCGGGCGCGTGCTGTTCAGCGGTGTGCCGACCGGCGTTGCCGTGTGCCACGCCCAGCAGCATGGCGGGCCATGGCCGTCGTCCACCGCGCCACAGTCCACTTCGGTCGGTTTTGCCGCCATCGAGCGCTTCCTGCGCCCGGTGGCATTGCAGGACGCACCGGACTGGGCACTGGGCTGAGGAGGGCAGGGCGATGATGCGACATATCGTGCTGTTCCGCCGCCTGCCGGGCGTCGAAGCGCAGCCTGAACGGGAAGCGGTGCTGGTGGCGCGGATGCGCGACCTGACTGCAGAAATCGACTTCATCCGCGACTGGCGCGTCGCGGCCAACGAACTGGATCGGCCGATCTGCTGGGACTACATCCTCGAGTCCAGCTTCGACGACGCCGACGCGGTACAGCGTTACCTGCCACACCCGGCGCACCAGGCCCTGGTCGCCGACCTCAAGCAGTACTTCGAGTGGGTGGCAGTGGACTACAGCGTCTGATTGACCCCAGAGGCACCTGGCCCTCTGCGGGGCCAGGCGTTATAACAAAAAAGATCCGGCATCACAGGTGCCGGGCGGAGTCGTACATGAACAAGAAAAACAACTACCGCTGGACGATCCTGACCATGTTGTTCCTGGCCATGATCATCAATTATGTCGATCGCGCTGCCCTGTCGATCGCCATGCCGTTCATTACCCAGGAGTACCACCTCACGCCCGCCGAGAAGGGCATGATCTTCAGCAGCTTCTTCTTTGGCTATGCGCTGTTCTGTTTCGTCGGTGGTTACCTGGCCGACCGCTTCGGGCCCAAGCGTGTGCTGACCTGGTCGATGAGCTTCTGGTCGCTGCTGTGCGGCTCCACCGCGCTGGCCTTCAACTTCTGGTCGCTGCTGATCGTGCGCGCGCTGTTCGGCGTCGGCGAAGGCCCGGTGTCGACCACCGCCAACAAGACCGTCAACAGCTGGTTCCCGATCAAGGAGCGCGCCCGCGCCAT
The DNA here is from genome assembly GCF_026240995.1 of Pseudomonas sp. DCB_BI. Classification (NCBI taxonomy): domain Bacteria; kingdom Pseudomonadati; phylum Pseudomonadota; class Gammaproteobacteria; order Pseudomonadales; family Pseudomonadaceae; genus Pseudomonas; species Pseudomonas sp. DCB_BI. Next base: position 61,818 of record NZ_JAPFCG010000011.1, on the reverse strand, counting down.
CGGCATCAACCAGGCTGGCGGCCCGCTGGGCGGCGCCCTGGCCGGCCCGATCGTGGGTTTTCTTGCCCTGTGGCTGGGCTGGCGCGTGGCCTTCGTGGTGATCGCGGTGATCGGCGTGCTGTGGGCCATCGCCTGGTACCGCCTGGCGGCCTCGACGCCCAAGGAGCACCCGCAGGTGTCGGCCGAAGAGCTGGCGCTGATCAACGAGGGCCGTGAAGCCCCGGTCACTGCCGTCGCAGACGCCCCGCGCACCCCGGTGCTGCAGATCATCCTGCAGCGCTCGGTACTGGTCACTGGCGTTTCGCTGTTCTGCTACAACTACATCCTGTACTTCTTCATGACCTGGTTCCCCAGCTACCTGATCGAGGCCAAGGGCATCGACCTCAAGGCCATGAGCATCGTCACCGCACTGCCGTGGCTGGTGGGTACCGTCGGCTTCATCTGTGGCGGGCTGCTGATCGACTGGGTGTACAAGCGCACCGGCAAGCAACTGTTTTCGCGCAAGGTGGTGCTGGTCAGCTGCCTGCTGGTGGCTGCGGTATGCATCGGCCTGACCGGCCAGGTACAGAGCGTGACCAGCACCGTGGTGGTGATGACCGTGGCCATCGGCTTCCTGATGCTGACCGCGCCCGCCTACTGGTCGCTGATCCAGGACGCCGTGCCGGACCATCAGGTAGGTACTGCCGGCGGCTTCATGCATGGCCTGGCCAACCTGTCCGGTATCGTTGCGCCGACCGTGACCGGCTTCATCATCCAGTCCACTGGCACCTACAGCAGCGGCTTTGGCCTGGCTGCCGTGCTGGGCATTGTCGGCGCGCTGATCGTGGCCTTGTTCGTCGGCCAGAAACCGGCCCGGCAAGCCAATGTCATCGCAGCCGCTTGAACTGAATGCAACCCACGTTTTACGGGACTACACCATGCCTACGCTTCTAGTCACCGGCGCCGCCGGAATCGTCGGAACCGCCCTGCGGCCGTACCTGCGCGAGCGCTTCAGCCTGCGCCTGCTGGACCGCCGGCCGGTCAGCGAGCTGGCCGCCAATGAAACCGCCCTGGTCGGCGACCTGACCGACCCGGCCTTCGTCCGCCAGGCCTGCGAGGGTGTCGACGCGGTGCTGCACCTGGCCTGTGCCCACGGCACCGATATCCAGTTCCAGGCCACGGTAGAGCCCAACTACCACGCCACCCTGTACCTGCTCGAAGCCGCCCAGCGCGCCGGGGTGCGGCGTTTCGTGTTCGCCAGCAGCCACCATGTGCTGGGGCAGTACCGCACCCAGGCTGGCGAACAGTTCGACGACCACCCGGTGGCGCCGGACAGCTACTACGCGTTGAGCAAGGTGTTCGGTGAAGCGGCCTGCGCGACCTTCTCCCAGCGCAGCGAGCTGGCCACGTTCATCGTGCGCATCGGCAACGCCGACGCCAAGGTCGCCGATGCCCGTCGTCTGCGCCTGTGGACCAGTGCCCGCGACCTGGCCCAGTTGGTGCTGATCGGCCTGGAGCACCCCGAGGTGCGCCACGAGATCGTCTACGGCGTGTCGGAATGCCCCCAGGCGCTGTTCCACAACAACCGTGCCCGCGCCCTGGGCTACCGGCCACAGGACCATGCGGCCGAGCACCTGGCCGACAACTTCCTCGCCTATGACGCCATGGCTCCGGTCGGTTCCGGCCGTGACCATGTAGGTGGCGCCTATGCCGGGGTGGCCCTGGCCAGTGTTCTGGAGCAAGCATGAAGATCGTCCGCATCGATACCCAGATCGTCGAAATCCCCTTCCACGACGGCGGTCGCGGGGTGGGCGGCACGCCTTCGGCCTGGCGCACACTGGAGAACGTGCTGGTGCGCGTCGAAGACGAACTGGGTAACGTTGGCTGGGGCGAGGCGTTCGGCTACTTCGTCGCCGACGCCACCAAGGCCCTGATCGACCGCCTGGTGGCGCCCCAGGTGCTGGGCCGCGAGGTCACCGACATTGCGGCGTTGAACATGGAGCTGCAGCAACGCCTGCACCTATTCGGCCGCTACGGCGTGACGATGTTCGCCATTTCCGGCCTCGACATCGCCCTGTGGGACCTGGCCGCCCGCCGGCAGCGCTTGCCGTTGCACCGCCTACTCGGCCAGGCCTATCGCGAACAGGTACCGGCTTATGCCAGCCTGGTGCGTTACGGCGATGACCAGGTGGCCCCGGCCACCTGCGAAAGGGCGCTGGAACAGGGGTTCAGCGACATCAAGCTGCACGAGGCCACCCTGCATGACATCGGCGCTTGCCGGCGTGCTGTCGGCGATGATGTGCCGCTGTCCACCGACGTCAATTGTTCCTGGACCGTGCAGGGCACCCGCGACTGGCTGCCGGCGCTGGCAGAGCTGAAGCTGGCCTGGCTGGAAGAGCCGATCTTCCCGCCCGAGGACTTCACTGCCCTGGGCAGCCTGCGCGGGCAGGGCGTGGATATTTCTGCCGGGGAAAACTGGTGCACCGCCGTGCAGTTCGAACAGGCCCTGGTGACCGCTGCGGTGGATTCCATACAGCCCAGTGTGACCAAAGTCGGTGGCATTTCCGAATGCCTGCGCATCGACCGCCTGGCCGAGCAGCATGAGGCGGTGATTCTGCCGCACTGCCCATACTTCGGCCCGGGCCTGATCGCCACCCTGCACCTGGCCGCCGTACAGCGTCGGGTGCCGCAGGTGGAGTACCTGTTCGTCGAGCCGGCTGGCTGGTTGTACCCGGTGGAGCAACTGCGCCAGGGTAACCAGCTGCAGATCCCTCAGGGCCCAGGTTTAGGCCTGGACATCGACCTGCAAGTGGCCGAGCGCTTCCGCCGCTAACCCGCCCCGTTAACGCCTCACCGCCGGGCCTCGGCACGGCGGCAGAGGCTGTGCATGCCTGAAAATGGCATTGGAGGTTCTATGCACACCGTGGTTCTGAGCAATGCCACCTGGTCGCTGGGCGTGCTGCCGGCCTGGGGCGGGCGCATCGCCCACCTCAATGCCGAGGGGCTGGACATCCTGCTGCCGATCAACGCCAACCGGTTCAACCCGCTGGACTGGCCACGGGCTGGCGCCTACCCGCTGATGCCGTACTCCAACCGCATCCGCAACGCGCGGTTGCAGTTCACCGGCACCGAGTACGCGTTGCCCGCACATCCGGCGGCACTGCCCCATACCTTGCATGGCGTGAGCCACACCCAGCCTTGGCAGGTAGTGGACAGCGGCAGCGATCGCTTGAGCATCACCTGCGACTACTTAGGCGAGCACTGGCCCTGGGCGTTTCGCGCCGAACAGCACTTCGCACTCGACGGCGCACGCCTGCGCATCACCTTGGTGCTGATAAACCTGGGGCAAACGCCCATGCCTGGCGGCCTCGGGCTGCACCCGTACTTCCAGCGCCACCCCGGCATGCGCGTGCAGTACCGCACCGGGCGCGAGTGGCAGATCGATGGGGAGTACATGGCGACCGGCGCGTACCAGGAGGGCGCCAGGGACTGGTCGATCAATGCGGATGCCGGCGAACCGCTCGCGCATTACCAATCACGCTGGAATGGCCAGATGCAGATCGATTACGCCAATGGCCATGTGCACCTTCAGGCCTCGCCGGTGCTGAACCACTTCGTCGCATTCGCCCCGGTCGGCAGCGCGTACCTGTGCCTGGAGCCGGTATCGCATCTGGCTGACGCGTTCAACCAGCCCCGCGACAGCTGGGCCGAAACCGGCACCCATGAACTCGCCCCGGGCCAGCGCCTGGAGGCCACCCTCGAATTCACCTGGCAACACCGCTAACGCAACACCTCACATACCTATAAGAAGAGCACAACAACAATGAAACACTCCTCGACTGGAGCGGGCTTTGCTCGCGTTGCAAAACCCTTGTCCCTGCTGCTCGGGCTCGGCCCGCTGTATGCTCAGGGAGCATTCCTCGAAGACAGCAAGGCCAACCTGACCTTTCGCAACTTCTACTACAACCACGACCTGCGCGATTCGACCAAACCTGCCCAGTCGAAGCTGGAGGAGTGGGCCCAGGGCTTCATTCTCAAGGGCGAGTCGGGTTATACCGATACGGCTGTCGGGGTGGGCGTGGATGTATACGCAGGCCTCGGCCTGAAGCTCGACTCGTCGCCCTCGCGCAGCGGCACTGCGCTGCTACCCGGGGCCTACAATCGCGCCGGCGGGCCGCGCAATGCCGACCCGCGCTCGGTGGACGAGTTCTCCGAGGCCACGGCGGCGGTCAAGTTCAAGTACTCGAAGAGCGAGCTCAAGGTGGGCGGGCTGTTCCCGAAGATTCCGCTGGTCAGTTCTGGCGACGCACGCCTGCTGCCGCAGTTCTTCGAAGGGGCGATGCTGGATATTCGCGAACTGGACAACGTCGATATCGGCCTGGGCCAAATGCGCAAGGTCAATCAGCGCGAGTTCGCCGGGGCCCGGGATATCCAGGTGGGCAACTACTACAGCGTGTTCAGCGACCGCTTCGATTACCTCGGTGGCACCTGGCGCGCCACGCCGCAAACCTCGTTGGGGGTATGGACCGGCCGCCTGGCGGATGTCTACCAGCAAACCCTGTACACCGGCACCCACACCCTCAAGGCCGGTGACTGGAACCTCTCCGGCACGCTCAACTACCTCGACACCGGCGAATCCGGCAGCGAAAAGGCCGGCCAGCTCGACAGCCGCATGACTTCGGCAATGCTCAGCGCCAACCTGCGTGCCCAGACGTTCCGCCTTGGCTACCAGTACAACGCTGGCGACAGTGCCTTGCCGTTCATCCACGACACCGACTTGCCCGGGGTGGCCAACGCCGTGCAGGTGCTGCGCTTCGACCGCGCCCAAGAGCGCTCCTGGCAGGCCCGCTACGACCTTGACTTCGCTGCCCTTGGTGTACCGGGGCTGACGGCATTCGCCCGCTACCTGAAGGGCGACAACTTCAAGGTGGCCGGCGAGGACGGCAGCGAATGGGAGCGCAATGTGGACATTACCTACGTGATCCAGAGCGGGCCCCTGAAGAACCTGGCGCTGCGCTGGCGCAACGTCCAACTGCAGGGCGATGCCACCGGCCGGCGTGATGAAAACCGGGTGATCATCGCCTACACCTTGCCTTTGCTCTGACCTGGAGGATTGCCCGTGGTATCCCGTCCGCTCGACCCTGCCATGCAGGCCTACATCGACAACAGCCAACGCTTCGCTCCGCATGACGGCAGCCTGGCGGCCCGGTGCGAAGCCTTTCTCGCTGCCTGCCTTGCCTGCACGCCGCCGCGGCCGGCGGGCTGGCAGGTTGCCGATATCGACCTGGAGGGCTTGCGCCTGCGCTGTTACACCCCCCCGGGCGCAGTGCCGCCCGGGGGGTGGCCGACGCTGCTGTACCTGCACGGCGGCGGCTGGGACCTGGGCAATCTCGACACCCATGACTGGTTTGCCCATGCCCTGGCGCGGCGGGTGCCACTGGCGATCGTCGCCGTGGAGTACCGGCTGGCGCCGGAGCATGCCTATCCGGCGCCGCTGGAGGACTGCCTGAACGCATGGCTCGGTTTACGGGCCGGGGTTGTCGACCCCCGTCTCAGCACGGCGTGCCTGATGGTGGCGGGGGACAGCGCGGGTGGCACGCTGGCTGCGGGCTTGTGCATGGCATTGCGCCGTGACGGGTTGGAGCAGCCGCGGGGGCAGTTGCTGGTGTATCCGGTGCTGACGGCTCGGCAGCACTTGCCATCGATGCGCGAACAGGCCGAGGCGCCGATGATGACGGTGGCGGGGTTGATGAAGTCATTGGCAGGCTTCGTGCCCGCAGCGCCGCAGCGTAATGACCCCTGCGCCATGCCGCTGGAAGCTGAAGACTTTTCCGGGCTGGCACCGGCGTTGGTGCTGGTGGCGCGAGTCGACCCGCTGTGCGATCACGGGCTGGCCTATGTCGATGCGCTGGCGGCGGCGGGCGTGGCGGCCCGTGCTTGTGTGGGCGAGGGCATGGTGCACTCAAGCCTGCGGGCATTCGGGGTGGCCGAAGTCGAACAGGCCTGGGATCACATGGCGGCGCAGCTGCAGCGCTGGGCTGGCGATTGACGCGCGCAGCCCTCAGGTGCTTTCGCGAACCACCAGGTTGAAGCCCACATCTTCCACCTGTTCCCCACGCCCCAGGCTGCCTTCGATCCGCTGCAGCAGCAACTCTGCCGTACGCAAGCCAATGCGCCCGCCGTCAACATTCACCGTGCTCAAGCGCGGATGGGTGTGTGCGGCGAATTCCAGGTTGCCAAAACCCATCACTGCGAGGTCCTGAGGCACCCGCAGGCCGTTGGCCTGGGCCTCGGCCATGACCCCCTGGGCGAGCAGGTCGATACTGCAGATCACTGCATCCATCGGCACCTTGGCCGCCAGCAGCCGGGCCATGGCTTCACGGCCGTGGCCCATATCCACCGGCACGGCTTCGAGCTCGCAGGCGACCACTTTGACGCCTGCCTTGCGCAGGGTATCGGTACACGCCTGGCGCCGTCGGGTGGCGCGGGCGTCGTCGCTCCAGACCAGGCCGACGCGGCAGTGGCCGCGTTCGATGATGTGCTCGGCCATGGCCTGGCCGACGGCCTCGTGGGAAAAACCGACCACAGTGTCGATCGGGTCCTGCGCCAGCTCCCAGGTTTCCACCACCGGAATGCCACGGGCGATCAGCTTTTCCCGCGCTTCAGGGCTTTGCAGCTGGCGGGTCAGCACGATGCCGTCGGGGCGGCGGGCGAGTATCGCATCGATCAGTTCCGCTTCACTGCTGTTTGCCAGGTCTGACTGGCTCAGCAGCAACTGGTAGCGTGCCGTGGCCAGGCGCTGGCCGAGCTGGGTGATGGTGTCGACGAAGGCACGGTTGGCGATGTTCGGCACCACCACAATGACCAGCCGACTGCGCTGCGAAACCAGGGCGCCCGCGAGCATGTTCGGCACATATCCGGTCTTGCGGATGGCATTGCGCACCTTTTTCTGGGTTTTCTCCGACACCAGTTCCGGCCGGTTGATCACTCGGGAAACGGTGATGGGCGAGACCTTGGCCATCTTCGCCACGTCATCGAGGGTGGCAGGGGCAGCCAGCAGTGGTTTCGGATCAGCGACGGTAGCGGGCGTTTCCAGCATGGGGGCCTCTGGACGGGAGCTTTGAGCATATTGCCGATTCTACCGGAACGGCGCGCGTTTTTTTGCATTTCCTGCTAATTCCCAATGCATGGGAATTCACTGCGAACAGCGATTTGCAAAGCCCGCCAGCTCAGGCCTAGGATTAATGACAGCGCTGTCATTTGATAACGCTGTCATTGGTCGGAATCAGCTCTTCAAAAGGGCTGCGAGCTGCCAGAATCCGAAGCAGGTGCCGGTGCAAGGCCCTGCACGACGCCAATAAAAACAATGAGGCTACCGCGATGCACAACCACGACACCTACGCCGCCGGGCCTGCCCCTGGCGCCGTGGCCGCGTCCACCACGGCTACCCGCTATCGTTATTTGATCCTGGCCCTGATCACCATGGTCTTGGCCCTGAGCAGCGGTGATCGCGCCGCCCTGTCGGTGGCCGGTTCCGACATGAGCAAGGAGCTCGGCATCAGCTCGGTGGAAATGGGCTACCTGTTCTCCATCTTCAGCTGGGCCTACGTGATCTTCCTGATCCCTTCCGGCTGGCTGGCTGACCGCTTCGGCTCGAAGAAAACCATGGCCCTGGCCATCTGCGTGTGGTCGGCATTTACCGTGTGCATGGGTCTGGTGCACTTCGTCGGCATGATCGTGCCGCTGCTGCTGGCTCTGCGCTTTCTGCTGGGTGTGGCCGAGGCGCCAGTGGGGCCGGCCTCGACGCGGGTGATCGCGTCCTGGTTCCCGTCGGCAGAGCGGGGCATGGCCGGGGCCATCTTCAACAGTGCGCAGTACATCTCGCTGGCGTTCTTCACCCCGTTCATGGGCTGGCTGTGCTACGCCTTCGGCTGGGAATACGTGTTCATCGTCATGGGCATCGTCGGCTTCGGCATCGCCGCGATCTGGTGGAAAAACTACTACCTGCCGGTCAGCCACCCAAAGATGAATGGCGAGGAACTCGACTACCTGCGCAAGGGTGAAGCGCTGGTCGACCTCGAAGCCCAGGCCTCGCTGCCCAAGGAAAAGCGCCGCAGCTCGCTGGCGGAAGTCGGCCTGCTGTTCAAGAGCCGCATGCTGATCGGCATGTTCATCAGTCAGTACTGCGTCAGTGCGGTCACCTGGTTCTACGTCACCTGGTTCCCGATCTACCTGGTCAAGGAGCGTGGCTTCGACATCCTCCAGGCTGGCCTTGTCGCTTCGATTCCGGCCCTGTGCGGGCTGATCGGCGCGGTGTCGTCGGGCTTCTTCTCTGACTACCTGCTGCGCCGCACGAAGTCTCTGAGCATTGCCCGTAAAACGCCAATCATCACCGGCGTGCTGCTGAGCTCGACCATGATGCTGTGCAACTACGTCGATGCCCAGTGGCTGGTGATTGCGGTGATGAGCCTGGCGTTCTTCGGCAAGGGCTTTGGCAACCTCGGTTTCAGCGTGGTGGCCGACACCGCGCCGCGGGAAATGATCGGCATGACCGGCGGCGTGTTCAACGCCCTGGGCAACACCGCCGGCATCGTCACTCCGGTGGTGATCGGCTACCTGCTGCACTCCAGCGGCTCGTTCAACAGCGCACTCATCTATGTCGGCGCCCACGGCCTACTGGCGGCGTTCTCCTACCTGGTGATCGTCGGCCGCATCCAGCGTTTGCAGCTCTCCGACCTGACCGGCAAACCGGCCAATGCTCAGTGATTCAGAGGACCACGCCATGATCGAAAGCAACGTCTACATCGACCCGAAGATCGCCGCCCTGCAACCTGGGCCAGCGACCACTGACAGCATCGCCTGGATCAAGCTGTCGTACACCGTGCTGCTGCTCGGCGCGCCAATCAGCGATGCCAAGGTACTGACCGGGCGGCAGAAGCCGCTGACCGAAATCGCGTTCATTTTTGCCGAGATCCGCACCCGCGAAGGCCATGAAGGCATCGGCTTCGGTTACTCCAAGCGCGCCGGTGGCCCAGGCATGTACGCCCACGCCCAGGAAATTGCCCCGACCTTGCTGGGCGAGGACCCCAACGACATCGCCAAGCTCTACAACAAGCTGCTCTGGGCCGGTGCCTCGATGGGCCGCAGCGGCCTGACCACCCAGGCCATCGCGCCGTTCGACATCGCCCTGTGGGACTTGAAAGCCAAGCGCGCCGGCTTGCCATTGGCCAAGCTGCTGGGCGCTCACCGCGACTCGGTGCAGTGCTACAACACCTCCGGCGGCTACCTGTCGACGCCGCTGGAAAAGGTTCTGGAAAACGTACAGACCTCCCGTGGCAATGGTATCGGCGGCATCAAGATCAAGGTCGGCCAGCCGGACACCAGCATCGACTTCAATCGCGTGCAGGCGGTGCGCGAGCAACTGGGCGAAGGCTTCCCGCTGATGGTCGACGCCAACCAGCAATGGGACCGCGTCACCGCCCAGCGTTTCTGCCGCAAGCTCGAACAGTTCGACCTGACCTGGATCGAGGAGCCGCTGGACAGTGCTGACGTCGAGGGCCACGCCGCCCTGGCCGCATCGCTGGACACTGCCATCGCCACCGGCGAGATGCTCACCAGCTTCAACGAGCACGCCCAGCTGATCACCGCAAACGCCTGCGATTTCGTCCAGCCCGATGCGCCGCGGGTCGGCGGTATCACGCCGTTCCTGCAGATCATGAGTCTGGCCAGCTTCAAGGGCCTGAAGCTGGCGCCGCACTTCGCCATGGAAATCCACCTGCATCTGGCCGCGGCGTACCCGGAAGAGCCATGGCTGGAGCATTTCGAATGGCTCGAGCCGATGTTCAACGAGCGCCTGGAGCTGCGTGAAGGCCGCATGTGGGTACCCAATCGCCCGGGCCTGGGCTTCTCCCTCAGCGAACAGGCCCTGGCCTGGACCCAGCACAGCATCGAGTTCGGCAAACGCCCTTGAGCAAGCCATGGCGGTGGCGCTTGTGTCGCCACCGCCATGGGTGACAACACCCACAGGAAAACACCATGAGTCACCGTGAAGTCAGTCCAGTCATTCGCCTCGATGCCGCCGACAATGTCGTGGTCGCGCGTATCGAAATCCCTGCCGGCACCGCCATCACCGGTGAAGGTGTCACCACCCAGCAAGCCGTGCCGCTGGGGCACAAGGTCGCTGCCCGGCTGATCGCCAAGGGCGAGCCGGTGCTCAAGTACAACACGGTGATCGGTTATGCCGCCGAGGACCTGCCGCCTGGCACCTGGATGCACAGCCACAACATCGCCTTCGGCGAAACCGACCGCGACTACCGCTACGGCCTGGACTACATCCCCACCGACCTGCTGCCGGCCGAACAGCGCGCGACCTTCCAAGGCATCGTCCGCGAGGACGGCCGCGTGGCCACGCGCAATTACCTGGGCGTGTTCGTTGTTGGCAACTGCGGCGCCACGGTGGCGCGCAAGATCGCCAACCACTTCGACGAGCGCCGCCTGGCCGGCTTCCCCAACATCGATGCCGTGGTGCCCTATGTGCACGAAATCGGCTGCGGCATGGAAATGACCGGCGAGCCGATGGACCTGCTGCGGCGCACCATCGCTGGCTACATCAAACACCCCAACACCGTGGGCGCGGTGGTAATTGCCCTGGGCTGCGAGCGCAACAACATCCATGGCTTCTTCGAGCAGGAAGGGCTCGTGGAAGGCGATATGCTGAAGAAGCTGGTGATCCAGGACGTTGGCGGGGTCAAGAGCGCCACCGACCAGGGCATCGCGCTGATCGAAGGCATGCTGCCCAAGGCCGACCAGGCGCGGCGCGAGCCGGTGTCCGCCGAGCACTTGATGATCGGCATGCAGTGCGGTGGTTCAGATGGTTTCTCCGGCCTTTCGGCCAACCCGGCGCTGGGGGCGGCGGTGGATATCCTGGTGCGCCATGGCGGCACCGCGATCCTTTCGGAGACTTCGGAAATCTTCGGTGTCGAACACACCCTGACTGCCCGCGCCGCCACCCCGGCGGTGGGCCGAAAGCTGATCGAGCGCATCGAGTGGTGGCTGGAGTACAACCGCGGCCGCGATACCCAGATCAATGGCCGGGTCAGCCCCGGCAACAATGCCGGTGGCCTGGCCAACGTGCTGGAAAAGTCCCTGGGCGGCGCGAAGAAGGGCGGCAACGCGCCGCTGATGGACGTGTACGAGTATGCCCACCCGGTGAAGACCCACGGGCTGGTATTCATGGACACTCCCGGCTACGACCCGGTCTCGGCCACCGGCCAGATCGCCGGCGGTGCCAACCTGATCGCCTTCACCACCGGCCGCGGCTCGTGCTTTGGCTCGGTGCCGGCGCCGACCTTCAAGCTGGCAAGCAACTCGCCCATGTACCAGCGCATGAGCGACGACATGGACATCAACTGCGGGCAGATCATCGACGGCGACAAGACCATCGCCCAGATGGGCCAGGAAATCTTCGAGCGCCTGCTCGCCCATGCCTCGGGGGAGGCAACCAAGAGCGAACTCAACGGCCTGGGCGAGGATGAATTCTGCCCGTGGCAGATAGGCGTGCTCGCCTGACCCGGCCTCTTCGCGGCTAAAGCCGCTCCCACAGGATTCACCTTGATCCCAGGGGCTGCACAGTCCCTGTGGGAGCGGCTTTAGCCGCGAAAGGGCCCTCTCGGAAAATCACAACAACAATGGCCGGTGCGAAACCCGGCCAAGGGACCTGTCATGCATAAAAACAACAAGACGCTGCCCGCTGCCATCCTGCTGTCCGCTACGCTCCCGGCCCACGCCCAAGGTTTCCTTGAAGATAGCCAGGCCTCGCTGAAAGCCCAGAACTTCTACCTCAACCGCGACTTCCGCGAAGACGCGGGCATTTCCAAGCGCGAAGAATGGGCCCAAGGCTTCATCCTCGACTTCCGCTCCGGCTACACCCCCGGCACCCTCGGTTTCGGCGTCGATGCCCTCGGCATGCTCGGCCTGAAGCTCGATTCAGGCCCTGGCCGCAGCGGCACTGGCCTGCTGCCGGTCGGCGACGACGGTCGCGCCCCGGACCAGTACAGCAAGTTCGGCATCACCGCCAAGGCGCGGCTGTCGAAGACCGAACTGAAGATCGGCACCCAGCTGCTCAAGTACCCGACCATCGCCTCCAGCACCGGACGCATCCTGCCGCAGACCTTCCAGGGCGGTGTGCTCACCTCCAAAGAGTTGGATAGCCTGACTTTCACCTACGCGCAGATCGACCGCACCACCAAGCGTGACTATTCCCACACAGAGGCCATGAGCCTGGTCAATAAGAACCGGCGTTTCAGCGGCACGCCCGAGGCTGACGACTTTCGCATGGGCGGTGTGGACTTCGTGGTCAACCCCAACTTGAGCCTCAGCTACCAATACGGTGAGCTCGACGAGATCTACGGCCAACATTATTTCGGCCTGCTCGGCAGCACCGCGCTGGGCCCTGGCAAATTGGCCCTGGATGCGCGCTACTTCATAAGCGACGACAAGGGCGAGGCGCTGGCCGGCCCGGTCGACAACCGCACGCTCAATGTGCTGCTCAGTTACAGCCAAGCCGGGCACACCTTCGGCGTCGCCTACCAGGGCCTGTCCGGCTCCACGGCCATGCCTTACCTAGTCGGCACCGACGCCTACTTGACCAACTACATGATGGCCGCCGACTTCATGGAAACCGGCGAGCGCACCTGGCAGCTGCGCTATGCCTACGACTTCGTCGCCCTGGGTATTCCGGGACTTACGTTCTCGACCCGATATAACCATGCCGATCATGCCAACCCGGCCACCTTCGCCGGGGAAGGGCGCGAGTGGGAGCGCGACACCGACCTGGGTTACACCATCCAGTCCGGGCCACTGAAGAACGTCAACGTGCTGTGGCGCAACGCGGCGCTGCGTTCCAACTATCAACGCGATATCGATGAGAACCGGCTGATCGTGAGTTACACCTTGCCGCTGTTCTGATTGCTCAAGTCATGTACGAGGAGTAGCCGCCGGGTATTGGCGGTGTGGCCGGTAAAGTCTTTTACCGGCCTTTTTTTCAATGGCGGACTCAGAAATGATTTTTCATCGTCGGCTGCAGGCCAAGGTGCTCCCGTGTGCGAGCTACCGCCTGAGCCTCGACCTCGGGGGCGGCGTTGCCCCAGCTATTGCGCACATAGGTCAGCACGGCGGCGATGTCGCTGTCACTGAGCTTCCAATCAAATGAAGGCATGCCGGCCCCGGTGACGTTGCCTTCGGTGACCACCGCCTGGCCGCCCTTGAGCACCGTGCTCACCAGGTTCGCACCACTGGGTGTGCGGATTCCGGGGTTGTCGGCAAAGCCCGTGACCATGCCGGGCAGGCCTTCGCCCCTGACATTATGACAGGCCATGCAATTGAGCTCGTACACCTGCGCACCGCGCTGCATGATCGGTTCGCTGGCGGCAATGGCGGGTGGCGGGGTGGTCTTCGAGCCGTCGACTGATTTGAGATATTCGGCGATCGCAGCCAGGTCCTGGTCGTTCAGGTGCTGAGTGGAAAATTCGACCGCTTCACCCATCGGCCCCGAGGCGATCGCCTGGTGGTTGGCCCCGGTCCTGAGGTAGACCGCTATCTGCTCCGCGCTCCAGCTGCCCAACCCGCGATAACGGTCGCCGGTGATCTCCGGCGCGTAGCTGTCGAGCAGCTCGGCACCCTGCAGGTAACGACCGGTGTCGCCACCGAGCAGGTTCTTCGGCGTATGGCAGGCCGCGCAATGGCCGGCGCCGTCAACCAGGTAGCGCCCGCGGTTCCATTGTGCGGACTGTTCGGGCTGTGGCACGAACGGGGTGTTGTCGAAGAACAGCAGATTCCAGCCCAGCAGGGTCTGGCGAATGTTGAACGGGAAAGCCAGGGTGTTGGGCGTGGGCGCCTGCTGCACCGGTTGCACTGTGCGCATGTACGCCCACAGGTCGTGCAGGTCGGCGTCGCTGATCTTGACGTAGGCGTTGTAGGGCATGGCCGGGTACAACCGTTGCCCGTCCTTGCGCTGGCCATGGCGCACCGCACGGAAGAAGTCGCGCTCGGTCCAGCGGCCGATGCCGGTCTGCGGGTCGGGGCTGATATTGGTCGAGTAGATCACGCCAAAGGGCGTCTGCAACCCGTAGCCGCCCGCGAATGGAGCGCCGCCTGGCGTGGTGTGGCAAGCGGCGCAGTCGGCCTGGGCCGAAACGTACGCGCCGCGGGCGACGGCGGCAGGGTCGACCGCAAGGGTGTCGGCGCCAGTCAGTTGGTCATCGGCGACGTTGTCAGCGGCACTGTCGTTGCTGTGCAGCACGGCGGCGGCGAGGCCGGCCAGCGCCAGCGCGATGCAGCTGGCCAGCAAGGTCTTGGTCTTCATGGCAGCTCCTTTCACGCCTGCACCAGCGGGCCGGGGTTCTTGATGTATTGCTCGATGATCGCCTTGGCCGTCCACAAGGCCAGGGCGCCGATGGTCACGGTGGGGTTGTAGCCGGCGTTGTTGGGGAACGACGAGGCGCCGAGCACGAACACGTTGTGCGCTGCCCAGCACTGTTGGAAGCGGTTCAGGGCACTGGTGCGCGGGTCGGTGCCCATCACCACACCGCCATTGGTGTGTGAGGAGTCGTTGGCGCGGAACGGCGTGTAGTGGTCGGCGGCGAAGTTGTAGGACTCGATGTGCTGGCCGCCGACGGCCTGGGCGATCCGATCGCACTGCTTGCGGATGAACTCGCCCGAGCGCTTGTCGTTGAGGTTGTAGTCGAAGGTCATGCGCATCAGTGGCCGACCGTAGTTGTCCTTGTAGGTCGGGTCGAGGTCGAAGTACATGTCCTCGTGGGCATAGCTGGTGCCCTGGCCCTGGATCATCGCCCAGTTCTGGTAGCTGTGCCGGAAGGCCTGCTTCCAGCCTTTGCCCCAGGTCGGCGCGCCTTTGGGCAGCACGCCGGCCATGCCGATCGGCAGGCCGCTGTTGGACAGCGACTGGATGCCCGCGCCGCCAATGAAGCCCAGGCCGCTGTGGTCGAAGTTGTCGGCGTTGAAGTCGTCGATCTGGATGGCCAGGCAGCCGGTGTTGATGAACGGGTTGAGGTGCTCCTGCTCGAACCACAGGTAGGCGTAGGAGAGTGTCTGGAAGCTGTAGTTGCGCCCGATCACGCCACGGCGGGTGCGCGGGTCATAGGGCTCGCCGATGCCCGAAAGCAGCATCAGGCGCACGTTGTCGAGCTGGTAGGCGGCGACGATGACGATGTCGGCGGGCTGTTCACCCTGCATGCCGTGCTTGTCGATGTAGCTGACCCCGGTGGCGGTCTTGCCGTCGGCGGACTTGTTGATGTGCAGTACTTCGGTTTCGGTCAGCAGTTCGAAGCTCGGGTGGCGCATCAGCGCCGGCACCACGCAGGCGTTGGGGCTGCTCTTGGACCAGTTGCCGCAGCCGAACAGCTGGCAGTAGCCGCAATAGGTGCAGGGGCCCATGCGCACGCCCAGCGGGTTGACGTAGGCCTGGGAGATCGTGCCGGCGGGGACCGGGAAGGGGTGGTAGCCCAGCTCGGTGGTCTTGTGGGTGAAGATGTCATTCCAGTGGCTGGGCACCAGTGGCGGTGTCGGGAATTCACGGCTGCGTGAACCTTCGAAAGGGTTGCCGCCGGGCATCACCTGGCCCTCGATTACCCCGGCCTTGCCGCTGGTGCCGGCGATGCGCTCGAAGCGGTCGTAGAAGGGTTCGAGTTCGGCGTAGGTCACACCCCAGTCCTGCACCTGCAGGCCCGGCACCAGTTGCTGCTTGCCGTAGCGCTCCACGGTCTTGCTGTACGGCTCGAAGTCGAACGGGTTGAAACGCCAGGACGCGGCGGCCCAGTGGGTACCGGCGCCGCCAACGTTGTTGCCGAGGGTCAGGTTGCTCCACTCGCGCACCGGCAGGGCTTGCTGGCCGGCGTGGTTGCGCACGGTGTAGGTCTCCAGGCGCGGCGGCTGGAGGATTTCCTTGCGGGTGGCCCAGCGCAGTTCGTCGGTGTCCACCGAGGGCGGAAAGTCCGTGGCGGTGTCGCGCCAGGCACCACGCTCGATGGCCACCACCTTGAGTCCGGCCCGGGCCAGTTCCTCGGCGATGATCGAGCCGGACCAGCCCAGACCGATCACCACCACGTCCGCTTTGGCTCTTGTCGTTTTCATCTGTATTCCTTGGGGCGCGCGCAGGCGGGGGCCGGCAGGGCCACGGGGCTGCCTCGCGCAAAATTGGGGGGAAGGTCCGGGTGGACTCAGCCTGCCCGGTCGAGCAGGCTCACCGGCTCCAGGTCGAGCGGCAGGCCTTTCCTGTGCAGATACGGGCGATAGTCGTAGCGGGCGCCGGGGAAGCCGATCAGCCGCCAGCCCACCATGTCGCGGTTGCCGCCATACATGGGGTCGGCCAGGTAGCCTTCGCGCACGTTCTGCAGCAGCAGTGCGAAGAAGTCGGCATCCAGGGGCGCAGTACCGGCTTCCATCGCTCGCAGCAGTGCATCCTGCTGTTCACCGGTCAGGCCGCTGAACGGCCGGGCATGCTGCTGCTGGCAGTACTGACCGAGCCGCGCCAGGCCATCGCGGTAGCGCTGCGCAGGCGTCAGCCTGAACTGCGGCCCTTGCTCGGGCGTTCCCTGCACGTAGGGGCCGAGGCGGTAGGTGCTGGCGGCCTGGCCGTAGGGCCCGGCCAGTTGCCGGTCGATAAACACCACGCAGCCGGCCTGGCTGGCGCTCATGCCCAGTTCGTCCTC
Organism: Pseudomonas sp. DCB_BI; assembly: GCF_026240995.1. Taxonomy (NCBI): domain Bacteria; kingdom Pseudomonadati; phylum Pseudomonadota; class Gammaproteobacteria; order Pseudomonadales; family Pseudomonadaceae; genus Pseudomonas; species Pseudomonas sp. DCB_BI. Next base: position 45,112 of record NZ_JAPFCG010000011.1, on the reverse strand, counting down.
GGGGATCAGGCGGTCGAAGATGGCCGCCACTTCCCGGGCTTCGTCTGAGGTGAGGTAGGCTAGGGCGCCGGATTTCGGCGGTTGGGGCAGGGCGTCGGCGTGGGTGCCGCTGGCCCGCGGGCGGTCGCTGGCGAGCACGCCGGCACTGGCGCTGCCGATGGCGCCAAGGGCGCTGATTTGAACGAGTGAGATCAGGGCTTCACGTCGATTCATGTCCATCATCCTCAGGACGTGCGTCGGCCAAGGGGCACTGGCGACGCGTGCGTTATTGTTATGGGGCCGGCCTTGTGGCTGGCGGGGCGAGTCTAGGGGCGCAGCGACGGCCCGCGCCATGACTGTTTTGACGGGTTTCCTTCAAGATTGTCGCAGGCTACTCTTGCCCGACTTCAGCAACGGTGCATCCACGGGGTAGGGCGGGTATGGCTTCAGACGGCAAAGGGCAGGTGCGTGCGGCAGTCACCTTGAGCGATGTGGCGCGCTTGGCCGGCGTCGCGCCGATGACGGTGTCGCGCTACCTCAACCAGCCGGACACCGTGCGCGAACCGACCCGCCTCAAGGTGCGCCGGGCCATCGAGCAGACCGGTTACGTGCACAACCGCCTGGCCGGCGCGCTGAAGTCCAGCCGCACGCGGCTGGTGGCGGTGGTGGTGCCGATGGTCACCAACCCGATCTTCTCCGACACCTTCCAGGCCATCAACGAGCGCCTGATCAAGGCTGGCTACCAGGTGCTGCTGGGCGTCTCGGGCTACCAGACCGAGCAGGAGCAGGAGCTGCTGGAGGTGATCCTCAGCCGCCGCCCGGACGGCATCATCCTCACCGGCACCCTGCACACCAGCCTCAGCCGCAACCGCCTGCGCGCGGCTGGCGTGCCGGTGGTGGAAACCTGGGACCTGTCTGCCGAGCCGATCGACATGCTGGTCGGGTTTTCCCACGAACAGGCCGGGCGCGAGGTGGCGCGGCAGCTGGTGGGCCAAGGCTACCGACGCTTCGCCCTGCTGGCCGTTGACGACCCGCGTGGCTTGCGCCGTGCCGACAGTTTCGTCCAGGCCCTGGCCGAGCAGGGCATCACCGACGTCCAGCGCCAGACCTGGCAGGGCCTGCCGTCCCTGGCCCAGGGTCGTGAAGGCCTGAGCGTGCTGCTCGAGCAGTCCGCCGTCGATAGCGAAGGCCCTTGCGCCGTGGTGTGCACCTCCGACACCATTGCCCAGGGCGTGCTGACCGAAGCGGCCGCCCGCGGCATCGCGGTGCCCGGGCAACTGGCGGTAATGGGCTTTGGTGACATGGCCTTCGCTGCGCACACCTTCCCGGCCTTGTCGACGGTACGTATCGACGGCACCCTGATGGGCGACACGGCCGCCAGGATGTTGCTGGAGCGCCTGGGCGGCGATGCGCAATCGCCCGCGACCGTTGATATCGGCTTCAGCCTGGTGCAGCGCGAGAGCACTCAGACGCTGGAAAGTTAACGTTAACATTTTCACGCTTCGGCAAACTTTTTTCTAAATCCTCTTGTCCTGTATTTCTGGATGCGCTAGGTTTTTTAGCGGAAATGGTAACGATACCATTTGCTGGAATGGACTCAGGACAAGAACAATGTCGAAGATCACCTGTGTTAGAACCCTGCGCCTGCCCGAACGCCCCAAGCTGCTCTGGCTGGAGATCGAAACCGATGAAGGCCTGATCGGCCTGGGCGAAACCTTTCGTGGTGCTGCCACCGTCGAGGCGGCCATCCACGAACTCATCGCCCCAGGATTGATCGGCCGCGCCTCACGGCAGATCGAAGCAATCTCCCTGGAACTCACCACGCCCTACGTCGGTTACCACAGCGCCAGCGCCGAAATCCGCGCCGCCAGCGCTGTGGACATCGCCCTGTGGGACCTCAAGGGCCAGCGCCACGGTATCCCCATCCATGAAGCGCTCGGCGGTGCCTGCCGCGAGCGCATCCGGGTGTACAACACCTGCGCCGGCTACGAATTCAACACCCAGCAGGGTGCCCGCCGCGAGATCAGCGCAAGCGACTGCGCCCAGGGCCCTTATGACGATCAGTTGGCCTTCAGCCGCGACGCCGGCGCCCTGGCGATCAGCCTGGTGGAGGAGGGCTACACGGCCATGAAGATCTGGCCGTTCGACCAGTTCGCCCGCCAGCCCGGGGCCAACACCATCAGCCTGGACGAGGTGCAGAAGGGCTGCGAAGCGTTCCGCCAGATTCGCGCGGCGGTGGGCAACCGTATCGAGATCATGTGCGAGCTGCACAGCCTGTGGGACACCACGGCAGCCCTGCGCATCTGCCAGGCGCTGGAAGCCTTTGACGTGTACTGGGTGGAAGACCCGCTGTGCAAGATGGACGACGCCCAGGCCCTGGCCGACCTGCGCAAGCGTACCCGGGTGCCGATCTGCGCCAGCGAAACCCTGGGCGGCAGTACGGCCTACCGTGACCTGCTCAAGGCCGACAGCCTCGATTACCTGATGCTCGACCTGGTGTGGTGCGGCGGTTTCACCGAAGCGCGCAAGATCGCCGCGCTGGCGCAGGCCTACAACAAGCCGCTGGCGCCCCACGACTGCACCGGCCCGGTGGCGTTGTTCGCCGGCTTGCACCTTGGACTGCATGCGCCCACGGCCGTGCTTCAGGAAGTGGTGCGGGCATCGCTGTCGAGCTGGTATGGCGAACTGGTTACCCAGCTTCCGCAGATCGATGGCGGCTTCGCCCTGGCACCGCAACGGCCTGGCCTGGGCACGGCACTGCGGCCTGAAGTGCGCCTGCGTACCGATGCGATCGTGCGTGAAACCCACTGCTGACTGATTGCTGCGCGGCAGCCTCCCAGGTTGCTCGCGCTTGCAAACCGGTATCGAGAATACAATGAAAAAAATACATTCTCTGCGCCGCTTCATCGCCGAACACCGGCGCCATGAAGTCATTGCCCTGCTGTTCGTGATGATGATCATCAACCAGGGCGACCGCGCCACGCTGTCCATCGCCGGCGCCAGCCTGGCCGATGAAATGGGCCTGGGGCATGCCCAGATGGGCTGGCTGTTCTCGGCCTTCGCCTGGGCCTACATGCTCCTGCAACTGCCGGGTGGCCTGGCCATCGACCGCTTCGGCAGCATTCGCGTGCTGGGGCTGGCGATCGTCGCCTGGTCGCTGTTCACCGGGTTGATTGGCACTGTCGCGATGATGCCGGTGGGCCTGGCCTTCGTCGCCGTATTCGCCCTGCGATTTCTGGTCGGCGCTGCCGAGGCACCGTGCTTTCCGGCCAACAGCAAGATCGTCTCGATGTGGTTCCCCACGGCCGAACGTGGCACCGCGACGGCGATCTTCAATTCGTCCCAGTACTTCGCTGCGGTGGTGTTCACACCATTGCTGGCGTGGGTCTCGACCCGCTGGGGCTGGCCGTGGGTGTTCTATGTGATGGGCGTGGCGGGCGTCGCCATGGGCGTGGTGTTCATTCGCCGGATCAAGGCGCCAGTCGAGCACCCGACGCTGACGGCGGTGGAACTCGAGGCCATGCGCCTGGGCGGGGCCAGCCTGCGCGAGCACGCTAGCAGCCGGCCGCCAGGGCAGGGCTGGCGCGACACCTGGACGCGCGCCCGTGGCCTGCTGCGCCAGCGCATGTTCCTCGGCATCTACCTGGCGCAGTTCTGCATCAGCACGCTGACGTTCTTCTTCCTCACCTGGTTCCCGGTGTACCTGGTGCAGCAGCGCGGGCTGTCGTTGCTGGATGCCGGCCTGTTGGCGGCGGTGCCAGCCATCTGCGGATTTGTGGGCGGGATTACCGGCGGCATGGCTTCGGACTGGATGTTGCGCAAGGGGATGTCGCTGACGTTGGCGCGCAAACTGCCGATCTTCATCGGCATGGCGCTGTCGATGAGCATGATCCTGTGCAACTACGTGGAAACCAACCTGCTGATCGTGCTGTTCATGGCCCTGGCGTTCTTCGGCAAGGGCGTGGGCGCGCTGGGCTGGGCGATCATCGCCGATGTCTCGCCCAAGGACAGCATCGGCATGAATGGCGCGATCTTCAACACCTTTGGCAGCCTGGCCGGCATCGTCACCCCGGTGGTGATCGGCTACATGGTGCAGTCGATGCACTCGTTCAATGGTGCCCTGGTGTATGTCGCGCTGAATGCCGTGGGTGCGTTCGTCAGCTACCTGCTCATTGTCGGCCCGCTGCAACGCCCCGACGACAACTCGAACCCGCAAGACCGCGACCGGCCCGCGCCATCGCTCAAGCCTGCTACTGCGCGCTGACTTTATTACTGACAAGGACAATAACAATGAATACATCAGGACGTACCTCCCGCGCATTGCGCATTGCCGGTTTTGCCCTCGGCCTTGCCTGCACCCCGCTGGTACAGGCGCAGGACCTGCCGCCCAGCGGCCAGCCGCTGACCGAGGTCGCTCGCCTGGACTGGCTGTGCAACGCCGTGGCACTGACTTCCGGTGGTCGCCTGTTCGTCGGCCTGCCGCGCTGGCCAGGCTTCGAGAAAACCCCGTCGATCGCCGAGGTGCTGCCCGACGGCAGCCTCAAGCCGTTCCCGGGCGGGCAGTGGAATGCCTGGGCACCGGGCAAGCCGAGTGCTGCAGCGCTGGTAAAGATCAACACCATCCATATCTTCGACGACGACACCCTGTGGGCCATCGACCAGGGCGAGGATGCCGGGCCCAAAGGCATCAACCCCGGGCAGAAGATCCTGCAGTTCGACACCCGCGACGGCAAGTTGCTGCGCAGCATCAGCCTGCCCGCCAGCGTGTTGCCGGCCGGCGCCCACCTCAACGACCTGCGCCTGGACAGCGAGCATGCCTATGTGACCGACTCGGGCCTGGGCGCGATCATCGTTGTCAACCTGAAAACCGGTGAAGCCGTGCGCCGCCTGGCCGGGCATCCGTCGACGCAGATGGCGCCCGAACGCCGGCCGATCGGTGAAAACGGCCAGCCGCTATTGCTGGCTGACGGCAGCGATCACCAGGTGCATTCCGACCCTATCGAGATCAGCCCCGACGGCCAATGGCTGTACTACCAGCCGCTGAGCGGGCCGTTGTGGCGGGTGCCGACCGCAGCGTTGCGCGACACGCGGATCAGCGAAGCGGAGCTGGGCAAGCAGGTCGAGTTCGTGCATGACACCAGCCCGCTGACTGGCACGGCGATGGACAGTGCCGGCAACGTCTACCTGGGCGAGTATGACCGGCCGCGCGTGTCGGTGTACGCGCCGGACGGCACGCTGCGCGTGGTCGCCGAAGACCCGCGGCTGTGGAACCCGGATGCGATGATCATTTCCGACCAGCGCGAGCTTTATATCCCGGTGCCGCAGAGTGCGCGCTTGGCCTCCAACCGTGGTCCTGGCGGCCAGGACGCGATCGTGCGGCCATTCATGATCTACAAGGTGCAACTGCCGGCAGCCCTGGGGGGGCGCGAGAAAGTCCCGGCCGTGGTCGGCAAGCCGCTGACCACCGTCGCCCGCTGATCCACTTACCCCATTAACCCACTTGATGCACTTGCGAGCCCCTGCGGCTCGCGAGCAGGGCGCCCCTGCGCCCGCATTCAGCCAGCCCTGCGCAAACACGCACAGGGCACCAACCAGGAGATGTACCGATGAAAACAACAATGACCATCGCCGCCTTGTCCCTTGCCTTTGCCATGGCGACTTCTGCCCAGGCCGCCAGCCCGGCGCCGACGGTGGTGGCCCAGGAAAACCTGTCCACCGCCGCTGCCCTGCAGTTGACGCAGCAAGCCACCGAGCTGGCCGCCAGCCGGGCCATGAAGATCTGCATCGCGGTCACCGATGCCGACGGCCACCTGCTGGCCTTCACCCGTATGCAGGGTGCATATGCCGGCTGCGTCGAGGCCTCGATTGCCAAGGCCACCTCGGCAGCGCGCTTTGCCATCAACACCATCACGTTCTATGACCTGGCGCGCAAAGAGAACCTGGCCATCGGCACCATCCCCGGCATCCTGCCGGCAGTGGGCGGGGTAGTGGTCAAGCACGGTGGCAATGTGGTCGGCAGCGTTGGCGTAAGCGGTGCCACCGACCTGACCGAGCAGAAACTCGCCGAAGACGTGGCGGCGACCTTCCGCTGATGGCCGTGGCCCTCTGTGCGAATGCGCGGAGGGCCAATCTGGATCGATTGAAAAGGAATTGCAGATGAACGTTTATTTCCGGCGCCTGCTCCTGGCTGGCCTCACTCTGTTTGCTGCGCCATGGGCCCAGGCCAGTGAAGGCACTGCCTTGCGTGGCACCACTCAGCTGTCCCTGGGCGGCGCGGCAGCGCTGCTCGACAGCGCCGTGGCCAAGGCTCGCGCCGAAGGCACTCACCCGTGCATCGCGGTGACCGACACCAATGGTTACCTGCTGGCCTTCAAGCGTATGGACGGCGCCGCCCCAGGCTGCATCGAGGCGGCGATCAAGAAGGCTAACTCGGCGGCGATCAACGACGTCGACACCGTGGTGTTCTACGACCTGGCGCGGCAGAAGAACCTGCAGCTGGGCAGCATTCCCGGGATCCTGCCCGCCGTCGCCGGGGTGGTGATCCGCCAGCAGGGCCAGGCAGTCGGTGCCTTGGGCGTGGCCGGCGGTGCCAGCGATGACCAGGAGCAACGCATGGCCACGGAGCTTGCGCGTGCCTTCGAGAAAACCCTGCCTGTCAGCCACCCTTGATCGAGGTTCGTGATGAACAGTCCTGTACGTTCCCTTGATGTGGTCGAGGGCGCTTATGCCAACGACTACGGTCTGCTCAAGCCGTCGCGCATGCCCAACGCACTCAGCGTGGCCGGGCTGGCGGCGACTCTGGTGGCCGCCCTCTATTGTGGTTGGGGCAACCATACGTTGCCAGATTTCGCCGCCTGGTCGAGCACGCTGTGGATGTGCGTCGCCTTGTTCAGTGCGGCGCTGATCACCCCCAGGGCGTTCGCCCCGGGCTTTCTGCTGTCGTTGCTGCCGTTCCTGATTGCCTGGCGCGTGGCGGCGATGAACGATGCACTTGTCATGGTCTGGGTCGCGAGCATCGCCGCCGTGCCGTTGCTGTTGCAGTTCGCCGACTGCGTGCTCGGCGACCTGCGTCGTGATCGCAAGAAGCCAGGGGCCTGGCTGGGGTTGCTGTTGTGGCAGGCGACGATCGTGCGCATGTACTTCGGCCTGAACGAGCTGTGCCACAGTTCCGAGAAGATCTTCGCCGGGCTGGGCTGGTTCCATCGCTTGGAGACGGGCTTCCAGGGCTTTGGCCTGGGTGAGGTCGCGGCGTACTTCGTGGTGCTGGGCGGGCTCATCGAGTTTGCCAGTGCCGTCAGCGTCGGGCTGGGGTTGTTCGCACGGCTGGGGGCATTTGTGAGCCTGGTGTATTTCCTGGTAGCTACGGTCGGTTTCGGCGGTGAGTGGAGCCGGGGCTATGCCTGGGCTTCGCCGGGCGGGGGCGGCTGGGAGTACGTGATGCTGCTGATGGTGGTGTTTGCCGGGGTGATGGTGACCGGGGCCGGCAAGTTCTCGCTGGATGGTTGGTTGTTGCGTCGGGGCTGGATGCCGCGTCGCTTGATGTGGTTGGCATTCAACGTTAAGGGTGCCAGTCCCCGCGAGTAGAGAAGGCAAGCGGAGTAGGCGAAACTTGCACAGCCATGGCAGACTCCGCACCTTTTGTTAGTGGATGTTTCCAGGTGGACAAGATTGACCGTCGCCAAGGCATGGCGGATGTCGCCCAACTGGCTGGCGTCAGCCTGAGTACCGTCGACCGTGTGTTGAACGAGCGCGGCAGCGTTTCCGACAGCAAGCGTCGCAAGGTGCTGCAGGCAGCCCAGGTGTTGGGGCTCAAACGCCTGCTGCCGTCTGCGCTGCATGGCTTGCTGCGCTTTGCTCTGATTAAGTTGATCGTCATTCGGTGAGATGAAAATTTGCTGGCGAGGCACCATGTTAAAACGGCCGTGTCCCAAAGGCGTGTGGCCGGCGACATACATCGAGGTGTGTTTTTCCAGAGGCCTGAAGACTAAAAGGAATCAACAAATCTCATCCAGATGCTAAGGAAATGTACGCTCCCTTGTGGAACACCAAGGGGGCTCTACCGTGATCGGTGAATGCAACGACTTGTCCAAGGATGACATGGTGGTCGCCTGCATCGATTTGGCCAAAAAGCTCACATTCAAGATGAGCAGAACACCCATAGAACACTGGGGCTCCCCCGGCCCCGCAGGTATGTTCGACTGCGGCGAACTTCTCCTCACCACTTCTGGCGAATCTGTTAGATAAGTCGATTTGTTCGGCGGCCAAGATGTTCACCGCGAAATGAGACGCTTGGCTGAATACCTCATAGCTAGAGGAGCGCTTGTCGATGCTCCACAAGATGAGGGCCGGATTTAACGATACGGAGCTGAAGCTGTTCGCCGTAACGCCCACCTTTCTGCCTGCTAGAACTGCGGTCATGATGGTTACCCCAGTTGGAAAATTACCAAGCGCATTTCTAAATGCGCGGGGATCTATTTGGGGGGGATACTTGAGTTTGGTTACTGGCGAGCTTTGCATCGGCGTGTTCCTTCGCGCTGCTGATATTGTTGGCACAATTTATCCATGGCGGGCCTCCAGGTGCATATCGTGGGATGCGCCTGGAGGCTTTTCGTCACGCCCAGCCCAGTTGCTTACCCGCGTGGCTGTCGTTCCACACCTTCGTCACCTCGGCCACTTTGCCGTCCTTCAACCTCATGACGAAAACGTAGTCCGAAATTACTGGTCTGCCGGTGGCTGGTACAGGTTCATTGATACCAGTGTGAGTCCCGCAGAACCGAGCAAACGCGATAACGGTTTGACGCTTTTCATCAGTCGCAACGTTGACCAGTTCGTAATGTGCGTCCGGCAAAATTTCGAGAAGATGCGGCATCGAGTCGCTATATGCTTCAACTGTTTTCATCGCCTCAAGAGACTCAGCTTGAACGTTGAATACAGCGCCGTCGTGGCAGTAATGGCGGCACTCCTTCCATCCTTTGCCAGACTCACAGACTTCAAAGAATGCCATGGCAGTTTCGGCGATAGTGCTCATGAGGTAGTCCTTCCAGTGAGTGATCAGATGAGAGAGTCTGCATATGCAGCCGAGCTCGAGTTCGCTGTACTACTCAAGGCGTTGAAGCCCGAGGAGCGACGCTCGGTACTGCCCTTGAGGTAAGCGAGCGGGTCTTCAAAATCGCGGACATAGCCCATGGCGAAGCATCCACACTGGTAGCCCATCAGCTTCAGCAAATCGTCAGGGAGAGTACGAGCTACTTCTGGTGGGGTGGCCAGATACTGGTTTTCTTCTTGGCGTACCCAGCCTACCGCGTAGGTGATGTTCAAGGCCTGGCGAACCTTGTCGCTCTTGTTCTCACCAGCGCCGTGGTAGATCTTGCCGGTGTAGAGCAAGACGGAGCCCTTCTTCATTTCCGCTGGAATGCCAGCTGTCGGAGAGTACTTCTGGCCAGGCCCGGCGAACTGGCTGTCTGGAACGATACGAGTAGCACCGTTTTCGGCGGTGTAATCCGTCATCGCCCACAGCGTATTGCACTGAACCTCGTAGTCGTTCGGGAACTGGAAAAAGTCCCAGGCCAGCTGATCCTGATGCAGCACCTGGGCGGGCGAACCCGGATGTACAGAGATCACTTGTGTCAGGTGCAACTGGAAGGTTGAAGCCTTACTCAAGTGTCTAGCAGCCACCCCAACCACCAAAGGATTCATGATCAGATCACGCGAGGTTTCCGAGCGGAGGATCATTGCGCCGGTACGCTGGGTAGAGAACCCTACAAATTTATCCTCTCCGAAAGGCGTGGTGTCGATGTACGGGCCCATCTCAGCGGCGACCTTGTCCATGACATCAGCGCTCACGAGTTCATCGATCACGACGTACCCATGCTCTTTCAAGGAATTACTGACTTCTTCGATGGTGGCGGTATTGGGCAAGCGGTTAATGAGCATTTTGATTTCCTCTTTGAATGCAGTGAAGGGACTGGGTTACGCCAACTGGCGCAGTGCCTCGTAGCGAACGGGATGTCGGGTTCGGAAACGCTCCGCTACCCAGAAGCCAAAGGCGAAGGTGGCCAGGAGAAACGAGACGACAAAGATCGAAACCGTTTTTGCACTATCGCCACCTATGAGATCGGGCAAGTTGGAAACGGCGACCCAAAGGCATCCCAGGATGCCCAGCAGACCTGCTGAAGGCGCGATGAGGGTCTTCCAGACTTGCCCCCGAACCTGCTCCCGCCGGAAGAACACCACCACCGCCGCGCAGGTCAGAGAGAGGATGGCCATATAGCCAAGTGTTCCGGCCATGGCACCCCATGCATAGATCTGGCTTGCCGGGTCAGCACCTATGGCTATCAGTAGGGCAAAGGCGATGACGCTGAAGAGTGACAGTACGATTGACGAAACGTGTGGGGAGCCATGCTCCGGGTGGACGCTGGAAAAACGGTCATTCAGTACACCGAACCTTCCAAGGGTGTACTTGTAGCGCACTACGATGTTGTGTAGTGACAGAGCACAGGCGAACAGGCTGGTGATCAGCAGCACATGCATCACGTCCATGAAGAGGACGCCGAAGTAGTGCTCGGTGACTGCGAGGTACATATCAGCACCGTGTGCCTCAGAGAACGCTGTGATGTTGTCCTTGCCGATAGAGCTGACCGCACACCACATTGAAATCACATAGAATGCTCCAACCAGAAGCACCGCTGTGTAGGTGGCTCGCGGGATTGTACGGTCGGGGTCTTTAGCTTCCTCTCGGTAGATGACGGTGGACTCAAAACCGATGAAACTGAAAATGGCGAACAGAATTCCCAGTCCTGGGGAGCCCGAGATGATGTTGTCGAGATGGAAGGATGCGCTCTCCAGACCGGTAGGGCCTTTATCGAGGATTACTGCGATATCAACCAGGATGACGACGGCGATCTCCAACACCAAGGCGATACCGAGGAACTTAGAGCTCAGTTCAATATCTCGATAACCTAGGCAAGCGATGACGCCAACCGCCATGAGGGAGTAAACCCACCAAGGTACTGATACTCCCAAGAAGTCGTTCACAACGGCGGCGGACGTGTAGCCGATATAGCCCTGCAGCGCGACAAGGATGAGGGCATAGGAAACCACGGCGAGGGTCGCCGAACCCAAGCCTACTGAGCGTCCCAGACCTTTTTGAATAAAGGCATAAAACGCCCCCGCATTGGAGATGTACTTGGACATCGCAACGAAGCCTACCGTGAAGAGAAACATGATCACGGTTGCGATGAATGCATCCACCGGAGCGGCGATGCCGTTACCCAGCGACACCATCAGCGGTGTGTTGGCGACCATCACGGTCAAGGGGGCTGCGGTGGCCACGACCATCATCACGATGGGGGTGACGCCAAGCGACCCCTTTAATTTTTGCTTCTCAACCTCTCCCATGGGAGCCTCCTCAATCTTTAGCTATCAGGTCATGAGTGCATGGACAGAGGCTGGATGCCTGCCACGACGCTGATGTCAGTATCGAGAAATCCCCTCCAGTAAAACTTGTTTTGATATGACAACTCGTTGTCTTCAGTCCACAAGCCAATGAACCGAAATAGCGCATCGAGCACGGGGATGGTGCGCTTTTGTCCCCTCGATATTCCCGGAGCCTTGTCCGGTTGGGCTTACGTGGGGTGGTATACGAGTTGCATAGTCAGGAATGCTTGGCTCTGTAACGATGGAGGTCTGAATGTACCGATCCACTGCTCAAGATTCCTCAAGACCCGCGACCGTGATGGGGGCTGTGGTTTCTGGATTCGCGTCTTTCCTGCGCCTTCAGGGCGCAGAGGCTGAAGACATATTCGAGCGCTCTGCGATAAATCCGGACGTGCTTGGTGACCCTAATCAACCCATTTCGCTGCCGGCCTTTCTCAAGGCTGTTGATACGGCGGCGACGTTAACGGAGAACGATAATTTCGGTCTCTGGCTGGGTAATCAGTACCGTCCCGAGTACCTGGGGTTATGGGGATATGTTGGGCTTTCGTCTGCAACACTCGGTGATGCCTTATTGAACATGAGCCGATTTTTCCCCGAGTTTCAGAGCCGTAGTTTTTTCAAGGTCAATCATTTCCAGGGCAAAGTTCGCCTGGAGTATGGGTTGTTGGACAGCACTATCATCAGTCGCCGCCACGATGCTGAGATGACGCTTGGGAACGTCTTCAATGTGATGCGTAGGGCTTTAGGTGAGCGCTGGGCACCCTTGGAGGTTCACTTCAGTCATGCTAGGCCGGAGTGCTGGCAGGATCACCAGAAGGCTTTTCGGACAGACGTGCGATTCGAACAGTCGTCGAATGCGATCATCCTCAATGCTTCTGATCTCTCCCGAGCGATGCCTGGGGCTGACCCGCAACTGCTTTTGATCGCACAGCAGAGTTTTGGTGTACTGCGGGTCGCAGGCTCAGTTCGGCTAACGACAGCCGAGCGAGTACGCTCTGAGATCATCGATTCGATTCCAGGAGGAGTGCCGCGTATTGAGCAAGTTGCTGACCGATTGGGGATTCCCGTGTGGACGCTGACTCGTCAACTCAAGGATGAAGGGCAAACTTTTTCGGGCTTGTTCGACTCGGTACGCAAGGAGATGGCCTACTACTACCTCGAAAAGACTGCGATCAACATATCGAAGCTCGCCGAGCTTCTTGGATATACAGAGACGTCTAGTTTCACCCATGCGTTTAATCGTTGGACTGGTGAATCGCCGAAACGCTGGAGGGATCAAGCTCGCTACGCCGAATCCTTAGGGGAATAGCAGGTATCAGCTCACTCTTCTTCAGTCCTACGCCTCGAGTGAATGTGGCCTCTTTCCAACAGGGAAAATCCGAGAGCTGTGAGCTCCTGCCCTTGCGATGACGCCGGCTCATAGGCACTGAGATAAGAAAGCCTTTCCCCTGCTCGTCGATTCAGCCAGGAGCGGGATTTACCCATCGACTGCATCACCCTGAGATCCCTTTCCAATGTTTTCACCACTCGCCGTTGTAGCCAAAGCCCCTTTGGCGGGCCTACTAGCGAGAATCCAACAAAAAGTAGTCCCAGGCCAGCTACGATACCTAAGTCGGTAGTTAGGGACTGATCCACCGCGAACGTCATGTAATTACTCGGCTGTATGGTTACCGCAAAGGTAAGGCAGAAGCCAAGACCATAGGGTGTCAGAGCAGGTGAGGTCATTGCCATAAGGCCTAGGAAAAGTGGCCCGGCCAGAACCACCATCAGCGCTAGGAAATGATTCGGGCCCTGGGCAAGCAGTGGCAGCACTATCAAAACGACAATAGGCACCGCTAATGCCACTCCGACGATAAGTCTCCGCACGATCAACGTCGGCGCTGGAGCTGCAGCGAACATTTGCGAAAAGAGCGTTGGAAGAACCATCATCATGATCAGTGTAGCAGGCCCATCCGACGATACCCAAAGCGTCGCCGCTGCCATGAAAACAAGGCTATTCCGAGTCGCTGATCTTGCAGCCGCGTGCCAATCACGATGACGCTTCAAGCGTTTACCTGGATGAGAGCACGGCTCGCCATTGGGAGAGGATTGAGTAGCTTCGAGTATGCTCAGCAGTGCACCGGTGAATGCTTGAAATGCATCGTTTAGACCGGCGTCAAGCCACTCCTCAGCAACAACCTGCATTTTCTCTAGTAGCGTTCTCAGCCCAATAGTTTGGCTGTTGGAATCAAGCTCAGAAACTCTGGTCAGTTCTTTCGCAAATAACTCGGTGATGTCTGTGAAGGCCTGGCTGGTAGCGCCATCCTGCTCACTGAGCAAACGCTGAACTGTGTGGCCACTGGCCGCTAGCGTGAGCGCGTTTTGGCACATCCGCAGTGCCCTTGGTACGCTGTTCGCCAGTTCATACCTGCCTGCGTTTGAATCATCATTTATCTGCGTAACCAAGCTGATTATTTCAGTGCGCTCCTTATGAAGCGTCGCTTGATCTTCAGGGGTATGAACGAGCGTTTGGGCGTACCCTAAGCATGCCAGATGCAGACGACGGGCGTGGCCGGTAAGCAGTGCTTCAACCTTGAAGGGAAAGAAAAAAACACTGGCTAATGTCGCGCAGCTCGCCCCAACAAGTACCTCTGTCAGGCGTGCCCGAACCACCAGAAAAATCGACTCACTGGTCGTGATGGTGGGGTCGGCCATGGCAAACATCACGATAAGGACGGCGGTTACGGATACTAGAGCCGTGCCAAAGATGAAATTTACGTGGCGCTCCGTTGAGGCAACTGCAGATGTGATCGCAACACAAACGGTCAACGCGCCGATCGCAAGGCTGGGATATGGCAATAGGTTGTTCAGGATGAGCACAGCAACACAAGCTCCGAGGGTTGAGCCGATCACTAGGCACATAGCCTTCTCGATCACTAACCCTGTCTCAGGCCGAGCCTGCAACATCATCGACGCAACCATGGCCCAAAACGGCTTGTCGAGATCCAAGCTCATCGACACAGCGAGTGCCAATGTGACTGCTGACAGCCCTTTGGCTGCAAAGAGGACGCTGCGCAGGCTGGGTTGCAAGTAATGAGTCAGGATCGCTTTCATAAGTTCACGACTCGCGAAAGCGATGGCGAAAGCTTCACCGAAGCGTTCATCCCGGCGCTTAATCGTGTCCCATCGGGAACTGAATCGAGTTTGATATCGACAGGAATACGCTGTGCCAGTCTCACCCAGTTAAAGGCCTGCTGCACTTGGGGTAATAGCATCGGATCAGCTTGCGTATTCGAGTTCGCTACCCCTTTTGCGATGCTTATCACGTGCCCCTTAAGCGGCTTACCTTCGCTCATCAACCTCACATCAGCAGCATCCCCCTCGCTGATGCCGGGCAATTTAGTTTCTTCAAAATAGGCGGTGACGTAAAACGAGCCGTCTTTGATTAGAGAAAATGCTGGGCCGCCCTGAGTAACGTAGTTCCCCTCTTGCAGTTTGACGTTTGTGATAGTTCCGTCAGCAGGGGCTGTCACTCGTGTGCGGGCAAGGTTGATCCGAGCTGTCTCCCATTGTGCTTTGCTAATCTCATAGGCGGATTTCGCTATCAAAACTTGTGATCGTGCATTGTCTAGATCCTCCGCACTGATGGCGTTGATCTTAGCGAGAGGGACACGCCGTCGTTCTTGAACTCGAGCAAGTTCCCAAGCATGCTTGGAGTGTTCCATCTTGGCCTTTGCTTCATCCAGGGTGGCTTGATAACGAGCCTCATCGATTTCAAAAAGCACATCGCCTGTCTTCACCATTTGGTTATCTCTCACATGGAGCTTGGTGACCCAACCCGCGACGTCCGGTGCAACGATCACCACATCAGCTCTCACTCTGCCATCGCGTGTCCAAGGTGACTGGCGATAGTGATTCCATACCCACGCCCCCGAAAAAACGGTTGCCGTTGCAATCAATAGCGTCATGGTGACTCGCAATGCGCCGTTCATTTCAGATCCCCGTCCAGGAATGCCACTGTTGCTGCGACGTAGCAGACGAATAGCGAAAGCCCCAGCCATGAACGCCTGAGCGTCCAGTGTTTGAGCAGTGTGTGAGGAACCAGCAACTGGGTGATCACCGTTAACCCGCCCGCGATGAGGGCGCATAACACCATCGGGCTGACCAGGAGGCCGGCAACTGAAAATTCTCGAAGCATGCATCACTCTCAGGGCGTGTACCACAATACGGTAACTGTATCGTCAATTGCCTCGTACCGCAATGTGGTACAGTGCTCGAAAATTGGAGGTGCCGATGGACGTAGTCAATCAACAAGGCGGAAACGAAGAGAAAGGCGGCGGAATTCAGGTCATCGCTCGAGCTGCCAAGATCATGTATTTACTAGGGAAAAAACCTGATGGTCTGAGCCTTGGGGATATTGCTCAGGAGGTAGGGCTACCTCGCTCGACTGTGCAACGGATCGTCGGTGCGCTTGAAGAGGAGGGAATGATTCGAAGTGAGGGTATTGGCGGGATTCGCCTGGGTGCAGGCCTCTTGAGACTCGTTACCTACGCTCACGCAGATCGAATCACTGTCCTTCGACCATGGTTACATCGGCTAAGCGAAGCAGTTGACGAGACCGTTGTGTTATCGAGGCCCAATGGATTGCAGCTGGTGATTGAGCATCGAGTTGTAGCTGACCGAGAGCTGCTAGTGATGCCCCGGTTAGGCCAACTGGATAAGCCGCTTTATGGTACGTCTGCTGGTCGGGCGATTATGGCCTTGTATAGCGACGAAGAGTTAGGTGTCTTGTTTCAAGGCCAGGGCAGCAGGGAACCTGACTCGGGTTCGGTTGCGAAAATCTTCAAGCAAGTGGGCCTAATTCGAGATACTGGCGTGTCATGTGACCACGGCGAGCTAATGGAAGGGATTACCACGACTGCCGTTGCCCTAGACACAGTGTTGGGTCGGTTCGCTATTTCCATGCCTATCCCGACCTTCCGTTTTGAAAAAAATCGGGAAATTTACATCCGGGAATTGCTTCACTGTAAAGCTGGAGTGAGCAAAGAAATCGCCTGCACGGGGTGACCAGCGCTTGCAGTGGCTGAGTCACCCAGTCACTTTAAGTTTTTTTAGAACTCCCGTAACCAGCGGAGCTTGGGTAAGTGTGCTTCCGTTAGGCGTGGTACAGCTCGTTCTAGCCGAAGGCCATCCGCATGATCGTCGTCTGCCACAACAGCGGCCCCAGCCAGGCCCTTGACGCCGAGTTGGCCTTCTTGATCACCGCCTCGATGTAGCCTGGGGCGGCACCGTCCATGCGCTTGAAGGCCGGCCGGTAACCATTGGCGTCGGTCACCGCGATGCACTGGTATGCCTGGGCGTCGCCGGGCGGGGGCAGTTGGGAATACGTGATGTTGCTGATGGTGGTGTTTGCCGGGGTAATGGTGATTGGGGACGGCAAGTTCTCGCTGGATGGCTGGTTGTTGCGTCGGGGCTGGATGTCGCGTCGGTTGATGTGGCTGGCATTCAACGCTAACGGCGCAAGTCTGCGCGGGTAGGAGTGGAAAGCGGAGTAGGCGAAACTTTAGCAGGCATGGCAGACTCCGCACCTTTGGTTACTGGATGTTTCTAGGTGGACAAGATTGACCGTCGCCAAGGCATGGCTGATGTCGCCCAATTGGCCGGCGTCAGCCTGAGTACCGTCGACCGTGTGTTGAACGAGCGTGGCAGCGTTTCCGACAGCAAACGTCGCAAGGTGCTGCAGGCAGCCCAGGCGCTGGGGCTCAAACGCCTGCTGCCTTCTGCGCTGCATGGCTTGCTGCGCTTCGACTTGCTGCTGGTAGACAGCGCCACCGATCATTACCGGCGCCTGGCGGCTGCCTTTGTCAAACAGGCGCAGATGCACCGCTCGCGGCTGGTGCTGCAGCGCCATGTCTGGCAGGAACGCGATCCTCAGCAACTGCTGGATCTCATCAACCAGCCCAGGGTGCCGCGCCAGGGGTTGATCGTGGTTGCCCAGGACACCCCACAGGTGCGTGAAGCCCTTAGTGCGCAGGTCGCTGCCGGCGTGCCGGTGATACTGGTAACCAGCAGCCTGCCCGGGCTGGAAGGGGTGATCTACGCGGGGATCGACAACCATGTCGCCGGCCGCGCTGCCGGGCGGCTGATGAGCCAATGGGTTGCCCCGACCCATGGCCGTGTGCTGCTGGTCACCAACTCATTGCTCTATCGCGCCCATCAGCAGCGTGTACAGGGCTTTCTCGAGGTCATGGCCGAGCGGGCGCCGCAAGTCGAGGTGCTCGGCCCGGTGGAGTGCTTCGACGACAACCAGCTCAATGCCGCAACGATCAGCGAGTATCTGGCTCAGGATGCTGGGGTGGTCGGGCTGTACACCACCGGCAGCGGCTCGACGGGTGTGCACCAGGCGCTGTCCGGCCATGCCGGGCGGCTGGTCTGGATCAGCCATGAGGCGACTGCGCAGCATGCCGACATGCTCCGCGCAGGGCTGCTGTCGCTGGTGCTCGATCAGGACCCTGAAGGGCAGGCCGAAGCCGCCATCCAGCAACTGCTGTACGCCAACGGTGACTTGGACGCACCGCCACAGGTGTGGCCGCAGCTGCGTATGGTGATCGACGAGACCCTCCCGCCTGCCACGTGTTGAAGCTATTTTGACGTAAACACGTCAACGCTTCGATGGCGCGGCGTTATGTCGCGCCATAGACTGGCCCCGCTGTGATCGGCAGGTTGCCAGGTTCACTCCCCAGTACACCGCGTTTTTCGTTCATCCGCCCAGATCCCCATCGCCCCTGACGAGCCTGTCTGTGCTCGCCGTGTGCCTTTGCGCGCCCGAAATTCCGCGACCTGCCGCACGGATCCCCGTGATTGTCGATAAGGAGAACTCCATGAAACGTAGGGACGCCTTGCGTTCAATGGGTGCGTTGTTCGCCGCCGCTGGCCTGGCCAAGGTCGGCGCAGTGGAACTCAAGTCGGTGCCGCCGGAAACCGGTCTGAACCGCGAAATGCTGCCATCGCCGGTGATGAGCGGCGGCCAGGGCAATGTGTTCAAAGGCCAGGCCCGTGCCACCCTGACTGCCGTGTTCGACCGCCTGATTCCCCATGACGAGCTTGGTGCTTCGGCCAGCGAAGCCGGCTGCGTGGATTACCTCGACGCGCAGATGAGCGGCCCCTATGGCGAGTCGAAGGACCTGTATCTGGAGCGCCCGCTGCAGGCCGACGAGTCTGCGCTGATGGGCCTGACCATCAGCCTGCGCAGCCGCCGCGACTACACCCTGGCCGGCCTTGCGTTCATCGACCAGCACGCCCGCCAGCTGCACGGCCGCGCCTTCGCCGAACTCGACGGCGAGCAGATGGACGCTATTTTGCGCCAGCTGGACGAAGGCCGCCTGGACTGGGAAGGCGCCGGCAGCGGCAGCCGCCTGTTCGAATTCCTGCTGCTGAGCGTGCGCGAAGGTTACTTCGCCGACCCGCTCTACGGCGGCAACCGCGGCATGGTCGGCTGGAAGCTGGTGGGCTTCCCCGGCGCTCGCTACGACTACCGCCAGTACATCGATCGTCGCGGGCAGGACCTGGGCCTGACGCCCATCAGCCTGATCCCGGTGAGCTGAGGCCAGAGGAAACCAACATGGCAATTACACGTAAAAAAGCTGACGTAGTCATCGTCGGCCTGGGTTGGGCTGGCTCGCTGATGGCCGAAGAACTGACCCGCGCCGGGCTGGAAGTGGTGGCGATCGACCGCGGCCCGTGGCTCGACACTTCCACCGACACCCCGCCTGCCGTCGACCCCGACGAGCTGCGCTGGACCATCCGCCGCGAGCTGCTGCTGCAGCCGGGCGATTACACCCTGACGTTCCGCAACCACTCCGGCCAGACCGCGGTGCCGACCCGCGAGCTGAAAGCCTTCCAGATGGGCAAGTCGGTGGGCGGTGCGGGCTTCCACTGGGCCGGCATGGCCTGGCGCTTCTCCGAGTGGGACTTCCGTGTGCGCTCGGCCACCCTAGAGCGTTATGGCGCGAGCAAGCTCAAGGGCCTGGAACAGGTACAGGACTGGGGCATCACCTACGCGGATCTTGAGCCGTTCTACGATCGCTTCGAACGCATCGCCGGCATCTCCGGCATTGCCGGCAACCTGAACGGTGAGATCCGCCCCGGCGGCAACCCGTTCGAAGGGCCGCGCAGCCGCGAATTCCCGACGCCTGCGCTGAAGGATTCGCGGCTGATGCAGATGTACCGTGACAGCACCGCGCAGATGGGCCTGCACCCGTTCTACATCCCGGTAGCTCACGTTGGCGCGGCCTACGTCAACCCGCTGGGCGTGAGCATGGCGCCGTGCACCTACTGCGGCTACTGCATGTTCCATGGCTGCGGCAACTACTCCAAGTCTTCGCCCCAGGCCTGCGTGATCCCGGCACTGATGCGGCGCAAGAACTTCACCCTGATCACCCAGGGTTATGTGACGAAAATCCACAAGGCCGAAGACGGCAAGACCGCCACCGGCGTCAGTTACTTCGACGAGCAGGGCCGCGAGGTCATTCAGCCTGCCGATATCGTCGCACTGTGCTCGTTCACCTACGACAACGCCCGCCTGATGCTGCTCAGCGACATCGGCAAGCAGTACGATCCGGTCAGCCAGACCGGCACCATCGGCCGCGCCTACAACTACCAGACTTGCGCAGGCGCCCACGTGTGGTTCGAGGACGAGACTCTCAACCCGTTCATCGGTGCCGGCGGCCTGGGCATCCAGGTGGACGACTACAACGGCGACAACTTCGACCACAGCCAGCTCGACTTCATCGGCGGTGCCGGCTTGCTCACCGTTTCCCGCGAGGGCATGCCGATCGGCCGGGCAGGGCTGTTGCCTCCGGGCAGCCCGCGTTGGGGCAAGGGCTTCAAGCAGACCTACAAAGACAACTACCAGAACTACGGGATCATCTTCGGCCAGGGCACCTCGATGCCGGCCCGCGATGCCTACCTGTCGCTGGACCCCAACTACAAGGATCGCTGGGGCACGCCGCTGCTGCGCATGACCTTCGACTGGAACCAGAACGACCGCAACATGGCCCGCTTCATCGAGCAGCGCGCCGTCGACATCGGCAAGAAGATGGGTGCCAAGCACGTGCACACCTTCAACTCGGCCGCCAAGGCGTGGAGCCCGTACGACGAGAACTCCAACCACACCCAGGGCGGCATGGTCATGGGCGAAGACCCGCGTACCAGTGCGGTCAACACCTACCTGCAGAGCTGGGACGCGCACAACGTGTTCGTGGTCGGCGCTTCGGCGTTCCCCACTAACGCCGGCTACAACCCCACCAGCACCGTGGGCGCCTTGGCCATCCGTACGGCGCGGGCGATCCATGAGAAGTACCAGCACAACCCCGGTTCCCTGGTGTGAGGCCTGTCATGATCAACAAGAAAACCGCCCTGATCGGCGGCGGCGTGGTGGCCCTGGCCGGCGCCGTGATGCTCGGCCTGGTGATCCAGGCCAACTCCACCGCGCGCTCGCAGGTGGCCGATGACAGTGTGCGCCTGAGCGACTTCAAGTCCACTGACGCGGCACTGATCAAGCAGGGCGAGTATGTGATGCGCGGCGCCGACTGCGCGGCCTGTCACACGGCCAAAAGCGGCGACTTTGCCGGTGGCTACGTGATCGGCACGCCGTTCGGTGACATCCAGTCGTCGAACATCACCCCCGATCGTGAAACCGGCATCGGCAATTACACCCAGCGCGACTTCTTCAATGCCGTGCGTCAAGGGCAGGGCCGCCATGGCCTGTTGTTCCCGGCCATGCCGTACACCGACTACACGCGCATGAGCGACGATGACCTGCGCGCATTGTGGGCGTTCTTCAGCACGCTCGAGCCGAAGGCGCACAAGGTCGACGAACTGGTCGGCATGAACTTCCCGTTCAACCAGCGCCTGTTGATGGCGGGCTGGAACTGGATGTTCTTCGACAACAAGTCGTATGTCCTGGACCCGGCGCAAAGCCCCGAGTGGAACCGTGGCCGCTATCTGGTCGATGGCGCTGGCCACTGCGCCGCCTGCCACAGCCCACGCAACGCCCTGGGCGGGCCAATCGCTGCCCAGGCGCTTCAAGGTGACCTCCTCGGCACCTGGTTCGCGCCGAACATCACCAACGACCCGCACCAGGGCTTGGGCGACAGCAGTGTCGAGCAGATCGTCGACTACCTGAAGACCGGCAGCGACGGCGTTGCCGTGGCCAGCGGGCCGATGGCCGAAGCGATCGAGAACTCCACCCAGCACCTGACCGACCAGGACCTGCGCGCCATTGCGGTGTACCTCAAATCGTTGCCCGGCAACCCGCAGCCAGCACCGGCAGCGCTGGCCGGTAATGATGCCCGTATGCAGCGTGGTGGCCAGGGTTACGAGGTGCATTGTTCGGCCTGCCACGGCACGGCGGGCGAGGGTGTGAGCCACATGATCACCGGATTCGCCGGCAACAAGGCGATCCTCGCGGACAACACCGACACGTTGACCAGCGTGGTGCTGGGCGGAGCGCGGGCGGTGCATACCCATACCTACGTCACCGGTGCGGGGATGCCGGCGTTCGACTGGAAGCTCAGCGACGTCGAAATTGCCGACATTCTCACCTTTGCACGCAACAGCTGGGGCAACAGTGCGCCGGCAGTGACGGCGGAGGAGGTGGCGGAGATGCGCAAGCAGCTCGACTTGCCGCAGCAGATGCGCGCCAGCGTTCAGTAAATACCAGGTCCGGCCCTATCGCCGGCAAGCCGGCTCCTCCAGATCTTGTAGGAGCCGGCTTGCCGGCGATAGGGCCCTGACAGGCACCACACCAATAACAAAGAGAACATGATGTTTACTTTCAAATACCGCGTACTGCTGGTCGCCATGGCTTGCGCTCAAACGGCCCACGCCGCCGATCCCTTCGCCAGCGATTCCCCCTGGGCCCTGGGCGACTGGAACGGCACCCGCACCACCCTGGCCGAAAAAGGCATCGACTTCGAATTCGCCTACGTCGGCGAATTCGGCGCCAACCTCGGCGGCGGCTACAACAAGGACCGCAGCGCCAGCTACAGCGACCAGTACTCGCTCGGCGCCAGCTTCGACCTGCAGAAGCTGCTCGGCTGGCACGACGCCCGCTTTCAGCTGACCGTGGCTGACCGCAACGGCGACAACATCTCCAACGACCGCGTCGGTGACCCGCGTGTCGGCACCCTGAGCTCGTCCCAGGAAGTCTGGGGGCGTGGCTCGCACTGGCGCATGACCCAGCTGTACTACCAGCAGGCGTTCTTCGACCGACGCCTGGACATCAAGGCTGGCCGCTTCGGCGAAGGCGAGGACTTCAACAGCTTTGACTGCAACTTCCAGAACCTGACCTTCTGCGGCTCGCAGGTCGGCAACTGGGGTGGCATCTGGTACAACTGGCCGATCACCCAATGGGCGCTGCGGATCAAGTACCAGCTCACCCCCGAGCTGTTCGCGCAAATCGGTGCGTATGAACAGAACCCGTCCAACACCCAGAACGACAACGGCTTCAAACTCAGTGGTAGCGGCACCGAAGGTGCGGTACTGCCGGTGGAACTGGTGTGGCAGCCGCGTATCGGCGGCCTGCCGGGTGAGTACCGCGCCGGCTATTACTACAGCACCTCCGATGCCAAGGATGTGCTCAAAGATAGCAACGGTCAGCCGGCCGTGATCAGTGGCGCGGCTTATCGCAGTGCCTCGAGCAAGCACGGGTTGTGGCTGGGCGCAATGCAGCAGGTTACTCGTGAGGCAAGCGATGCGTCACGCGGATTGAGCCTGTTCGCCATGGCCACGGTGCATGACAAGAAGACCAGCAAGGTCGACCACTATGTGTCGGTAGGCGCGGTGTACAAGGGGTTGTTCGCGGCACGGCCGCAGGATGACATCGGCCTTGCAGTGTCCGAGGTGCATGTGAACCCGGCGTACCGCAAGAATGCGGCGCTGACCAATTCGGCCAATGGTATCGAGGATTACGATGACCCGGCTTACCTGCCGGTCCAGCAAATCGAGTACAACGCCGAGCTCAACTACGGTATTCACCTGGCCGAGTGGCTGACGGTGAGGCCGAACCTGCAATTCGTCCGGCACCCAGGCGGGGTGAGGCAGGTGGACGATGCCTGGGTCGGTGGGTTGAAGGTACAGGCGACATTCTGATTTCCATCATCACGTGCTGAAGGCGCAGGACAGAGGTAAGCTTTGCCCGTCAGCCTTTCTACAACAACTGCTGGGCGCCGGCCGTGGCCTAGGCGCGTAGGCTTGCCAGATCCAGTCCAATCAACTGGCCTGTGCACTTGACGATGCGGCCGTCCGCGATGACGGTATCGACATCGGCAGGGCTTGCCGACTGGACGATGCATGCCAACGAGTCGTTCACCGGAAACATCCGCAGCCTGCGGCTGTCGACAAGCGGCAGGTCGGCTCGCTTGCCTACAGTGATCGAACCCGTTTGTCTGCCACTGTCCAGCCGCGTCAGCACATCCTTGAGATAGGCATACGGATCATGCCCATTCATACGCGCTGTTTGGATCAGGCTCATGATTGCAGCTGCCCATTTAGCACTGCGCAGCGACCCGGCAAACAGCCGGTTCGAGCGTCCAAGTGCCCATGGCAGCATCTGATTCTCGACCTGATTGTTGTCGATGGGCACAGCCCCATCGCCCAGGTAGCGCGTCAGCGCTACCCAGCGTTTCAGACTGTAATCGAAGGCTTTCGCCGTAGCTGATCCGCTGGGCACCAGGTCGCGCTGGGCCAACATCCAGTCATGCAGTTTGTTGATTATCGGTGCCGCCATTTCCTGCCGTATTCGCCAACGGTCATCATCACTCATGTCTCGCGCTTGGAGTTCGATCTCGTACAAACCGCTGATCGAGTGCAGCGCCTGTTCGGCCAACTGGCTTTTGTTCGCCACGTGCAGATCGAAAAACCTGCGACGGGCGTGGGCCATGCAACCGATTTCAGTGATGCCTTGCTCAAAACCAGCTTTGTAGCCTGCGAAGTCATCGCAGACCAACTTACCGTTCCAGTTGCCTAGGAAGTTACGCGCATGTTCGCCAGCACGGCTTGGGCTGAAGTCGTAAACCACCGCTTTTAGCGCCGAAAATGGCGTAGTGCTGTAGGCCCAGACGTAGGCCCGGTGCGTTTTCTTCTCGCCTGGCGCAAGCATTTGCACCGGTGTTTCATCGGCTTGAATCACGCCCTGGTTCAGCATGGCTTCACTCAGTGCATCGACCAGCGGCTGGAGCCGCACGCCGGTTTGCCCAACCCGCTGCGCCAAGGTCGAACGAGCTATTACCAGCCCGGCACGGCCAAAGATTTTCTCCTGCCGGTACAGCGGCAAGTGATCGGCAAACTTGGCCACGATTACGTGGGCCAGCAAGCCTGCGGTCGGGATACCTTTGTCGATAACCTGCGCCAGCACCGGCGCTTGGAGCAGGGCTTCGCACTGGCGGCAAGCCCACTTACCACGCACGTGTTGCTCGACGGTAATCACGCCCGGCGTGTAATCCAGCTTCTCGCTGACGTCTTCGCCAATGCGCTGAAGTTGGCAGCCACAGGCGCACTGAGTGTTTACGGGTTCGTGACGAATCACGGTGCGCGGAAACTGCGGCGGCAATGGCGCACGTTTCAGGGATTGCCGTGGTTCGGCTTGTGGCGAAGCTGGAAGGAGCCGTTTCAGCTCTGCTTCGATAGCTGCAAGGTCTGTGTCGAGCAGATCATCCAGAAAGCTGCCTTGCGCTGGGCTGATCTACTCGCTGCGCTTGGCAAACTTGTGGCGTTTAAGAAGGGCGATTTCGTAAGTGAGTTGCTCGATGATGGTTTCATCGTTCTGGATCCTCCTGCTCATCGCCTCAACTTGGGACTGCAATTGCAACGCCTGTGCCGCCAAGTCACGAAACTGTTCCGGGGGCATCTGGTCGAGGTTGAGCGGGAAGGCCAACGACAAGCAGACAGGTCAAATGGCCGGCGATTAAAGCATGCTGATCACACCACCTAAGCCGACTCGCTGCCACGGCAACCGCAGTACCAGCGCCTGGGGTTGTTCACTGTCGAGTTCGACCTCGCAACCATGGCGAATGCCGGGCCAGTGAAACTTGCCTTGATTCAGTCGCCGCGCGGCAAGCCAGATACCCACGCCATTGTGTACCAGCACTTTCATCCGGTTGGCCCGGCGATTGGCGAAATAAGCGCAGTGCGGCTTCGCCGCACCGAACACCGCGATCACCCGGGCTAATGCGGTTTCGGTGCCAGCGCGCATATCCATCGGCTCGGTGGCCAGCCAGATCGCATCGATGCGGATCATTGGGCCACAGCCCGGATAAATTGCGCGCAGCCCTCAGGATCTGAGACTGGCCATTTCACCGTGATCAATTGCCCGGCGATGGGCAGTTCGATGACCACTGACACTTCGGCTGGCCGTTTAGGGGCGGTCTTCAGCGGGACGAATGCTGGTAGCGAGGTTGTCGCGGGCTGATCTCGATAGAGCGGCATCCATTTGCGGATGACGTTGGCATTGATGCCGTGGCTGATGGCGACACTGGACTCAGTTGCGCCAGGTTGCAGACATTCCTGAACGACCTGGGCCTTGAATGGTTTGGGATAAGAGCTTCGTTGGCGCATGGAAATCCTGGCGATTACGGGTAATCGCGTCCGCTTAAAAATATGCGGACACCATCGCCCTTAACGCAGGAGTTCGGAAGGTGAGTTCGCCGGATGCTTACCAGCTACGGGCTGCATTCCAGCTCCTTCATGTAAACACCGGTTTACAAAAGCCAGCCTTTCAGTGTGGTTGCTTCGTTGCCCGACCGGCAGCTCCTACGGATGTGTTGACTTTTGATCGCGTGTTTCGTATAAGGAAACACGAGGTATTTTTGGATACGCCGGCGACGCGAGAAGTTACAGGTGCCGCTGGCGGTGAAGCTGGATATTGATGAGTGGTGTACGACCACACAGAAGGTATCGGAATGAAAATCCTTGTGGCTGAAGGGAATGTGCAGTTCGCTCGTGAGTGGTACCGATCGATAACGGGAGAGACGCAAGGCGAGCAGTACGCTTCAGTGATCAAATCACTGAGCTCAAATATTCAGGTAGACATCTTGAATCTACCGGATAGCGATCAAAACTCGCTGCTCGACTTTGATAGGTATGAGGGTATCGTACTAACTGGTTCATCATTGAATGTATATAACCAATCTCCCGAAGTGGAACGCCAAATAAAATTTGCGCGTCGTGCCTTTGATTCGCAGGTTCCGTTTTTCGGATCTTGTTGGGGGCTTCAAGTGGCTAACGTGGCTGCTGGCGGCGAAGTAGAACTGAATCATCGCGGGCCAGAAGTAGGAGTCGCTCGCAGAGTATCTCTCACAGATTTAGGCGCTCAACATCCTATGCATAAAGGGCGTAAAACTTCCTTTGATGCTTTAGCAATTCATTCGGATCATGTCACACGCCAGGCCGAAGGCATGAGTGTTACGGCTACTAACGAGATTAGCGAAGTTCAGGCGGCGGAAATTTTATATAAAAATGGCTGCTTTTGGGGTGCGCAGTTTCACCCAGAGTACAGTTTAAATACTCTGGCAGATGTATTGGGTATGTACGATCAAACGCTGATATCAAATAGAAATTTATTTTTGGGTGGGAAAGAATTCAAGGGCTACATTGAGGCGCTGCGAGTTCTGCACAAAGACTCTAGTCGTCAAGATATTGCGTGGCAGTTAGGTTTAGATGGTGACATTCAAGACGATTTTAGTCGAAGCTGTGAAATCAGAAATTGGCTTGAAACCAAGGTGGGGGCCCCAGTAAGGCAAAAAAGTGATAGATCTGTATTATTCAATTACAGCTATCTAGTAACAGCTACATTGCCGTATTGAGTGCTCGCTCGGTGAGAGTCTACGGCCTCGCTAAGCGCGTTGATGGATGTCTACGATTTTCAATGTACAAACAAAAACAAAATGAGGAAATCCTATGTCTAGTTACAAAATCGTTTCGCCTATCGATGGAATGCCTTTTCTGTCAGGTAACACTGCTAATGACACCGAGGTAGCTGCAGCCTTAAATTCGGCAGAGGAAGCATTCCAGTCTTGGCGATTCTCCTCCAAGCGCGAACGAGCAGACCTGGTAATTGCGCTGGCAGATGAGCTGATTCGGCGGTCGGATGAGCTGGCCAAGGCTGTATGTGTATCGATCGGGCGGCCAGCCGGTCAAGCTAACGAAGCGCCTAGATTTAAGAATGTGACTTTGGCGCAGATCGAGGCTCTTGAAGAACTCTTGGACGAGCGATACCCAAGTGACGAGCAAGTGACCCGATTCGTGAGACGGTATGGACAAGGCGTACATCTTTCGATTGCCCCCTGGAACTATCCTGTAGGATTGTTACCTTGGTTGATCGTAACGCCAATCTTGGGTGGCAATACAGTTATCTTGAAGCATGCTGCTCAAACGACTCAAGTAGGGCGTATAGTCAGAGAGGCCTATAAAGCTATTAATGGACCGGCTGGCGTTCTGCAGGTTCTCGAACTTGAACATCGCCAAGTCGATAGCATCATCAAGTCCGGGCGAGCGAAAGGAGTTAACTTTATTGGCTCTGTTAGCGGTGGGCTTTCAGTTCATGCTGCAGCTGCAGGAACACTGACTCATGTCCATCTGGAATTGGGTGGCAAGGATCCGGCTTATGTTCGTAAGGACGCAGATATTGAGCTTGCTGTGGCTGAGCTAGCGGATGGTTGTTTCTCAAATGCAGGCCAGTCATGCTGTTCGGTTGAGCGGATCTATGTGGATAGCAATATTCAAAACGATTTCATCGAGTGTTTCCGCAACGAAATGCTCAAATATCAGATCGGAAACCCAAATGACGCCAGAGCAACTGTCGGACCTGTTGTAAAAGCTTCGGCGGCTGAGTTTATCAAAAATCAGATTAAACAAGCAGTGCAGATGGGCGCTGCATCTTTTGAGAGCCCCATGCTTGACCTGGATGTAGCAGACCAATCTGCTTACGTGCGGCCGACTCTCCTTACGGGTGTCACTTCTCACATGGAAGTAATGCGAGAGGAAACATTTGGTCCAATCGCTTGCGTTCAAGTCGTTGCCAATGATGACGAAGCTATTCGTCTCATGAACGACAGTCAGTTTGGCTTGACGGCTGGAATCTGGACGCGTGATCAGGAAAGTGGATTGCGCATTGCTGATAAAGTTGACGCAGGAACAGTGTTTGTAAACCGTTGCGATCATGCAGACCTTTATTTGCCTTGGGGCGGGCTGAAAAACTCGGGTATCGGACGAGGAAATGGTAAAGAGGGGCTGTTAGGAGTGATGGATGCTAAGTCTTTCCACGTGAGAAAGCTGTCATGAGTATTGATGCTTTAGAGCCCAACATACTCGCGCGCTATGTTGATGCTGCGGTAGAAATAATTCCAGGAGGCGCAAATGCGGAAATTGTCCTGATCTGCGAACACGGTGGTAGCGCGGTACCGTCTGCTTGGAATAACTTAGGTTTGCCTGAGGCTTTATTTGCCACGCATTATGGACAAGATTTAGGTTCGAAAGAACTGACGCTGAGTGTTGCCAGGCGATTAGGCGCGACTGCAGTTGTTGCAAATTATTCACGCTTGTATTTGGATTACAATAGGAAGTTTGATGATCCCGACTGCATTAGGTTAGATGTGGGCGGCATCCCGATTCCGGCTAACATAAATATAACTGAGCGTGATAGAAAGCTTCGTGAAGATATCGCGCGCAGGCCTTTAGAGCGCGCGATTGCAAGTTGGATGGAGGGCACTTTATCAAAGGCTAAAGTAGCCGTTTCCATTCATTCATTCACGCCGGTCTGGTATAATAAATTTCGCTCGTGCGAAGTTGGCGTGATGTGGCGTGATAGTGAAGCATTCCCTGCTAATCTACTCCAAAAAATCGCAGAGCAGGATGTCTATCGTGTCGATGAAAACCAACCATATAGCTTCAAGGACAGTGATTGGTTTACGCTCGATCGGCATGGTTTATCAATCGGGGTCGCAAACGCGTACATTGAGGTGCGCAACGACCTAATTGATACGAAAGCCAAGTTGGAATCGATGTCTGCAGTACTTGCTAAAGCAATTATACGTTCCGCATCAGAGTTTAAGTAAGCTAACGCAATGTTGTCAGAAGCGGGGTCAATTTATTGATTCCGCTTTTTTTATTGTCAAGCACAAAACTCTCAGACGTCTGGATTAAACCATGCTATTGATCATTAGCACGTCCACGGTCCCTTCCGGGGCTACGTACGCATGGGGCTGCTCTGAGTCAAACAGAACGCTCTCACCCTCGTTCAAAATAATTGGGTCGTAATACTCGCTCAGCAGTTGGAGTTTACCTCTAATTACGAAAATGAACTCTTGACCTGGATGCTGACGCCAACCACCAACTTCTTCAAAAGATTTGGCGGTGATTGTGACCTTCCAGTAAAGATTGTGATCCTCTTTGAAGTCGGCACAGAGGCTTTCAAGTCGCATGCCTTGAGTGGACTGTACTTCGGCGGAGTTGTTTCGAGTAATAGTACGCCTGCCGGTTGCTTTCGGTTTGCTTGATGATAGAAAATTCGATGCAGGGACTTTGAGAATGTCGGCAATCCGAAGTGCGACGCTTACGGTAAGCTTAGTTTTACCTGTCTCAATTTTGGACATTTGCGAAGCTGAAATACCGAGTTCTCGAGCCAATGAACGAAGGCTCATGCCTCGCAGGTTACGCTGTTCACGGATCTGGTTGACAATAGACACCTTAATGTTCCTACTCAATTATGCCTAGCGAAAATCGCTGAAATGTGAGCTTTATAGCACAGGATTTCCTAAATCTACAAATTATTCCATTTAGGAAACTCGATTGTCGCCCCATGCGTCAAGCATCGAATGCAGCGGGCAAATTGCATCGAAACGGTGCAGGCTAGAGGGGAGGTGTGGATTACTGAACAGTGACCGAGCAGTCATACTCAAATGCTAACGTATTGATAAAAAATAAAATTTTTTAAATTAAAATGTTACAAAAAGACGGGGGCTGCTTCAGCCCCCGCCCAGTCAATCCGCGCCTTGACGGCCGAACAAGTACCTTTTAATACTTGAGCATAAGACCGCCATCGACAATCAAGTCTGTGCCAGTGATGTAAGCCGATGCGTCAGATAGCAAGAACATAGCTGCATTCGCCATGTCGGCGGCTTCACCGACCCTACCCATGGGGACATAGTCAGCTGCGTTCTTGAGCTTCTCAGGTGAATCCCAGCGTGCCTGCATAGGGGTATGGGTGATACCTGGATAAATAGTATTGGAGCGAATCCCTTCAGCGGCTAACTGCATTGCAATTGATTTGGAGATCGCTGGGATACCAGCTTTAGAGGCTGCATATGCGTCTTGAGGAGCGGTGTCGCCACGCAAGCATTGGACAGTGGAGAAGTGCACCATTGAGCCGCCGCCTGATTTCCGCATGTAGGGAACAGTCGCTCGGATCGTATGCACCAGGGTTTTCAAATCGATGTCCATGACCTGATCCCAGACATCCAAATCGATATCAAGCAGCGACACATCCTTACCGAACCACAGTACACCTGCGACGTTGGCCAGGTAATCAATGCGGCCGAATCGATGATAAGCATTTTCAACTGCTTCGTTGACGAAGCGTGGGTCGGTCAAGTCGCCTTTTGCAAACAGGACCTTGTCAAAGCTGGCCAGCTCTTCAGGCATGTCTTTGACGTCAATTGCTAGTACCGAGGCGCCTGCCTCGAGCATTTTTTTTGACAGAGCCAAACCCATACCGCCACCTGCTCCAGTCACAACTGCCACTTTGCCAAAGAAATCGTAGTTAACCATGTCCACTCCCGCTTGATTGTTGTTCTGCATTCACAAGCTCAGATGATCCAGGGATGCCGGAGTTGAGCTATTGGTGTTTCCAGTGTGGAAACATGTTTCTTTTTATAGAACCTGGTGTGTTCTGTCAACACGCGCTTTGCGGAGCAATGGGTCAGTAGAAACGGTCGATACCATGCGCAAATGAGAGGTATTCGCATGGGGATTGCTGTGCTAGAGCTGGCAAAAATACGGCGATGTGGGCTAACTGACTGATTATTGGAGGGAAAAAAAATATGCTACAAAGCCGGCAAAAAAGTCTTGTCGTGAAACATGTTTCCAAATAGGATACACAAAACAACGACAAAAAGGGTGGCCGGATTATGAGCAACTCCAAGGAATTCGATCTAGTGATTGTGGGCGCGGGCCCGATTGGGTTGTATGCCGCCTACTACGCGGGTTTCAGGGGCCTTAAAACGGCCTTGTTCGACGGGTTGCCCCAGGTTGGTGGGCAGGTGGCAACCATGTACCCTGAAAAGCTGATCCATGATGTAGCGGGTTTCCCTGCCATCAAAGGCAGTGATTTCATTTCGAATCTGCTTGAGCAGTCGCGGCGGCAAGAATATGAACTGCATCTCGGTGAACTGGTTGTCGATCTGGTAGCGGAAGGTGATGGCTATGTACTCCAGACCGACCTCGGTGAGACTTACCATACAAAGGCAGTTGTACTTGCCGCCGGACTAGGAAAATGCACGCCGCGCTCTCTACCTGCATTGGAGGGTGTTCACTCTTCAAACGTAATGCATTTCATTTCAGAGCTCTCAGCGTTAGACAACAAACACGTAGTCATCGCGGGCGGTGGTGATAGTGCTGTCGACTGGGCAAATGCGGCGGCAGAAAGAGCTAAGTCAGTCACCGTTATACATCGTCGCGCACGCTTCCGAGCTCACGAGGCGAGTGTCAAGGAGATGTACAAAAAAGGTGTGCGAGTCATCGCCCCAGGCGAGGTTGTCGCTTACCACGAGGAGCAAGGACTCGAGTTCTTGGAAATCACGGGTGCTAACAATGAAAGTAAAGAAATTATTTCTTTTGACAAGTTTATTGTTGCGCTTGGGTTTCATTCGGATCTGGGCCCAATTGCTGAGTGGAAAATCAATATCGATGGTTTCAGGATTCCTGTTAAAGAGGATATGGAAACCAATATGCCATGCATATACGCTGTTGGCGATGTAAGTGAGTATCCAGGCAAGGTTCGGTTGATTGCTGTTGGGTTTGGAGAGGCAGCTATCGCTGTGAACCATGCTGCAGCTGCGATTTCTCCTGAAATGTCGGTTTTACCTGGCCATAGTACAAATGAGGTGAGCTAAATGCCTTATGTAATTACAGATGCTTGTATACAAAGTCGTGATCAAGCTTGCGTCGACGTATGTCCAGTAGATTGCATCTATGAAGCGAACAGCCGGCTATGGATTCAGCCGGACGAATGTACTGAATGCGGGGCTTGCGAGTCCGTATGTCCGGTAGAGGCAATTCACTACGTGGATATGTCGAGTGATAGTTCAGATCTGATTGAAGCTCGACAGTTCTTTGAAGAACCTCTACCTGGTAGAGGGGAAGTGATAGGTAGCCCGAAGGGGTCGCAAAAGATTGGAAAAATCCTGAGTGATCACCCAAGGCATCATGGTTGAGGTAGAAAACTAATAGCTGAGTTGTGCTAGTGCTCAGTCGGAATCTGAACAGGACATGCAAAATGAACAAAGACAACAATAAAGATCTCCTGAAAGTCCGTGAGTTTATTGAACGAAATAACATCGATACGATTCGGGTTGGAGCCGTTGATATTGATGGTGTCTGGCGAGGTAAGCAAGTTGGAGCTGAGTATTTTCTGGAACGAGTCGCCGTTACCGGAACTCAGGCTTCAAACGTATTGTTTGGATGGGATGTAACTGACACGTTGGTTGATGGCCTGTCTTATACAGGGTGGGACTCAGGCTATCCTGATATTTGTTTTATTCCAGACCTCAGTACCCTATCTCTTGTGCCTTGGCAGGCTAGAACTGCTTCAGTGATTTGTGATTTTTATACAACTGCCGGCAAGCCGTTATTTCTCTGCCCGCGGGGCATTTTAAAGCGTTCGATTGCTAAAGCAAAAAACATGGGCTACCAGTGCTTTGCGGCTTATGAGTTTGAGTTTTATCTAATTGAAGGCAGCGCTGATGATATTGCAGATAATAATTGGCAAAATATCGCGCCAGCCCGAAAAAGTGGGCACTGCTATAGTATGCTTCATTACTCGAGTTCTTCCGATGTCATGGGTGAAGTTCGCCAGTTTATGCGCGAAGCGGGCATACAGCTGGAGGCAACAAACAGCGAGCATGGACCAGGACAATACGAAGTCAACATCAAATATGGCGATGCACTCCAAGCAGCCGATGATGCGATTTTCGTGAAAAACGGCATCAAAGAGATTGCAGCTAAGCATGGCTTGGTTGCTACCTTCATGGCAAAGCCAAATGCAGAATGGGCAGGGTCTTCAGGCCATGTACATATGAGCCTGGCAGACGGTAACGGCGAGTCGCTGTTTGCAAACCCAGAAGATCCAGGCCAACTTTCGGCTCTTGGGAAGCATTTCTTGGCAGGCATGGTCAGCCATGCAAGAGAAATGTCCGCCATTTTTCTTCCCACCCTCAATTCTTATAAGCGTACTGCGGGTGCATCTTGGGCGGGCGGAAATGCTTCATGGGGGTTCGATAATCGAACCGTCTCACATCGCGCAATCACTTCTGCAGGTAGTGCAGCACGTGTCGAAAACCGCATTCCAGGAGCTGACACAAATCCGCACCTGGTGGTTGCGGCAATTCTTTTATCGGGTCTGGAAGGCATACAGAAACAGCTAAACCCGAATGAACCGATCCTAGGTAATGCTTATCACGTCAGCGCTGAGAAAGCAGATCCACTTGCGACTTCTCTGGAAGAGGCGGCGCGGCTCTTTAGTCAGAGCGAGACGGCACGTGAGATGTTTACCCCGGAATTTGTTGATCACTATGTACAAATGAAGAAATGGGAGCTCAGGCAGAACGCGGCGTTTATTACTGACTGGGAGCTTAAGCGGTATCTGAGCATTATTTAAGTTAGGAAATATCTGCCGTCGTCGATCTGGGCGGCGGCTAAAGAGTAGCGAGGAATGATGGGATGAGCGACGTAAATAAAATTGCTGAAAATTTTGATTTTCATGGCGAAGCACTAGACAATATTTTTGATACGTACGCAGCGTTGCGTAACGGTTGCCCAGTTGGACGCAGCAAGCACTATGGCGGTTTCTGGTTTTTGACCAAAAGTGACGATATCTTTGCCGCAGAGCAAGATCCTCAGGCATTCTCTGTTGCCCCGTCGATGATGGTCCCTTCCGTATCTGAAGGAATTCAGCTGCCTCCAATCGACATTGATCCGCCAGAACATACAGCCTATCGGCGAATCTTGCTGCCTTTGTTTACTCCACAAGAACTCAAAAAACTAGAGCAACCAATTCGAGATACTGCTCGAAGCTTGGCTGAAGAATTTGCTAAGAAAGGTAGCGGTGCTGACGCCTCGTATCAATATTCTCGACCATTGCCGACTATCATCTTTAGTCGTCTAGCTGGCTATCCAGAAAGTGACTGGCCAAAGTTCGATAAATGGGTCGATGACATTATTTATGAGCGGGTAGAAAAACCTGAAGTTGCTCAGCAAGCATGCAGAGATGTCTTTGCATACTTCGGGGACCTTCTCGATAAATGGGAAGATCCAGGTGAAAATCAGACCCTGATGGACTATCTCTGCAAGGCTAAGTTGGATGGGCGTCCACTGACCCGCGACGAACTTCTTCGCTATTGTTATCTGCTTTTCCTGGCAGGACTCGATACTACGGCATGGTCCATTCGAGCCGGTTTGTGGCACCTCGCAAATAACGTTGAGGATCAGCGCAAACTTCGTGAAAATCCCGAGTTGATCCCCATGGCCTGTGAAGAGTTTCTCCGTACATTGTCTCCAGTTCAAGTGATGGGGCGAACCTGCCTGAAGGACACCGTGATCAGAGGTCAAGAGATCAAGGAAGGTGACCGCGTCATGTTGGTCTTTGGCGCGGGCAATCGTGACGAAGAAATCTTCCCGGATCCAGACAAGATTGATATCGGGCGCCAAGAAAATCGTCATTTGGCTTTTGGCGGTGGTATCCATCGTTGCCTGGGTTCAAACCTGGGCCGTCGTGAGCTCGTTGTAGGGATCGAAGAGTTCCTGCGAGCCGTACCTGAGTTTCGCCCTGCAGACCCTAGTGAAAAATGGCATGGGGTCGGTCCGCTGAAACTCGCTTTTTGATGAGGGGTTAACTATGAAAGTTCAAGTTGATGAAGCTCGCTGCCAAGGTCATGCACGTTGTGTTTATTTTGCTCCGGAAGTATTTGAAATCGATGACGAGGGTTATGCAAAAGTAAAGCCTGGTTTTGAAGATGTCCCGTCAGAGCTACAGGATAGCGTAAAGAAAGCCTGCGCTAA
Source organism: Pseudomonas sp. DCB_BI (assembly GCF_026240995.1). NCBI lineage: Bacteria > Pseudomonadati > Pseudomonadota > Gammaproteobacteria > Pseudomonadales > Pseudomonadaceae > Pseudomonas > Pseudomonas sp. DCB_BI. Next base: position 9,388 of record NZ_JAPFCG010000011.1, on the reverse strand, counting down.
CTGTCCCGAATTGGCCATCAAAATTTCCTGACAGTGAGGGGCAGGGTTCGTGGTGATTATCCGAGTTTTGATTTGTGACGGTAATACCAGGGAAGATAGGGCGTCGTTCACTGAGTACACCGGGTGTACCCCAAGCGAGCATATAGCTGGGCTGCTCTTGGCTATGGACAATGACATAGTGATCGAAATCGTATTTCCGGCGGACCCTGATCCTGTGCGAACGCTCCCTTTGCATTTGTACGACGGCATACTCTTCACCGGATCAAATTCACACATTTATGATGGGCAGCCGAGTACTGCCAGGCAGTTGGATTTTGCGCGTAAAGCTTTCGCGTCCGGCGTACCGCTTTTCGGTATTTGTTGGGGGTTACAACTCGCCGCTGCAGCTGCTGGAGGCCGGGTGGGTCCTAACCGGGCAGACTATGGGATATGTGAGACGCCATTCGCTGCTGGTATCCAGCTCACGGATGCCGGAACGAAACACCCAATGCATAAGAGCCGTAACCTGCGATTCGATGAGTTTTCCTTTCATTCCGATGAGGTGATTGAGTTGCCTCAAGGTGCAGTTGTTACGGCTCGAAATGGAAAGTTCATACAAGCTGCTGAAATCAAGTTCGATAAGTCGATATTCTGGGGTGTTCAATACCATCCTGAACTTTTGGGAAGGGACCAAGCTGGATACCTTCGTGAAAGCGCAAAGTCGCTAGTTGCAGATGGGACGTTCGATAGTCTTAAAAATGTTGAGGAAATTGCAGCATTAATTGAAGGCTATAATCATGAATTAGATTCTCCTCGCTTGAATCAGCTTTGCTGCGGAGTTGACATGACACTGTTTGAGTACCGGCCGCTTGAATTAATAAACTGGCTGCAGCACCTTGTGATTCCTCGGGCCGCGAGCGACCGCGCTATTGGGTAAGGATGCCTCAACTCACAATTCCGTAAATGTGTGAAGAATGTTACGTATATCGTTAACGGAGAATAAGAAATGACTTCACCAAATGTTGAGCGCTCTGAAGATCCCGGAAATAAACAGCTGAAAGGGAACTTGGGGCCTATCGGAATCGCAATGATGGTGGTTGCCACTGCAGCACCACTAACGGTAATGGCTGGTATAAGTCCTCTCGTTATTAGTTTTGGTAATGGTATTGCGGCTCCGGTTGATGCCTTAACAGTTGGTTTTGTCATGCTGCTGTTTTCGGTTGGATTCGTTGCGATGTCTAAATACATCGACAATGCAGGAGCTTTTTATGCTTACATTCTGAAAGGAATGGGGCGAGTATTTGGCTTGGGTGCAGCTTCTCTGGCTGTATTTTCATATACACTCGTTTTGATAGCGCTTGAAGCCTATCTGGGGATCGTACTTAGCAATACATTTTCATCGTTGACTGATATGCATGTTCCATGGTGGGTCTTCACTGTAATGGTCATCGGTTTTGTTGGGTTTCTTGGCTATAGGAATGTGGAGCTCAGTGCCAAAGTTCTTGGTGTGGCTTTGGTGTTGGAGATTTTAGTTATTATGTTTGTCGATTTGTCCGTAATTATTAATACGGCACACGGTGGTTTTTCGATCGAGCCATTTTCTGTGTCTGAGGTACTGTCCGGATCACCTGGCCTTGGCTTGCTATTTACAATTTTCGGATTCATTGGGTTTGAGTCAACAGTTGTTTATAGAGAGGAGGCGGTTGATCCAGAGCGCTCTATTCCGAAAGCAACCTATATCGCTGTGGGGTTTATCTCATTGCTCTATTGCGTCTCCTTTTACTGTGTTGTAACGGGTATTGGTCTGGATAAAGTAGTTGATGTGGCGACGCATAATCCTGAAGGCATGTATCTTGATTTGGTGTCCACTTACTTAGGTCATGTCGCAAAGGACGCAGCTCAACTCCTCCTGATTACAAGTCTTTTTGCCGTCGTGATATCAATTCATAACATCGTAGCGCGCTACAAGTACGTGTTGGGCTCTTGTGGTGTTCTTATGGCACAGTTAGCTAGGGTCCATGATGTGCATTGCTCTCCATATGTTGCCTCGGCTGTTCAAACTATCGTGTCAATTATTCTGATTGCAGCGGCAGTTTTACTCGGTCTTGACCCAGCAACCGAAGTCTATGCTACTGGCGCCGCAGCTGGCACGCTCGGTTATATGATGATCGTTGTGTTGGCTTGCTTGTCGGTAATTCTGTATTTCGCACGGCACCAGGGCTTGGGAAGCGCTTGGAAAACAAAATTTGCGCCAGGTCTCGCATTTGTGGCGCTTAGCGGCTTTCTTTATATAGCCCTGATGAACTTGTCAGCCCTCACAGGTTCGGAAGGGAGCTTGGTAAACACACTGATTATTGTAGCCCTGGCAGTTGCGTTTCTTATAGGAAGTCTTGGTGGGATAGTTATGAAAATAAAGGCACCGAAACGGTTTGATGCGATTTTGGATGCTATGCGTTGACTTGTGCCTGCGCCACCGTTAGCCACGGCTTCGGTGGCGTATCCAGCTCCTCTCCATTAAGGGAAAACCATGGACGCACTTGCTAGGCATCCGATTTATGCACAGTATTGGCATGATAAGGCGCGACAGCAGCCGTATGAAGGTCGTTGTTTCATAAATGGTAGGTTTGTTGAAGCCCTTGACGGAGGGGTTTTCGATTGTTACTCACCTATTGATGGGCGGTTTTTGGCCCGTATCGCGTCAGGGAAATCTGCGGACGTAGATCTTGCAGTTGCAAGCGCTAGAACTGCATTTGAAGACAGGCGATGGGCCGGAATGCCTCTCATCATGCGTAAACAGATTTTAAACAAACTGGCGAATCTGGTGCTTGCCCGCAAAGACGAGCTAGCCCTTTTAGAAACCATGGATATGGGAAAACCAATTTCTTCTTCATGGAACGTTGATATCCCCGCCGTCGCGCAGTGCTTCCAATGGTACGCAGAAGCCATAGACAAACTCTACGAGGACATCGCACCTACCTCAGATGGACACTTGGGAATGATTACGAGGGAGCCTCTAGGCGTTGTCGGGGCCATTGTGCCCTGGAATTACCCTTTACTTACGGCTGCTTGGAAAGTCGCTCCAGCATTAGCAATGGGAAATTCGGTAATCCTTAAGCCTGCTGAACAGTCACCACTGACAGCCATTCGATTGGCTCAATTAGCGATTGAAGCCGGGGTTCCTAAAGGGGTCTTGAATGTGGTGCCGGGGTTAGGGCGTACTGCGGGAAAAGCTCTAGCCTTGCATAATGATGTTGACGGAATACTCTTTACAGGATCTACGGCAACTGGCCGTTTGTTGATGGAGTATTCCGCCAGAAGTAATCTTAAGAAAGTTAGCTTGGAGTTGGGTGGAAAGAGTCCATCAATTATTCTTTCGTCGTACTCGGATATCGAGAAGGCGGCTTCAATAGTTGCAGAAAGGATGTTCAGCAATCAGGTGCAAACTTGCATCGCACCCTCAAGATTGATCGTGGAGCGTTCTGTACATTCGCGAGTTGTTGATGCAGTGATGAAGGTTGCCGAAATGATGCAGCCAGCGGACCCGCTGTCACCTGCCACTCGTGTAGGAGCAGTGGTTGATGCTCGCCACGCTGATCGAGTGATGGGTTACATAGAACGGGCTGTTACAAGTGGTGCTCAACTTATCACAGGGGGGCAGCGTGCATTTGTGGAAACTGGCGGATCTTATATTGTGCCAACGATTTTTGACAATGTATCGAACGACATGGAGATAGTTAGGGAGGAAGTTTTTGGGCCTGTCTTATCAATAATAACTGTAGACAGTGCCACTGAAGCGGTCGCTGTCGCCAATGATACGTCCTATGGTCTCGGGGCAGGAGTTTGGTGTGATAAGCTTTCTGAAGCTCATCAGATTGCAAAAAAATTGCGGGCTGGAGTTGTATATGTTAACTGCTACAATACATGCGATTTAACGACGCCTTTTGGCGGTATAAAACAGTCAGGGCATGGTCGAGATAAATCTATGCGTGCTTTTGATGAGTGCACTTCAGTTAAGACGACTCTAATGGATATTAAAAATTGAGCAGCTGTCAATGAGTAATTCACCTGCTGCTGTCGACTCCATTGATCGGCTAATCATAAAGGCTCTGTCTGTTGATAGTAATGTTAAGCTCAAAGCGCTTTCCAAAATTGTTGGGTTATCATCACATGCGTGTAAGAATAGAGTAAGTAGGCTTTTGACTAATGGTGTGGTTAGGAGGTTTTCACTGGATGTTTCTATTGCGGCACTGGGGTTCGGTGTTGAAGCCATCTTACGAATCCGTCCAGAAGCAGGTGAGAGGGAAAATGTTTATAATATGCTAGTGCAGATGAAGAATGTTACGCATTTTGATACAGTTGGCGGTGACTATCCGTTCCATTGTCGTGCGTGCGCAGCCAGCTTGGAAGAGTTGGATAATAGACTTGATAGTATTAAAAAATATGCCTACGTAAATGTTGATGTGGTGATTACTTCGCCATTCAGTTCGCGTATCCAAGGGCTTTTATAGTGGTGATTAGTTGCGTAGGCTGGGAATTGTTCTTGGCTCAGTCGCATTCATAGTCGATTTATTTAGACAGCCCTCGTTTGCTACGATGTGGTTCCGATGCTTTTCGATTTTTCTTAATTTGTAAGATCGGTATGGGAATTGATACCGCCAAGAGATATAAATCGAGTCGATTGCGACTGCGGTCGTAATGGCGCTACCAAGAGTTCTCCTCCATCGTAGACAGGTCAGGACTGCTTCATTGAGATCGTGTCGAGTCTTTTCAAACAGGCGATCGAGATCTCGGTCTCCATCTCGTGTTTCAAATAGTTTGCGGAGTTGTTCTGCGTCGTTCAGTTTCCTGGGAGCCCAGCCACCGTACGAACTGTGATTCCGCACATTGAGTTGTCTCAAACTTGGTGCTGCCTTACAGCTATCGACCGATTACTAGGCGATGCCTGACCATGAGCGACAATCTTCCAGAATACATAGTATGCCTATTTTCTGAACTGTCTCCCTTATTTATGCAATCAAAGGTTGGCTGTTTCTGGTGATAATGGCTATTGCTTCACCGGTAAGGGCAATCATGCTTTGTGTAGTTGCAATGGAGGGTATATGGCTTTTAGGGCTGTTGCCCTTCGATATATGGCAAGCCACTGGCCCGCTCTATCCAACGCTTTGGAGAAATCCCAGCCCATCGTTTCAAAGCATTAGTAAAGCTCGAACTCTCTGTATAGCCAAGAATCTCGACGTGTCTTGAGATACTCATTGGGGTTTTCTATGTAGTAACAAGCGAGCTTTTTGCGTACTGAGTCGAATAGGCTGGAGAAGGTATGCCCTTCATCTTTGAGTTGACGGGTCAATGTCCAGATCTTGAGCCCTAAGCGGTTCGTCACCTGCTCGATGCGTGGCACTTCAGTATGGATGAACTCTACGATTTCGAATCGGACTCATACGTCCACGGTAAAGAGCACCGAGTTGGATAGTCGCAACACACTGAAGCTTTGTTCAGCGATGAGAAGGACCTGGGGATCCGAAGCGTTCAAAATCAAGGCGTTGGAGTTCTGTTAAAATCGAACTTCGGTATGAAAAGCTTTCTGATAATCGTGCCCGCACTCTGGTCGGCCATGGTGAAGTGCACATCTAGCGGTGACCAGTGCTCGCCTAAAGCCCTTCGCATGATATTGAACACGTTGCCCAAAGTCATTCGCAGATCGCTGCCACCTTATCGAGAGCGGTACACACATACGCTAACGGCTGGTTTCGGTTGAATGCAACACCTAAGCGACTAAGCCGAGCCTCGGCGATGATCGAGTTGTCCATCGGCGGGGCATCGATCATGGTCAACCTCAGATCCAGCAGCTATGCCCACGTTATCCGGGGTGAGACGCATCGTTGCGTTTTGGCTCGCTACCGCACCGATGGAAGTACGTGCCAGCACCGAGGCAGCATAAGTTCGGCTGATTGCTGCGTTTGTGTGTTCAAATCGCACAGCGTTTCTCCGCTCACTACGTTCTGAGCGAGCCGAATGAAAGTCCTGAGGCGTGAAGGAATGGGTGTTCGGCTTGCGACCCTGCGCGTAAACCAAGGTAAGTTCCATTGACCAGGCATTGGGCATTTGCCGCTACAGAAGCAGAACTGAAGGCGGTTAAACCACCTGTCACGCCAGTTGAGTCTTACCAGCAGCCCGCGTGTGTCTCAATCGCCGCAGCTTCCCCGCACGGTAGCTCGCAACTAACCGAGAATCGCCTAATGCGCTCGCGATAGCCAAGTCCAGCGCATCGGCGAAGACATCTTTGAGAAGCTGAACTAGAAGCTGCATATGGTAACCATCGAGCAACACGAGCGTGGCGATTGGGCCTGCCGTCATTGCGAAACGCTGATCGAGGCACCACTGCGGGCTCGAGTGTTTTAGGTGAGCGCCACGGCAAGTCATGGCCGAACGCTTACGACTCATTAGCCTAAATCATATGCAGCCTTAGAAAAGCAGGTTTGGCCTGGCTTTTTGATGCGGCCCGGCCAAACCTGTAGGGAGGTTAGAAAATCTTGATGGGGATCGTGGTTACTAGGCGGAATTCGTCGTAGCTGCCATCAATCTGTCCCGGGGAGCCACGGTGGTTGTAAACAATCGTCTTGAAATTCCATGCCTGCAATGGCCCTGATTGCACCACGTAAGATAAGAGTAAGCCGTTCTCATCATGGGTGGCGCCGTCAAGGCCTCTGACGTTGTAACCTGTGGCATGTCCATTTCGATCGCCATTGTAATGCGTTCCGTCGATGTCCCAACCCTTAGCATGCCAGAGGGTCAGAGCCAGGCCAGGTACGCCAAACACGGCGAAATCTAAGTCGTATCGAAGCTGCCAAGATTTTTCGTTGGGGCCGTTGTAATCCGAAAACAGGGCGTTAGCGAGGTAGTTGCTGGTCGACTCGAACACGTAATCGAAATATTCGTCGCCCATCACCTGCTGCCAAGCGAGCGTCAGGCTATGGCCAGCATGGCTTCCTGTGACGGCCAAGCTATATGCGTCATTCTTTATGTACCCGAGCCGCATCTCGCCTTGGTCTTGGGTGTGGTAGTAGCTGAAGGCAGTCTTGAGGGAATAACCTTCGTTGGAGACGAGCTTGTGGGTGATGCCGAGATAACCTTGATCCCACATATTCTCAAACCTGGAGCCAAATAAGCTGACGTCAAGGTTCGGGTAAACTCGGGCTGTTGCTCCAAGGTAATTCAGGCGATCACCCTTGATCGCCCTGTTGCCATAATATGAGGCAAGGTCTTCGGATCTGCTGCCCGTACGCAGAATCGCTTTATCGAAGCTGCCTGCCTGTATCTTCAACCAATCCCATTCGTTACTCGAAATAGCAGTGCCTTGAAAGCTGGATGGAAGGGCGCGGTTGTCTTTTGGGCGTAGCATGGGATTGTCGACCATCATCCGGCCCACTTTGATCTCCGTTTTCGAGGCTTTGAATTTTACGTCCGCAACAGCTAGGCGGCTCCACGTCGGAATCGCATCGCCGTCGCTATCCACGAGAACTCGGTCGGCACCGTTAGCAATCGCGCCATGACCCCGCTCGAGGGTTACTGCACTGAACATGCTGGCATCCAAACCAAATCCTATCTTCCCAAGTGTATATCCAGAAGAATAATTCAGCATCGCTGCCTGGACCCAGGTCGTTCGATCACGGGTGGTCTCGGCACCCCACGGTTTCTTTACACTAAGCAGCGTGGTACCCGATGTACGTTGAACTGCGTAAAAATTACGAAGGTTCAACGAGAGTCTTGACCCTTCCAAGAAACCCTCACTGTCAGCACTCGGTGCAGCGAGTGCAACTTGAACAAATGGTGCGCACAGTGAAAATATTGTGAGTAGAGAATATCGAGATGGCATGTTTCAAGCCCTATATCCTGCTTTTTATGATGTTGGGCGAACGTAGGCTAGCTGGTCGTGTAAGATGGTCACCTTACTATTCGCCCAAGGATGGTTTTTGGCAGAGCTGAAGTTGTCGTTACTGGGTATTTAAGAGGGTTGATTAGGCGTTAACGAGATTGTCTAGAACTCTGAACATGAATTGACGAGCGACTATGATTTTCATCAGTTCCTCAGAGTCCTTTTCGGACATTTTATTGTGTTCGCCAGTTGGTAATGCTGTTGACTTATGTTTCCAGAGATATTCCATCGTCTCCGGTAGCATTTCTGGGTGGGCTTGGAATCCCAGAACCTGGTCATTCCACGAGAAAATCTGGTTGCGACATGCCTCTGTTGAACCAAGCAGAATACATGTTTCCGGAAGGATGAAGGTATTCCGGTGAAAAAAATAAAGAGGTGTTTTATTAGCCACGCCTTTCAATAGCCTGCTCTGAGTTCCAGCGTCATTCAGCAAGACGGGCAACCAGCCTGATTCAGAGTGCGTATGAGGAACCAGCTTCCCTCCTAGTGCCTCAGCGAGTAGTTGTGAACCGAGGCAAATACCTAGGACTTTTTTGCCGGCTAGAATGGATTCCTTGATAAATTCGATCTCGTCCTGGAGCCAGGCCTCGCATTCCTCTGGGTTTCCTCCTAATACCACCAATAGGTCAAAGCTAGATAGTTTGGGCCAAATGATTTGTTCGTGCAAGTTTGTGCCAGTTAAAGTGTGGCTTCGCTCACGCGCCCAATACTCGATGTTGCCGATGCCAGCTCTTGGCATATGAGCTAGGAAATGGACTCGCATTTGATGCCTCCCAATCGTTTGTTTTTTTTGAGCGCTAACAGCATGATGGTGCTTGCCACTAGAAAACCACACAAAATGGAAAGCCCAAGTTGGTTGCTGCCGCTTATTTTAGACAAATAACCCATGAGGTATGGGCCGGCGAATCCACCTAGACCACCGCATGAGTTGATAATGGCTATTCCGGCTGCAGAACTTTTTCTCGGTAGTAACTGGCTAGGAATAGACCAGAATGGCCCGTTGAATGCAAAAACTCCAACGATCGCAACGATCAGTGCTCCCAACATGCTTACGGTACTTGTAAGTTGCCCGCTGATCATCGCTGCGTAAGCCAAGATCACTAACAGCAATGGGGCCGCCGCATGTGCGTAGCGCTCACTTTTGCGATCGGAACGTCTCGCCCACGCGTTCATAAATACGCCGCCCACGATGTAGGGTATTGCAGAGATCAAGCCTACCTGAGTTGCCGAAGCTGTACCTGATAGTTGCTTAACTATTTGTGGTAGAAAGTACATCAATCCAAGCGTTCCGCTGATGTAAAAAAAGTACAGGGCCGACAGATACCAGACAGTAGGGTGGGTGAAAGCACGGCGGCGGCAAAAACTGAGTGCAACACCTGACCTTTCCGGTAGGGTGTTGCCATGTCTTATCACGAACTCAGCGTTGAAGAACGCTCCGATATCCAGGTCAGTCTGCTGCGTGGCATGAGCCAGCGC
>NZ_JAPFCG010000010.1:0-196505 GCF_026240995.1 Pseudomonas sp. DCB_BI | reverse complement strand
GCGCTGGCTCATGCCACGCAGCAGACTGACCTGGATATCGGAGCGTTCTTCAACGCTGAGTTCGTGATAAGACATGGCAACACCCTACCGGAAAGGTCAGGTGTTGCACTCAGTTTTTGCCGCCGCCCGGTCAATCTAAACTATCCTGAGGAGTTATAATGTCTGTTATTGCAATTATCATTGAGGGAGCTGGGGTTTCAGCTTCAACTCTCGTGAAACTCCACCGTGTACTTGGTGTCCCGTTGCTGCAGTTGAAATCAGCGGTTCTGGCGCATGAGCCTGTTTTAGAATTGGAGATTTTTGACGGGGGCTACCAAGAGCGTGCAAAACTTATTCGGTCAGTGTGTGCTGTGCTGAATACAGAGAAAGTGAATACGTCTTACTACGAAATACCCTCTGGTCAGCAATATGCAGGGGATTCCCAGTTGTCTCTATGGAAGATTGATTCAAATCTCGTAGGGGGTATATTGAGTGCGGCCGATGATGAGGTGGAGCGACAGCTCAATAGTTAGTCTAATAGTAGATGTACGAGGTTCCTCAGCGGCATCCGACTGCACCTGTGCCACATCGTTGGACCACCCGACTGATATAAAACGCATGGTGAACAACGCCGACACATCGTGTATCGCCAAGTGGCGAACACTACGCCATCGACGATCATGGCAACATGGTCGGCCTGAGCCTGCCGGACGGCAATCAGCTTGCCTTCAAATACGACGAATTCGCCTGCCTGCTAGGAGAAACGTAAGCGCTCCATGAGCCCCAGATTCAAAGCTGCTTGTTGATGCCCGATGCTGTGCTCCGATTTCTCAGGAGCCCCTTCACCATGATGCGACCGGACGCCAAAGTCGAAAAAATTTACCTCTACCCCAAGCCCGTCGACTTCCGAAAATCCATCGACGGGCAGGCCGCTCTGGTGGAGCTTGATATCAAGGTGGCTGTGTTCGACCCTGAGCTTTCCGTGACTTGGTTCTCGCTTTGGGGAAGGTATCAAGCTTGCCCTCAAAGGCATGCTGATTTACCCTCCGAACCGGCCATGATCATGGCTATTCGACACACACGGACGATAATTACAGGAGTCACCAATGGAAGGCATTCCACAAACCCAATCCACCCCAGATAACCTCAAGCCAAAATGGCGGGAGCGTTTCGCTTTCTTCGATCAGTACGGCGCACCCACCTCCGAGCCCTACAAAGCCGCTTTCCGCGCCTTGCCATTTGGCAAGAAGCTGCTGATCAACAACAACTTCATCGCCTTTTTCTTCGGCCCGATCTACTGGTTCGTGCTGGGACTGTGGAAGAAGAACCTGGTCATGCTGGCCATCATGATCGCCATCGGCGTTCTTCTGAGCTACTACGAGATCGCGACAGGTAGCGAAATCCCGCGCCCGGTGGATAACGGCATCAGCATGGGGTTTGCGTTTCTGTACAGCTTCCTGACCAACCGTGCCTACTACCTGAAGCAGACCAAAGGGCAGCAGAGCTGGAACCCGTTCGAGGGGCAGCGGGCCATCTGATCCGTCAGCCAGTTCAACCGGTGCTCGCAGGTTGATGAAGCCCTCTCTCTGATCAAGGTCTCTATAGGAGCGGCCTTGTGTCGCAAAAGGGACGCAAGGCGGCCCCGGCGATTTTGCGGTGATGCGAAGATCCTGGGGCGCTTTGCGCCCCTTTCGCGACACAAGGCCGCTCCTACAGGGGCCGCGCATGTCTTGGTCTGCCCGCGCGCGGCCGCCATGAAAGCTGACGGAATTTGCTTATCGTCGGGTTCTCACACCCGGTCACCGAAGCGACCCGGAAACGTTATCCGTGAGGTGTTTCCCCGACAGCAGCGATAGTTCGGCAGCGCGCGTAGGGTAATTCCTAAGCGGGTTGATTCTGAAGCATTGGGTTGCAGGTTCAGAAATATCTTACGGTGGCACCGGCTGCACCGGTGTTCGCGGGCACGCCCGCTCCCACAGGTACTGCGCAAGGTTCTCGGCGTACGCGGTCATTGTGGGAGCGGGCATGCCCGCGAAGAGGCCCGCACAGGCAACCACTTACTTGGGATAGAGCGGCGGTAAGCTGCCATTCTCACCCGTCGGCAGCAGCACCTGCTCAGCCGGCGGAATGGTACCAATCGCCCGCCATAAATCCTCCCCCTGCCAATACTGCCCACTCTCGCTGTACAACGCCCCGTTCAACCCATCCAGCGCATCCGACAACGGCACGAAGCGCGCCGCCATCTCGGCCAGGGTTTCCGGTTGCTGCCGGGCCCAGGCATCCAGCGCCTGGCGCGTAGCCTGGGGGTCGTTTGCCTGGCATGCCCGCTTGAGGTCGTCCAGCAAGGTGCGTGGGCTTGGCCCGTTCTGCGCGGCGCGCAGCACCGCCGGCCGCGAACGGGCGCGCCACCACAGGGCAAAGCCCAGCACGGTGGTCAGGGCGAACACCAGTGTGGCCAGCTGCCAGGGCCACAGCAGGGTGCTGGCGCTGCTGTTGTCACCCACCGGGGTGTCGGCGCTCAGCGCCGGGTTGTCCTGCACGTTCAGCGTGCGCGCCGGCAGGCTGCTGTGCTCCAGGTGGTCCTCGCGGGTGTTCCACCAGGCCACTTCCAGGGCCGGCAGGGCCAGGGTCCCGGCGTGGGTCGGTACCAGGGCTTCGCGCTCTTCGCGGTTGGCGGTCATGCCGCGTTCGTTGATTTCGTTGCGCAGCAGCGGCTGGTCGGGGTAGCGGCGCAGGCCGGTGATCTCAGTGGCCGGCAGTGGTGGCAACTGGGTGCTGGACAAGCCTTCTGCGCGCAGAGTGATATTGCGCGTCAGCGAGTCGCCAATCTGCACCGGCTGGCTGCCGGGGTCGGGGTTCCAATGTTCTTCCAGGGTCAGGCTGCGGGCTGGCAGCCACGGTACGCCGGCAGGCCAGGCTGCCGGAATTGGCCGCACGCTGAGGCGCAACGGCAGCGAACTGACCTGCACCTGGCGACCGGCGCGGGCCGTGCCGTTGGCCTGCGCGGCTTCGTCGTTGCTGGCCGCAGCGGTAGCGGTGAAGGTCAGCGGTGGGATTTCAAGGGTGCCGCTTTGCTGGGCGTAAACGGCATAGCGCGTTTCAATCACGCCGTGGCGTACGCCGTTGATTTCCTTCTCATAGGTGCGCGATTCGCCCAGTGGCTCGACCTTGGCGTTTTCCAGCTGCAGCGGGCTCAGGCTGCTGTCGTCATACAGCGCTACCGAGTGGTAGATGCGCAAGGTCAGCACGGCCTGGGCCTGGACGTAGACGTCGCTGCTGTCGAGGGCTGCCTCGATGAACACTTGAGAGGTGTCTTGCCGGCTGGCATCGGCCTGCAGTACTTGCAGTTCGATGGACTGGCTGTGTGACTGGCCCAGTTGCAGTTCGGGAATACGCAGGCTGCCGCTGCGCCTTGGTAGCAGGGTGATGATCCAGCGAGTGCTGGCACGGGTTTCACCATCGAGGGTGTGCAGGCTGTTCAGCTGGCGCGTGCCGCGCACTTCGAAGTCGCCTTCCAGGGCCCGCAGGTCGGGTTTGCCGAACTGGGTGACGTCCTGGCTTTCCAGGGTCAGTTCCAGGCTTTCGCCGGCTTCCAGGCGGGTACGGTCGACGCTGGCCTGCAGGAGCGGTTCGGCGTGGGCCAGAACAGCCCATAGCAGGGTGAGGAGAAAGACGCCGAGGCGACTCATTGTGGGTTTTCCTGATGCAATTGCTGTTCATACCAGAATTTGCGCCGCAGCAGCTCCGCCGGGTTGTCGGGGATCTCCCGCAGCCATTGTTCCAGGGCCTGGCGCTGTTCTGCGTCGAGGCTGGTCGATACCGGGCGCTGTGGCGGCTGGATGACGCTGTCGTCCCCCCCAGCCTGGTTACCGGGCGTGGCCTGGCTGTTGCTGCTGCTTTCGCCAGGCTGTTCGGCGCTGGCTTGTTCTTCGTTGCCGGGTGTGCCTTGGGCAGGGCTGCTCGCCGAACTGCTGTTGCCTTCGGTTTCGCTACCGGGCGTGCCTTGGGCATCGTTGCCGGGCGGTTGCTCCTCGGCCTTGGCCTCACGCTGTTGCAGCATTTGCTGCACCAGGGCCTGGTTCTCCAGTGCCGCTTGCAGGTCGGGCTGGCGCTCCAGCGCTTGTTCGTAGGCGTCCAGAGCGGCTTCCAGTTCGCCGCTGTGGGCCAGGGCATTGCCTCGATTGTAGTGGGCTGCGGCCGTGTCGCCTTGGGAAAAGGCCTCGGCGGCACCGGCGTAGTCGCCAGCCTGGTACAGCGCCATGCCGCGCCACTGCGGGTCGTGGAAGTGCCGCGCCGCGCTGGCCGGGCGGTTTTGTTGCAGCAAGCGCTGGCCTTGCTGGTCGGGGCGTAGCCACAGGTCGTTGAACTCGAAGGCCTGGCTGGGCTGCGGCAGGGCCACAAGCAGCGGCAGGCAGAACAGCCAGCCGCGCCGTCCGCCACAGGCGGCCAGCAGCAACAGGGGAAGCAGCAGCCAGTAGCCTTGGTCGGCCCAGCTGTCCAGTTGCAGGGTTTGGCCGTCGTTGCGCCCGTGCCGCGGGTTGTCGAACAGGCCCAGGCCACGCAGGTCGAGGTCGTCAATGCGGGCATGCCGGTAGCGCCCGCCAGTGCCGCTGATGAAACCTTTCAGGCTGGCGCTGTCCAGGCGAGGCAAGAGGATGCCGCCCTGGTCGTCTTTAAGGTATTCGCCATTGGCCTGGCGCACCGGGGCGCCTTCGCGGCTGCCGATGCCCAGCATCAACAGGCTTGGGCCCTGGCGGCCGAGGGCCTGGACGATGCCCTGGCGCTCGGCGGGGCTGAGCGCCGAGCCTATCAGGAGCAGGCGGCCTTGGCCGAGGCCGCTCTGGGCCAGAAGCGCCAGGCCTTTTTGCACGGCCAGATCGGCACGCTGGCCGGGCTTTGGCATGATCGACGGGTCGATGGCCTCGAGCAAGTTGCGGGTGGTGGCCAGGTCGTCAGACAGCGGCACCACCGTGTGCGCGGAGCCGGCATACACCACCAGCGCCGTCTGGCTGTCGCGGCGGTGTTCCAGCAGGTCGAGTATTTTGCGCCGGGCCTGTTCCAGGCGGTTGGGTGGGCTGTCCTCGGCAAGCATCTGCGGGGTCAGTTCCAGCAGGATCACCAGCGGGTCGGCCGGGCGCTGGCGGCTTTCTGCCACGCGCTGCCAGCTGGGCCCGAGCAGCGCCAGGATCACCAGAAGCCAGGCCAGGCCCAGCGCCACCCACGGCAGCTTGCTGGTGCTGCCGCTACCGCCGCCCAGCAGCACGCCATGGAATGCCGGTGGCAGGATCATCTGCCAGCGCCCGGCGCGTTTGCGCCGGTGCCACAGCTTGTACAGCAGCCAGCCGAGCAGGGGCACGGCGAGCAGCCACAGCGGGCGCAGCCATTGTGGCCACAGGTCGATCATCGCCGCCTCCTTAACCGCAGGCGCTTCAGGCGCTGGCGCCATTCCGGGTGCGGCTGCAGGAAGCGCGGTTTGCGCATCAGGCGCTGCAGCAGGTTGTCGGGCCATTGCACGGCCACCACCAGCAGCACGCTGAGCAGCAGCGCCAGGGCCAGTGGCCAGGCGTACAGGGCCCGGGCCGTGCGGGCCTGGGTTGGTTGCTGGGCCACCGGTTCGAGCTGGTCGAGGGTGTCGCCGATGGTGTCCAGTTCGGCGCCGTCATGGGCGCGGAAGTAGGCACCGTGGGTGATGTCGGCAATTTCCTTGAGCGCGGCTTCGTCCAGGTCCAGGCTTGGGTTGAGACCGAGCAGCCCGGGGGTGCCACTGGCTTCGGGGTTGGCCCCGATGCCGATGGTGTAGATGCGCACGCCTTCCTGGGCTGCCAGGCGGGCGGCGGTCAGCGGGTGGATCTGCCCGCCGTTGTTGGCGCCGTCAGTGATCAGTACCAGCACCCGGCTCTGTGCCGGGCGTTGGCGCAGGCGCTTGACGGCCAGGCCAATGGCGTCGCCGATAGCGGTGTTCTTGCCGGCGATGCCGATTTGCGCCTCGTCGAGGAACGTGCGCACGGTGCGCCGATCGAAGGTGAGCGGCGCCTGCAGGTAGGCCTGGCTGCCGAACAGGATCAGGCCCACGCGGTCGCCTTCACGGTCCTGCAGAAAGTCGCCAAGCAGCGCCTTGACCAGGTCCAGGCGGCTGATGTCCTCGTTCTGCCACTGCATGTCGGGGAAGTCCATCGACCCGGACACATCCACTGCCACCAGCAGGTCGCGGCCGCTGGCAGCGATCGGCACCGGTTCGCCCAGCCACTGGGGGCGGGCAGCGGCACACAGTAGCAACAGCCAGATGATCACGAACGGCGCCTGCTGGCGCCAGGTGGGCAGGTTGAGCCGCGCCCGGCGCCCGGCCAGGCCTTCCAGTTCGTTGAGGAAACCCACCTTGAGCACCGGCTCGCCGCTGTCGGCGGCGGGCAGCAGCAGGCGTGCCAGCCACGGCAGCGGCAGCAGGGCGAAGACCCACGGCCAGGCCAGTTCAAACATGCTTGCGGATCCAGGTTTCGACGGCTTGGCTGAGGCCGGCAATGGCTTTGTCGTCGAGCTTGCACTCGGGTTTATAGGCGCCTTCGACCAGCACCATCCAGCGGGTCAGTCCGGCGGCCGGGCAGCGGTTGTCGAGAAACGCCAGCCACTGGCGGCCGTTAAGGGTGTGGCTGTTGGCGCCCGGGTAGTGGTTGCGGCACAGGCGCTTGAGCAGGGCGTTGATCTGTTGCAGCCAGGCACCGGCAGGCGCGCCATCGTACGGGCGTGGCAGGCGGGCCAGCTCGGCCAAGGCCTCGACACGCACAGGGTCCAGCGGTTGCTCGGCGCGTACGACACGGCGTTTGCCCGGGCGCCAGCGCCGCAGCCGCCATAGGCCCCAGCCCAGCACTGGCAAGATGGCCAGCAGTGCCCACCAGCCGGGTGCCGGTGGCCACAGGCCGATCGGTGCCGGGTCGAGCAGCGGGTGCAGCTGGTCGAGTGGGTTCATGACGCGCTCCGTGGCCGCTGGGCGTTCAGGTACTCGCGCAGTTGCTCGATCATTTCGCTTTGCGTGCTCAGCGGCATCAGCACGACGCGCAGCTTCTGGGCCATCAGCTCCCAGCGTTCGACGCGTGCCTCGGCCTGCTTGCGATAGGCATGGCGCAGGTTGGCGTCCAGGGTGTCGAGTTCCAGCTGCGCGCTGCGCTGGGCAAAGCGTAACAGGCCGGCGGCGGGCAGGGCGTGGTCGAGCGGGTCGGATACAGGCAACAGCAGCAAGTCGCAATGGCGCGAGAGCATGGCGAGGTGCTGTTCGCACTGTGCGGTCAATGAGCGCTCGTCACAGATGACAATGGCCAGGCTGCCCGGGCGCAGTACTTCACGCGCCCGCCGCAGGGCCAGGCCAAGGCTGTCGGCCTGGGGGACGGCTTCGGTGTGCAGCGACTGGTTGACCTTGGCCAGGCGGTTGAGCAGTTGCAGCAGGCTTTGCTTGCTGCGCCGGGGCTTGATTTCGTGGGGGTCGTTGTCGCCGAACACCAGCCCGCCGATGCGATCGTTGTGGCCCAGCGCCGCCCAGCCGAACAGGGCCGCGGCCTGGGCCGCCAGCACCGACTTGAACATCTGCCCCGAACCGAAGAACAGGCGCTGGCTTTGCTCGACAAGAATGAAAATTGGCCGCTCGCGCTCCTCGTGGAACAATTTGGTGTGCGGTTCCTGGGTGCGCGCGGTGACGCGCCAGTCGATGTTGCGCACGTCGTCGCCGGCCTGGTAGACGCGCACCTGGTCGAAATCCACGCCACGCCCGCGCAGCTTGGAGTGGTGCAGGCCGACCAGCGGGCTGCGCTGGCCAGGCTTGGAAAACAGCTGGATTTCGCGCACGCGGTGGCGCATGTCGATCAGCTCGGCAAGGCCGATGCGGATGCCGGGTTCGGCCAGCTGCGCAGTGGGCATGGGGTCAGGCAACGGCGACGACGTCGAGGATGCGCTGGACCACGCGGTCCTGGTCTATCCCCGCAGCCTCGGCCTCGAACGAGAGGATGATGCGGTGGCGCAGTACGTCGAACAGCACGGCCTGGATGTCTTCGGGGCTGACGAAGTCGCGCCCGGCCAGCCAGGCGTGGGCACGTGCGCAGCGGTCCAGCGAAATGGAACCGCGCGGGCTGGCACCGTAGGCGATCCAGTCGGCCAGTTCGGCGTCGAACTTGGCTGGGGTGCGGGTAGCCATCACCAGTTGGACCAGGTATTCCTCCACCGCGTCGGCCATGTACAGGCCAAGGATTTCCTTGCGCGCGGCAAAGATGGCCTGCTGGCTGACCCGGCGCTCGGGCTTCACTTCGCCCCCCAGCGCCTCGCCGCGGGCCTGGGCCAGGATGCGTCGCTCCACGGCGGCGTCGGGGAAGCCGATTTTGACGTGCATCAGGAAGCGGTCGAGCTGGGCTTCGGGCAATGGATAGGTGCCTTCCTGCTCGATCGGGTTCTGCGTGGCCATGACCAGAAACAGTGGCGACAGGTCGTAGGTACTGCGGCCCACGCTGACCTGGCGCTCGGCCATGGCTTCGAGCAGCGCCGACTGGACCTTGGCCGGGGCCCGGTTGATTTCGTCGGCCAGCACCAGGTTGTGGAAGATCGGCCCCTGCTGGAACACGAAGCTGCCGGTTTCCGGGCGGTAGATTTCGGTGCCGGTGATGTCTGCCGGGAGCAGGTCGGGGGTGAACTGTATGCGATGGAACTGCGCTTCGATGCCTTCTGCGAGTTCTTTGATGGCTTTGGTCTTGGCCAGGCCCGGTGCCCCTTCGACCAGCATGTGGCCGTCGGCCAGCAGCACGATCAACAGCCGTTCGACCAGTTTTTCCTGGCCTAGGATCTGGGAAGAAAGAAAGGTGCGCAGCGCTGTCAGCGCTTCACGGTGTTCCATCGGTGACGGTTCCTGGTATGGGGCCTGCGGCGGCTGAAGGCAGCGGCCCGGGCGAGGGTTGATACTTTAATGCATCCGGGGGGGCGCCGACCAATGGCAGCGGGTAAATTTATCCACCCATCGGGGCATGCCGGTCCGAAATGTCCCACCGCTGCCTGGCCCTTGCCTGATGTTACCTGACGGCGTGCTGGCGCTTGCTTGTGCTTTTTCGGCAAGCAGAAGGCACGAAGATGAAATCGAGCAGCGACAGCAGGGCAAACCCTGCGCCCGTGACCTTGCGGTTTGGGCTATTTTTCGACGGCACCGGTAACAACCAGCACAATGCTATGGCGATGGCCGAACAGGGCGGCAGCAACCCTGACGCGTTGAGCAACGTGGCCCTGTTGCACGCACTGTATCCGGCGGATTCGCCCGATGCTGGCGGGCCGTTGCGCTTCCTGAAACGTTATGTGGAGGGCGTGGGCACCTTGGCCGGTGAGGCCGATCATGTCTATGCCTCGGCCACCGGGCGCGGGCGCACCGGCGCTGAAGCCCGGGTTGGCGAGGCGCTGCAGGGGATCGCCGGGCAACTGCGGGGCTGGTGCCGGGCGCACCCGCAGGCATCGCTGGCCCGGGTCGAGTTCGACCTGTTCGGGTTCAGCCGCGGCGCGGCCGCAGCGCGGCACCTGGCCAACCTGCTGCACGACGACGCAGGCGGGCTGTTACCAGTGGCGTGTGACATCACGATCAACTTCATCGGGCTGTTCGATACCGTGGCAGCGATCATCGCGCCGTTACAGGGTGACTTCGACCCCGCCGACAACCGCCATGGCGGCCTGCGCGTGGGCCTGGGTGCCGGCATTGCCCGGCACATGGTGCAACTGGTCGCGGGCGATGAGCAGCGGCACAACTTCCCGCTGGTGGGCAGTGGCCACGACATTGTCGTGCCGGGTGTGCATTCGAATATTGGTGGGGGGTACCCGGAGGTCACGCTGGAACAGGTGCTGCTGTGCAAGCCACAGTCCCAGCGGGTGCCGGCGGGGCTGCCTGCGGGTAAGAGTCGGGTGCATGCCACGATGAGCACCTTGCTGGCTTCGGCGTATACCGCAATGGGTGAACCCAGGCCGCGGGTGTTGACCTGGGAGGAGCCGATTGCCGGCGGCCGGCCAAGTGAGGCGCAAAAGCAGGTGTATGCGGCGCTGTACCGCGAGCGAGAAGTGGCAGGGCAGCTTTCGCGAGTGTACCTGAGCGTGATGCGCGAGCTGGCGATACGGGCGGGCGTGCCGTTTGCGCCGTTGGGTGGGCAGGCTGAACACCGGTTACCAGATGAGTTGCTGCCGATCAGCTGCAAATTGCATGCGTTTGCCTTGGGCGAAACCCGGCAGCCGGGGTTGAGTGAGGACGAACAGCAGTTGTTGCGCGACAAGTATGTGCATGCGTCGGCAAACTGGAATGCGGTGAAGGGTTTACGTAACAGTGTGCTGGACGTGCTGTTCGTCAATCGGCCGGCGGCCGGGGGGCGAGTGATGCATGCGAACCCGGCTTGATGAATGATCCGGTCGCTCTACGCGAAATCAAGCGCCGCTCGCGCGGTGCATCGCGAGCAAGCTCGCTCCATTTGTTATGGGCCAGTCATTCCTGTGGCCTTTGCCTTGGCGTACACCTTGATATCGCGTCATACAAACAAGGCGGTCGCGCGCGTCTGTCACAGGCATAACTGGCCAGAAACAAATGTGGGAGATTTTATGGTTTCTGGCAATGGCATCAGGGTTGCCAGGTGCTCGCCATGGCATCTTCAGCGTCTGTGAGATCGAGCGCCGCTCGATCTCACAGACGCTGAACCTCTCATGACAGGCGCCTGGAGGCCTTGACGCTTGCATCAGCCATACCCCTGTCGAACCCTACAAGGACTGGTCTCCCCCATTTGTTTCGGGCCAGTATTACCTGTGCCTGACGCGCGCGACCGCCTTGTTTGTACGACGCGATATCGAGGTGTACGCCAAGGCGTTCGCGCGAAAAACCCACAGAATTAATTGGCCCGAAACAAATGTGGGAGCGGGCTTGCCCCGCGAAGCGCCGCGCGGGCGGCGCTCGATCTCACAGGCGCTGAAATTGTTGCGGCGAACACATGGCGGCGCTTTCCTCAACAACGGCAAAGGTGCCTGGTCATGTCTACACCTGTAATTCGCGGCATGATCGGCTACACCATCAGCATTGTGTCATTCCAGCCGAACGCCGGCAGGCACCCCGCGAGCACCGGCGGCGCCGGTGCCATTCACTGCGCTGGTTTCAGGCCTGTGGAGACCTTAAGCGCCTATGCAAAGGTCGTCCCGCCGGGTCGCCATATGCCTTTGCAGGTATTGCCGGAATGCATCTGAAATGGCGGTAATCAGTTGCGCATCCCTGATCGGGTCCAGCCCTGGAAAACGTTTCCCATTGCAGTCACTGTCTTGGGTAAGCACGGCCTCGACGCTGTCGCGGTTATCCCGATAAACCTGTCGGATCGCCTGGGCTTCCTGGTCTTTGCTGTCTTTGCAGCGCAACGCATGGTGAATGGCCAGGGCCGCGCCAAACGCCAGCGCTGGGGTTTCGATACCATGCTTGCGGGCAAGGTCGATACTGCTGAGGATGCGCTCGTTGCGCTGAAGCTTGCGCAAGGGGTCGCGCCCCACCCGGGCACAAGGGTCTTTGAACGAGGTTGCACAGCGTTCCAGGAAGGTGTCGCCAAAACGGCTGACCACCTCCGCCATCTGTGGGTGCTCCGCCACCAGGGTGGGCCCGACTTCCTGGCGAATCAGGCGTTCGGCCAGTTCGCTGACGCGTGCATCACCCATACCCTGGCCCACCGAGTCATGGCCCAGCAGGCTGGCATACCAGGCAACGATGGCATGGGGGCCGTTCCACAGGCGGTTCTTGATGACCTGGATCTGGTTGATGTCAGGCACCGTCTTTACCTGGCGCAGGCGTTCGAGCAGTTCGCTGCCGTGCTCGGCATACAGCGGCATGTCGGGTTCGCTGTTGAACAGGATCAGGTGCAGCTGGCTCATTGCGCTGCTGGGCTGGGCGAAGGGCCTGAAGCGGCCGATCAGTCGTTCATACTCAGGCACTGGCGTGGATGCCTTGGTGGCGATTGCCGGCTCGTCTTCCAGACTGTTCTGGAACATCTGCGACTTGATGCGCAACTGGCGCACCAACGCGTCGCTGCTGAGCTTGGAGACGATGCGGCTGACCACCGTTTCGGCGAAATGGGTCTTTTCCAGCACTTGCTTGCCAATCGCGGGCGGGCACAGCAATGCCAGCTCCGCTTGCACATGCCGGCGCACGAACGCGGCGCCGCCTACCTTGTTCAGCACGATCAGCAGCGTCAACTCACGGCCACGTCGTTCGAAACGTTGCAGCAGCCCCTTGGCAATCACCTTCGCCTGGTTGCGGATGGCCTGCTCGGGCAGGCTCAGGCCGATGATTTCGGCAGTGGTGTACATGCCGATGACGGCGTCGTCATCGTCCATGTCGATCATGCGTACATTGTCGATGGTCTGGTCGAACGAAGTGGCCCCGTAGCGCACGCTGTAGCGGCCGAAGGCATTGACGCTTTCACGCAGCATGCGCGAGCGGGTCGCAGCGATGATTTCACGGGGCCGGGTGTAGCCATCCCAATGGGAGAACACCTGTGTCAGGTAGCCACCGCCGATGGCGCCGAAACCATGGATACCCACGCTGAACTGGTTCAACGAAGCCGTAAACGGCTCGCTCAACGCTGGCATGCCCAGGTCGGGTACGCACTCGCTCAGGTCGGCGAGAAACTCATGCATGCTGCGATAGGCCTTGAGCGCACCTGCCTTGATCTCGGCAGCGGGCGGCTTGATGTCTTCGATCAGGATCGCCTGGCCTTCGGCACGGATGGCTGAAAGCATGCCGTTCTCGGAATCCTCGACCATGAAGCACTGATCAGGTTCGCAATTGAGCGCGCGGGCGGCTTTGAGGAAAATCTCGGGATGAGGTTTGCCTTGGCTGACTTCATCGCCACAAACGGTGATGTCGAAGTACTTCAGCACGTTGGCGTTGATCAGGTATTCCTCGGCAATGGCACGGCGGCTGGACGTGGCGACAGCCATGGTCAAACCCGACTTGCGCAGGCGTTCCAGTACCTCCAGCAGGCCGGCCTTGATCGGTACGCCGTTATTGCGCACGTACTCCAGCTCAAGCTCATCCGCGCGTTTGCGGATTTCGGCGTAGGGGAAATCTTCACCGTTATGTGCCTTGGCCAGGGCTTCGGCCTTGATCGCGCTCAGACCCAGCGAGCCGATCAATGTGTCCTCGCTCAACGCCTTGCCGAAGATTTCCAGCGAGGCTTGCTTCAGTGTCTTGAAGCGCAAGCGCTCGGTGTCGAAGAGGGTGCCATCCATATCGAAGATGGCGCTGAAAATTCGTTTACCGTGAAAGAAAAGCATCAGGTGTTGCCCCTTGTGGTTGCGTCAGACTTCCCGCCTGTTACAGGCGAGTACGGTGTGTGAGCTGCAGCGATGGCAGTCAGGTAGGGGGCACACGGTCGACAGGGGGGCGCTCAGGGGTGATGCAGAGGTAAGGCGGTGCGGAGCGGGGGGTGCAGAGCAGGTTTGCAAGCTTCGAGGTGAGGCGGGCGGCACGTTTGGCCTTGAGGTCACGCCCACTGGCTGCAGTCGGTTTTGCAGGCAGTGGGCGCAAATAGCGATGGATACGTGTGATTCCAAGCATAAGGTGCTTCGTTTCCTTTTCGTCATGGGTAATCCTTTTTCAGCCTTGCACGTAAGCGCGCCGCCATGCAAGGCTTGGGCTTCCGTTACAAGGTGAACCGCAATGACTCAAGCTACCGATCAGGCCTTCTATGACCGTGCCGATGCGCACATCGACCTGGCCAACCAGCAGATTGAAAAATTCGAAGACCTGGGCAAGGTAAGTGCCTCGCTGACCTTCGGCGCCACGCGCTTCAGTGCCTGGATGAGCGCCCGCAGCTTCAAGTCGGGCGCGGAGCTGGCGGCAGCCAGGGAGGAGATTCTGAAGTACTTCTGCGAGCAGTACCGGATGATGCTCGAAGACAACCTGGATGAGCACATCGAGCATTTTGACCGCTTCGTACTGGGCAAGAACGCCTGACCTCACCTGCCTGCGCAGCGGCGACTCAACGGTTGGGCCACTGTTGCAGCAAAATCGAAACGAATTTCTCCGCGGCAGGCGACAGCGATGCGCCGCGTCGGTACACCAACCCCAGCGTACGGCTAACCTGCGGTTCGATCAGCGGCACGCTGACCAACGTCGGGTGGTCCGCGTCGGGCATGGCCAGGCTGGGCATGGCCGACACACCCAGCCCGGCCTCGACCATGCCCAGCGACGTGGACAAGTGTTGCACTTCGTAGAACCATTTTGGCCGCAGGTTGAGCCCGGACAACGCATGGTCCAGCAGCATGCGGTTGCCACTCAGGCGGCCGACGCCGATCAGGCGGTAATCAGCCAGCTCTGTCCAGGTAACGGAGGCGCGGTTCGCCAGAGGGTGGTCGCGCCTGCAGGCCAGCACGAAGTGCTCTTGCACCAGCGAGACAAACTCGATGTCCGGGTGCTGGCCGCTCATCATGTTGATGCCGAAGTCGGCCTCGCCACGCAGCACGGCTTCGAGCCCGTCGTTGGCGCTTAGGTCCAGCAGGCGAATGCGGATTTTCGGGTATTGCTCGTTGTAGTCGCGGATCACCGACGGCAGGAAGTAGAACGCTGCGGTAGGGATGCAGGCGAGGGTAACCTGACCGGTCTGGCGCTCGGCCAGTTCGCGAATGCTGAGGATCGAGTCTTCAAAATCATCCAGCAGGCGCCTGGCCTTGGGCAGGAAGTCGCGGCCCACGCTGGTCAGGCTGACCCGGCGAGTGGTGCGTTCCAGAAGCGACGTGCCCAGGCCTTCCTCCAGTTTCTTGATCCGCCGGCTCAGCGCTGGCTGGGACAGGTGAAGCGCTTCGGCGGCCTCATGAAAACTGCCAAGTTCGGCGATTTTGACGAAAGATCTGATGTCTTGCAGCTCATATTCCATAAAAAACCCGCTGGCAATCTTGCGCTTTATTCATGTGCTAATCGGAATAATAGCTACGATATTTGCATTGGATTGATTTATCCATCCCTGTCACTCTTTTGCTCACAGCATCAATGATGTCCATTGATCAACAAGAGTGCGAAATCATGCAACGAATTCCTTGCGTACTCATGCGCGGCGGTACCTCCAAAGGGCCGTTTTTCCACGCCTGGGACCTGCCTGCCAATGTGGTCGAGCGCGACGAATTGCTGATCAACCTGATGGGCTCTGGCCATGAGCTGGAAATCGACGGCATCGGTGGCGGCAGCCCACAGACCAGCAAGGTGGCGATCATCAGCCCGTCATTGCACGCCGATGCCGACGTCGACTACCTGTTCGTGCAGGTCATGGTCGCTCAGCGCCGGGTCGACACCGCCCCCAACTGCGGCAACATGCTCTGTGCTGTTGGGCCGTTCGCCATCGAACAGGGGTTGGTAAAAGGTCAGGACGGCAAGACCTTGGTGCGCATTCGCAACCTGAACACCGGAACCTTCGTCAATTCGCGGGTCGAGACGCCCGGCGGTATCGTGCGCTACGAAGGCCGCACGGCGATCGATGGGGTTCCGGGTACTGCCGCCCCGGTGCACCTGACCTTCCTCGACGCGGTCGGCAGCAAGACTGGAAAGCTGTTCCCCACTGGCAAGGCCAAGGACGTGATCGATGGCGTTGCGCTGACCTGCATCGATATGGCCATGCCGATGATGCTGGTAGAGGCTAGCCAGCTGGGGGTCAGTGGCGCGGAAACCCCTGCTCAGCTGGACGCCAACAGCGCGCTGCTCAAACGGCTGGAAACGTTGCGCCTGAAGGCCGGAAAGGCCATGGGCCTGGGCGATGTCAGTGGCATGGTCATCCCCAAGCCAGTGCTGGTGTCCAAGCCTCGCTACGACGGCACGCTGCAGGTTCGCTATTTCATGCCGCACAACTGCCATCGTGCCTTGGCGATCACTGGCGCCGTGGGGCTGGCGACTGCCTGCGTCAGCCCTGGCACCGTGATTGCCGACCTGTTGGGCGAAGGCGCGCAGCAATTGGCTGAGGTCCGCCTGGAGCACCCAAGTGGCGGCATCGATATCGCGTTGACCCGCAGCGGTGTCGATGGCAACACGATCCAGGCGTCGGTGGTACGAACCGCCCGGCGGCTCTTCTCAGGGTTCGTCTACGTCCCTACATTCCGCAGGTTGGCCGGGTAGCTCCAGGGGCTGATCCAGACCTGCACATTCACCACAAGCGCATCCGCACAATTTCAACAATGGGTGATGCCTCATGAGACTCGCCAAATCGCTGTATTTCCAGATTCTCTGCGCCGTCCTGCTGGGCGTGGTGGTCGGACATTTCTGGGCGCAACAGGCCGTGGCCCTAAAGCCGCTGGGTGATGCGTTCATCAAGCTGATCAAGATGATGATCGCGCCGGTGGTGTTCTGCACCATCGTCACCGGCATCGCCGGCATGACCGACAAGCGGTCCCTGGGGCGCTTGATGAGCAAGACCCTGCTGCTGTTCCTGGGCCTGACGGTGGTCAGCCTGGTGATCGGGCTGGCGGCGGTTTACCTGTTCAAGCCAGGTGCCGGCATGAACATCGATCCCGCCACCCTGAGCACGGCAGGCCTGAGCCAGTACACCGCGTCGGCTGCCAAGCTGAGTGTGGTGGAGTTCTTCATGCACATCATCCCGGACACCTTCGTAGGGGCCTTCAACAAGGGTGAGGTCTTGCCGGTCCTGTCCATCGCCGTACTCAGCGGTTTCGCCCTCTCGTCGATGGGCGAAAAGGGCAAGCCGGTACTGGACGTGCTGGACTCGGCCTCGACCATGGTGTTCCGCATCTTCGGCTACCTGATGCGCTTTGCCCCGGTCGGTGCTTTCGGCGCGCTGGCATTCACCGTAGGCCAGTACGGCATTACTTCTCTTGGCTCACTGGCCAAGCTGGTAGGGACGCTGTACATCGCCTGCGCGTTCTTCGTGCTGGTGGTGCTCGGTGGCATCTGCCGGGCCCATGGCTTCAGCCTATGGAAGCTGCTGCGCTATTTCCGCGAAGAGTTCCTCGTGGTGCTGGGCACGTCTTCAACCGAGCCGGTGCTGCCGCGAATGCTCGAGAAGCTCGAGAAGCTTGGGTGCCAGAAAGGCGTGGTTGGCCTGGTGCTGCCCACTGGCTACTCGTTCAACCTCGACGGTACTGCCATCTACTTGTCGTTGGCAGCGGTGTTCATCGCACAGGCCTGCAACATCGACCTGAGCCTGGGCCAGGTGGTCACCATGCTGGCGATCATGCTGCTGTCCTCCAAGGGCGCGGCAGGGGTCACCGGCAGCGGCTTCGTGGCCCTGGCCTCGACCCTTACCGTGATCCATGACATTCCCCTGGCCGGCCTGGCCCTGTTGATCGGGGTCGACCGCTTCATGTCGGAAGCCCGTGCGCTGACGAGTCTTGCCAGCAACGCAGTGGCGACGGTGGTGGTTTCGCTGTCGGAAAACGCCTGTGACCGCCAGACGCTGCATCGCCGCCTGAATGGCGAACCGGTGCTCAGCCCCGGCGCTGAAACCGCCGACTGGGTCGCCGAACCACACCGCCACGGCTGAGCCCTGACACCCTCAAGCGTTTCACAGCCCCCCGCCAGGCGTTGTCGGGTGGGGTAGGGGGCCGTCTGTGCTGCAGGTGGCCACATAGACAATAAAAACAAGAGAACAAACCATGCTCGCACTTCTCGGCCTGATCATGGTGGTGACCTTCACCTACCTGATCATGAGTAAACGCCTGTCCCCTATCGTCGCGCTGACGATCGTGCCGATTGTTTTCGCGGTTATCGGCGGTTTCGCGCCAGACTTGGGCAAGATGATGCTCGATGGGCTGAAAATGGTCGCCCCGTCTGCCGCGCTGCTGCTGTTCGCCATCCTGTTCTTCGGCCTGATGATCGACGCCGGCCTGTTCGACCCGCTGATCCGCAAGATTCTCAAGCGGGTGAATGGCGACCCGATAAAGATCGCTATCGGCACCGCCCTGCTGTCGCTGCTGGTGGCGCTGGACGGTGATGGCACCACGACTTACATGATTACCTGCGCTGCCATGCTGCCGCTGTACAAGCGCATCGGCATGAACCCGATGATCCTGGCGACCGTATCGATGCTGTCTTTGAGCATCATGAGTGGCATGAGCCCGTGGGGTGGCCCGGCCACCCGCGCCATTGCCGCGCTCGGCCTGGATGCGACCGAGTACTTCATTCCCATGTTGCCCACCGTCATTGGTGGGGCGGCGTGGGTCGTGTTCACCGCCTACCTGTTGGGCCGTGCCGAGCGCCGGCGTATCGGCAATATTGCCCTGGAGTCCGGTGGCGGCAACTGCTACATCCAGGAAATCCTTGGCGACAACCCGCACAAGCGCCCGCGCCTGGCCTATGTGAATCTGGTGCTGGTGATCGCGGTGATGACCGCGCTGGTGCTGGGGCTGATGCACGCGGCCATCCTGTTCATGATCGGTTTCGTCGCCGCGCTGATGATCAACTACCCGCAGCTGAATGTGCAGAAAGAACGCATTCTGGCCCATTCGGGTAACGCCATGACCGTGGTGCTGCTGGTGTTCGCCGCTGGCATCTTTGCCGGCATTTTCTCGGGCACCAAGATGGTCGATGCATTGGCCCAGACGCTGGTGGACTGGATTCCGGAAGCATGGAGCCACTGGTTCCCGCTGGTGGTGGCGCTGACCAGCATGCCGCTGACCTTCGTGCTGTCCAACGACGCTTATTATTTTGGCGTGGTACCTATCCTGGCCAATGCGGCGGCCGCCTACGGCATCGACCCTGTAGAGATCGCCCGCGCCTCGGTGCTTGGCCAGCCGGTTCACCTCATGAGCCCGCTGGTTGCTTCGACGCTGCTGCTGGTGGGAATGGTCGACAGGGATATCGGTGATTTCCAGAAAGCCACCTTCAAATGGGCCGTGCTCACCTCGCTGGTGATCACGGCGTTGGCCCTGCTGACGGGCGCCTTGTCCTTCTTCGTCTGACCGCTTCTGGCGCTGGCAGGCGCAACGCCTGCTGATCTCGAAAACAACAATAGAGTATCGATCATGTCCCGAGCTGTGTTCCGTGGGGCCACCTGTGGCCTGCTTTGCGGCTGGCTGCCTGTTGCCGGCGCTTCCGGTTTTGTCGATGACAGCAAGCTCAAGCTGCAGTTGCGCAACGTGTATTTCAACGAGAATTTCCGTGACGAGCAGGGTATGAGCCCCCGCGCTGCCGCCACTGCCAAAAGCGAACGGGTGGAATGGGCCCAGGGCTTTCTGCTCGATTACCAGTCCGGCTTCACCCAAGGCACCCTCGGTCTGGGTCTCGACGCCTTGGGCCTGGTCGGCTTCAAGCTCGACTCTGGCCGTGGGCGCAGCGGCACCGGGCTGCTGCCGGTGCATGACGATGGCCGCGCGGCGGATGAGTTCGCCAGTGCCGGGGTCACGGCCAAAGCCCGCCTGGACGGCACCGTGGTCAAGCACGGCACCTTGCTGCCAAAGACGCCGATACTGGTGTACAACGATGCACGCCTGCTGCCGCAGACTTATCAGGGAACCCAGCTGACCAGCACCGACATCGACAACCTCACCCTTACCGCCGGCCACCTGGACCGCTTCAAACAGCGCGACTCATCCAATAGCACCGGGTTGTACCTGGACGGGTATGGCGGCCCAGCGTCTGGCGACTTCAGCTTCGCCGGTGCTGACTATGCCGTCAGCAAGCAACTGCGCCTGAGTTATTTTCATGGCGAGCTCGAGCATTTCTACCGCCAGGACTTCGCCGGGCTGGTGCACGACCTGCCGCTGGGCGGCGGCGTGCTGACCACCGACCTGCGTTACTTCAAAAGCCGCGACAGCGGTACGGCGTATGGCGGTGGCATCGACAACGACATGTTCAGTGGCCAACTGTCGTACGCCCACTCCGGGCATACCGTCGGCGCAGGTTACCAGGTGCTCGATGGTGAAGCGGGGCTGCCGTATATCAGTGGGGCAACGGTCTATTCGTTCAGCAACGTCGGCATCGGCAAGTTCATCGAAGAGGAAGAGAAGACCTGGATGGCCAGCTACGCCTACAACTTCGCTGCCGCCGGGGTACCGGGTTTGACCTTCATGGCGCGATACCTCAGTGGCGACAATGGCCGGTCAGGCGCCGAGGGCCTCAAGGAGTGGGAGCGTGACGCCGAGCTGGCCTACGTGGTGCAGGGCGGGCCGCTGAAAGGTCTGGGCGTGAAATGGCGAAACTATGTCTATCGTTCGGATTTCGCCCGTGGGCGCGATAGCAATCGTCTGTACCTTACCTACGATATCGCCATCTGGTGATGGCGCGGGCCGGATCCCACACCCGGCCCAGGCCCTGCTTGCGCAGCCCTGTTCAGCGGCGCAGCAGGCGAGAGACTATCAGCGTGACGGCGGCGGTGATGGCCAGTGCGGCGACGGGCTTTTCCTTGACGAATGAGGACACGGTGTCCAGCGCGTCACCATATGTCTTGGTCAGCTGGCCTGCGGCCTGACGCCCATCGCCTTCGGCCTCCAGCGCCGGATCTTCGACCAGTCGGCCTACAGCGCTCTGCGCCTTGCCTGCGAGGTTTTCAGCAACGCCTTCGATCTGTTCACGTTTCATGATGACTTTGTTCCTTCCTGTGATCGGCTTTGGGTTAACAGCACAGGGTTAGGGCGATGAAGGGCGGTGATGGTTCCAAAACCCTTTCTGCCATCAGTACGGCGGACAAACGGGGTGGCGCATGCGGCCTTTGTAAATGCAACTGTCTGTCTCAAAACTGCAAGGTTTGCACGGCCCGCGTGGAACTCTGCAGGCTAACGGGATTTCTTCTCGAGGATCCGCGCCCCGGGGCCTTCCTTGGCCAGCACATCCTCGGGGTTGCGTAGGGGGCAGTCCTCCAGCGACAGGCAACCACAGCCGATGCAGTTGTCCAGGCTGTCGCGCAGTGCTTCCAGTGTGCGAATGCGGGCATTCAGGTCTTCGCGCCAGGCCGTGGACATCTCACCCCATTGCGCTGCCGTGAGTTTGCTGTTGGGCGCATAGCGGCTGAAGGCCTGTTTGATTTCCTCCAGCGCAATACCCGTGCGCTGAGCCACCTTGATGATCGCCAGCGTACGCAGCACCAGCGACGGAAAGCGGCGCTGGTTGCCTGCCGTACGGACGCTGGCGATCAGCCCCTTGGATTCGTAGAAGTGCAGCGCCGACACCGCCACGCCGCTGCGTCTGGCCACTTCACCTACTGTGAGCATCCGCGTGTTGTCCGCCATGCCTGTTGACCTCATGTTCAGTTGAGCGCTTATAGACCTGGCAGATCCTCCCTGCAACCGCTTTCCCCAGTTGGCGCTCTGGCAGCAACTGCCTTGTTCATACGTTGAAAGTTACACGACCTGTGCATGCCTGACTGATCAGGCGGGGGAGCGGTCGCGGCGCATCTGGGTGACAAAGGTAAAGCGGTCATCCGGGTGCACGGTCTCTGAGACCGCCATCAAATCACCATTTTCCTCGCGGTATTGGCGGATGATCTTCAGCCCCGGTGAGCCTGCCTCGGCCTTCAGCGCCCGAGCCATTTCCGCTGTCAGCAACACCGCGCGCACCTGCTGGTCGACCACTGAAATCGCCCTGCCATAGTGTTGTTCGATCAACTCGGCAATCAGTTGGTCAGGGTGCTCGCGGGCCACCTCGATGACCTTGGTGTAGTCGCGTTGTGCATACACGTCGGTCCAGCACAGCGGCGCGCCATTGTGCTGCCGGTCGACGCGGATGCTCGAAACACAAAAGTACTGCTCCCCCGGCACCAACCCCAGCCTCGCCGCCTCGCTCTGGTCGGCGACAAAATGGCGCACGTTCTGGATTTCACGCTGCTGAGTGTCTGCCAGGTGCGCCAGGTCGGCCACGCAGGCCAACGATTGCGAATAGCCGCCGCGCGGGCTGCTGGCCTCTACCCGCGTGCCCACGCGCTTGCGCCGCGACACCAGCCCTTGGGTGAGCAACTGGTCGATAGCGGCACGCACTGTGTGTCGGCTCACACCGTAAAGGTCGCACAGCTCGAACTCGGTCGGCAGCAGGCTGCCCACGGGGTACCGGCCGCTGGCAATCGCTTGCATCAAGTCCTTTGCCACGGTGGAGTAGCGCGTCGGATTCATACCCTTGCTCTGGCTTGCCAATTTCATCGATTGACAGTGTAACAGCGGCCAAATGTTGAATGCTCCAGCCCGCATGGCATGAGGTTGCGCAATCGCCGGGTGTGTTTGGCTAGAAACCCGCCTCCAGGCCTAGCAGGTCCTGCACCGTCTGCCGTCGGCGAATCATCCGCAGTGCGCCGTTCTCGATCAGAAACTCCGGCAGCAGCGGCCGACTGTTGTAGTTCGACGACATCGACGCGCCGTAGGCCCCGGCATCGTGAATCACCAGCAGGTCGCCCACCTGTGCCCGGGGCAGGTCCTGCGGGGTCAGCTCCTGGTCATCCTGCGTGAACACGTCACCCGATTCACACAACGGCCCTGCCACCACGGTCGGCTGCCGTGGGCGGTCCACCGGCTGGCCGTTGGCATCGAGCAGGGTCATGCCGTGGTAGGCACCGTACATCGCCGGGCGCATCAGGTCGTTGAAGCCGGCGTCGATCATGACGAAGGTATTGCGGCCCACTTGCTTCACGGCGCGCACTTCCGCCACGAGGTAGCCCGACTCGGCCACCAGGAAGCGCCCTGGCTCGATTTCCATACGCACGGGGTGGCCCAGCATCGCTTCGATTTCCTTGCGTGCCACCGCCCAGGTCTGGGCATAGCGCTGCAGGTCGACGGGCTTGTCGGTGTGGCGATAGGGAGTCGAAAGCCCACCGCCGATGGAAAACGCCTCGATGTCCACGCCCAGGCGGCCGATCAGCTCGATCATCGAGCGGGCGACCTGTTCCAGGTGCTGGTAATCGACCCCGGAGCCAATGTGCATGTGCACGCCCACCAGGTGCAGGCCGTGGGCCTTGATGCACGCCAGCGCGTCGTCCAGCTCTTCGTGCCAGATGCCGTGCTTGCTGTTTTCGCCCCCGGTGTTGGTCTTGCGGCTGTGGCCATGGCCGAAGCCCGGATTGATGCGAATCCACACGCGGTGGCCAGGGGAGCGTTCACCGAGCTGGCGCAGCATGTCAATGGAGCCGGCGTTGACTTCTATCTTCTCTGCCACCACCCGCTCCAGTGTGGAACGGTCCAGGGCGTCGCAGGTCAGCACCACGCCGGCCGGATCACCCTCAACGCTGGCACCGGCCGCGAACGCCCGCTCCATCTCACCCAGCGAGACCGCGTCCAACACCAGGCCGTGGGCGCGCATCAGCCGCAGGACGTGCAGGTTGGGGTTGGCTTTCTGGGCGAAGCGCACGGTGTCGAACACCTTCAGCTGCGCGACGCGCGCGGCGATGGTGCTGGCATCGTAGGCCCACAGCGGCGAGCCGTGCTGGCGAACCGCCTCGGCCAGGAGGGTGAAGGGTGCAGTCATGGTGGCGCTACTCGTTAAAGGAAGACCACGAGAATGAGCTAAAAGCAGTGATTCAGAAAAATAGCTTTTTTTCAGTGTGCCATTCATATCTGATATGGGGTGTGTTGATCTGGGGGTGTTGCCGTGAAACTGTCTGTCCGCCATATCGAAGTATTCCGCGCCATCATGGCAGCCGGTAGCGTCACAGGGGCGGCGCGTCTGTTGTTCACCTCGCAGCCCACCGTCAGCCGTGAGTTGGCCCGGTTGGAGCAAGTCACCGGGCTGAACCTGTTCGAACGCGAGGGCGGCCGCCTGGTGGCCACGGCCCAGGCGTTGCTGTTGATCGAGGAGGTTGAGCGGGCCTATGTCGGGCTGGAGCGGATCGACCGTTTTGCCCAGGCCATTCGCAACTTCGAGCAGGGCCGGCTGGCCATTACTTGCCTGCCGCTGTTCTCGCAAACCCTGTTGCCCAAGGCTTGCCAGCGTTTTCACCAGCAGCACAGCGGCGTCAGTGTGAGCATTCTGGCGCAGGAGTCGCCTTTGCTGGAGGAGTCACTGGTTGCCCAGCAGCATGACCTTGGCCTGACTGAAGTCGAACAGATACCGCGCGGCGCGTATGGTGAATTGCTGTTCAGTGCCAACATGGTGTGCGTGTTGCCCGAGCATCACCCGCTGCAGGTGAAGGCTGAACTGGAGCTGAGTGATTTCCATGAGGTCGATTTCATCAACCTGGCCAGCCTGGATACCTACCGCCAGCGTCTGGATCAGCACTTTCGTGCGGCTGGGGTTAACCGCCGCACGGTCATCGAAACCACCAGTGCCGCTTCGGTGTGCGCCATGGTCAGGCAAGGCCTGGGGGTGGCGATCATCAACCCGCTGAGCGGGCTGGAGGCGGCACAAGGCGGGCTGCCGATCCGCAGGTTACGGGTTTCGGTGCCCTATCAGGTAATGCTGATACGCCCGGACCATCGGCCGGCATCGGCAGCGGTGGAGCCGTTTTGCGAGGCGTTGCGGGTGCAGGCCAAAGAGATGCAGCAGGCGCTGGACTGATCATTGTGGGGGCAACTGTCTTGCTCAATTTCTAAAAGCTGGCGCGATCCCTGTGGGAGCGGCCTTGCGTCGCGAAAGGGCCGCGCAGCGGCCCCAGGATCTCGACATTATGCATAGATTGCTGGGGCCGCTGCGCGGCCCTATCGCGACACTAGGCCGCTCCCACAGGGACCGCGTTCCCACTAGTCAGGGGCACGGTTCAAAGCTCGCAGACCAAGGTTCCAGTACCGGCCAGGATGTTCTCCAGGGTTTCCCTCACCTCATCCATGTCACTCAGATCGCTGGTCAGGTTGATCTCCAGCACTTCATCGCCCTTTAGCGCATCGCGGTCGCCGGCCGCCACTTCGATCAGCAGGCGCTTGGCGCTCAGGGTCACTTTCAGCCCGTCCAGCGTCGACGGCTCGTCATCCAGGGTCAGGTCGACGGTGTCTTCGTCCGGGTAGCGGGTAAGCAGAAACATCTGACCCTTGTCGCTGTGGCAGCACAGGGTCGCCATGTTGTCTTCCTCATCGTCGCAAGGGGTGGCGAACAGCAGGGCGGTGTCGATTTGCATGAGCAGGCTCGGATCAAAGGAAACGGAAGGGAATTCTGACAGTCTTGGCTACATGCATAAACGTAAAGTTACCCCCCCTTGACCGAAATTGTCGCAGCGCTGCAAGCCTTGATGACCGCTCAGTCGTTAAGCTTCGGCGAGCCCTGGGCGTGCCTGCGCACGTCAACGTCTGGTTTTTACCGTCCGCCTTGCCACGGGTTGGCTATTGTTGACCCGTAGATGGCGCACGCAGCGACGCTTCAACTATTACAAAGCCCAAGCGGAGTACCACAGATGGCGTTCTTCACCGCAGCCAGCAAAGCCGACTTCCAGCACCAACTGCAAGCGGCCCTGGCGCAGCACATCAGCGAACAGTCCCTGCCACAAGTGGCGCTGTTCGCCGAACAGTTCTTCGGCATCATCTCTCTGGACGAACTCACCCAGCGCAGGCTTTCCGACCTGGCCGGCTGCACCCTGTCAGCCTGGCGCATCATCGAACGCTTCGACCCCGAATACCCGCAAGTACGGGTGTACAACCCCGATTACGAACGCAACGGCTGGCAATCGACCCACACCGTGGTCGAAGTGCTGCACCATGACCTGCCGTTCCTGGTCGACTCGGTACGCACCGAGCTCAACCGCCGTGGCTACAGCATCCATACCCTGCAGACCACCGTGCTCAGTGTGCGCCGTGGTGCCAAGGGGGAGCTGCTGGAACTGCTGCCCAAGGGCAGCCAGGGCGAGGGGGTACAGCACGAGTCGCTGATGTACCTGGAGATCGACCGCTGCGCCAACGCCGCGGAACTTACCGTGCTGACCCGCGAGATCGAGCAGGTGCTGGCCGAGGTGCGCGTGGCGGTCGCCGACTTCGAACCGATGAAGGCCAAGCTGCGCGAAGTGGTGGCGCAAGTGGAACAGACAGCCTTCGGCCCGGCGCAACACGAAAAGGGTGAGGTGAAGGCCTTCCTCGAGTGGCTGCTGGACA
This sequence comes from Pseudomonas sp. DCB_BI, assembly GCF_026240995.1. Taxonomy (NCBI): domain Bacteria; kingdom Pseudomonadati; phylum Pseudomonadota; class Gammaproteobacteria; order Pseudomonadales; family Pseudomonadaceae; genus Pseudomonas; species Pseudomonas sp. DCB_BI. The sequence goes on along the minus strand of NZ_JAPFCG010000010.1, from coordinate 170,573 downwards.
ACCATTTCACCTTCCTGGGCTATGAAGAATTCACCGTCAAGGGCGACGCCGGTGGCGGCCAGATGGTCTACGACGAGCAGTCGTTCCTCGGCCTGCCGCGCCGTCTGCGCGTGGGCCTGACCGCAGAAGAGCTGCGCATCGAAGACTACGCCGTGGCCTACCTCAACGAGCCGCTGCTGCTGTCGTTCGCCAAGGCTGCGTTACCGAGCCGTGTGCACCGCCCGGCCTACCCGGACTACGTGTCGATCCGCCAGCTGGACGCCGACGGCAAGGTCATCAAGGAACATCGCTTCATGGGCTTGTACACCTCGTCGGTGTACGGCGAAAGCGTGCATGCCATTCCGTATATCCGCGTGAAGGTGGCCGAAGTCGAGCGCCGCTCGGGCTTCGACCCCAAGGCCCACTTGGGCAAAGAGCTGGCCCAGGTGCTGGAAGTCCTGCCACGTGACGACCTGTTCCAGACCCCGATCGACGAGCTGTTCACCACGGTCATGGCGATTGTGCAGATCCAGGAACGCAACAAGATCCGCGTGTTCCTGCGCAAGGACCCGTACGGCCGCTTCTGCTACTGCCTGGCGTACGTGCCGCGGGAAATCTACTCCACCGAAGTGCGGCAGAAGATCCAGCACGTACTGATGGAGCGCCTGAAGGCCAGCGACTGCGAGTTCTGGACTTTCTTCTCTGAGTCGGTGCTGGCCCGTGTGCAGCTGATTTTGCGGGTCGACCCGAAAAACCGCATCGACATCGACCCGCAGCAGCTGGAACGTGAAGTGATCCAGGCCTGCCGCTCGTGGCAAGACGATTACTCGACGCTGGTGGTCGAGAACTTCGGTGAAGCGCAGGGCACCAACATCCTCGCCGATTTCCCCAAGGGCTTCCCGGCCGGCTACCGCGAGCGCTTTGCCGCCCACTCGGCGGTGGTCGACCTGCAGCACGTGGTGAACCTGTCGGAAAGCAAACCGCTGGCGATGAGCTTCTACCAGCCGCTGACCCAGGTGGGCGAGCGCATCCTGCACTGCAAGCTGTACCACGCCGACACTCCGCTGGCGTTGTCTGACGTGCTGCCGATCCTGGAAAACCTCGGCCTGCGTGTGCTGGGCGAGTTCCCGTACCGCCTGCGCCATGCCAATGGCCGCGAGTACTGGATCCACGACTTTGCGTTCACCTACAGCGAAGGCCTGAGCCTGGATATCCAGCAGCTCAACGACACCCTGCAGGACGCCTTCATCCACATTGTCCGTGGGGATGCCGAGAACGACGCTTTCAACCGCCTGGTGCTCACCGCCGGCCTGCCGTGGCGCGACGTGGCCCTGCTGCGTGCCTACGCGCGCTACCTGAAACAGATCCGTCTGGGCTTCGACCTGGGCTATATCGCCAGCACCCTGAACAACCACACCGGCATTGCCCGTGAGCTGACCCGGTTGTTCAAGACCCGCTTCTACCTGGCGCGCAAGCTTACCCAGGACGACCTGGACGACAAGCAACTGCGCCTGGAACAGGCCATCCTCAGCGCCCTGGACGACGTGCAGGTGCTCAACGAAGACCGCATCCTGCGCCGCTACCTGGACCTGATCAAGGCCACCCTGCGCACCAACTTCTACCAGCCGGATGCCAATGGCCAGAACAAGTCGTACTTCAGCTTCAAGTTCAACCCCAAGCTGATCCCCGAGCTGCCCAAGCCGGTTCCCAAGTTCGAGATTTTCGTCTATTCGCCACGGGTCGAAGGCGTGCACCTGCGCTTTGGCAACGTTGCCCGTGGTGGCCTGCGCTGGTCCGACCGCGAAGAGGACTTCCGTACCGAAGTGCTGGGACTGGTGAAAGCCCAGCAGGTGAAGAACTCGGTCATCGTGCCGGTCGGCGCCAAGGGTGGTTTCCTGCCGCGTCGTCTGCCGTTGGGTGGCAGCCGTGACGAGATCGCCGCTGAAGGCGTGGCGTGCTATCGCATCTTCATTTCCGGCCTGCTCGATATCACCGACAACCTGAAGGACGGTGGCGTGGTGCCGCCAGCCAACGTGGTGCGCCATGACGATGACGACCCGTACCTGGTGGTAGCGGCCGACAAAGGTACTGCGACCTTCTCCGACATCGCCAACGGCATCGCCATCGACTACGGTTTCTGGCTGGGCGATGCTTTTGCCTCCGGCGGTTCGGCCGGTTACGACCACAAGAAGATGGGCATCACCGCGCGCGGCGCCTGGGTCGGCGTGCAACGCCACTTCCGCGAACGCGGCATCAACGTGCAGGAGGACCCGATCACCGTCATTGGCGTGGGCGACATGGCGGGCGACGTGTTCGGCAACGGCCTGCTGATGTCCGACAAGCTGCAACTGGTGGCAGCGTTCAACCACCTGCATATCTTCATCGACCCCAACCCGGAGCCCGCTTCCAGCTTCGCTGAACGCAAGCGCCTGTTCGACTTGCCGCGCTCGGCCTGGAGCGACTACGACACCAGCATCATGTCCGAAGGCGGCGGGATCTTCCCGCGCAGTGCCAAGAGCATTGCCATCAGCCCGCAGATGAAAGAGCGCTTCGCCATCGAAGCCGACCGTTTGACCCCGACCGAGCTGCTCAATGCGCTGCTCAAGGCCCCGGTAGACCTGCTGTGGAACGGTGGCATCGGGACCTATGTCAAGGCCAGTACGGAGAGCCACGCCGATGTCGGCGACAAGGCCAACGATGCGTTGCGGGTCAACGGCAACGAACTGCGCTGCAAGGTGGTGGGTGAGGGCGGCAACCTGGGCATGACCCAGCTCGGTCGGGTCGAGTTCGGCCTGAACGGCGGCGCCACCAACACCGACTTCATCGACAACGCCGGGGGCGTGGACTGCTCCGACCACGAGGTCAATATCAAAATCCTGCTCAACGAAGTGGTGCAGGGTGGCGACATGACCGAGAAGCAGCGCAACCAGCTGCTCGGCAGCATGACCGACGAAGTGGGCGCCCTGGTGCTGGGCAACAACTACAAGCAGACCCAGGCGCTGTCACTGGCCGCCCGCCGCGCCCGTGAGCGGATTGCCGAGTACAAGCGCCTGATGGCCGACCTTGAAGCGCGTGGCAAGCTCGACCGCGCCATCGAGTTCCTGCCGTCGGAAGAGCAGCTTGCCGAACGCCTGGCTGCCGGCCAGGGGCTGACCCGCGCCGAGCTGTCGGTGCTGATCTCGTACAGCAAGATCGACCTCAAGGAGCAATTGCTGAAGTCGCTGGTACCGGACGACGACTACCTGACCCGCGACATGGAAACCGCCTTCCCGCCGTCGCTGGTCAACAAGTTTGCCGAGGCCATGCGCCGTCACCGCCTGAAGCGCGAAATCGTCAGCACCCAGATCGCCAACGACCTGGTCAACAACATGGGTATCACCTTTGTCCAGCGCCTGAAAGAGTCGACTGGCATGAGCCCGGCCAATGTGGCCGGGGCCTACGTGATCGTGCGTGACATCTTCCACCTGCCGCACTGGTTCCGTCAGATCGAGGCGCTCGACTACCAGGTGCCGGCGGAAATCCAGCTGACCCTGATGGACGAGCTGATGCGCCTGGGCCGGCGGGCGACCCGTTGGTTCCTGCGCAGCCGCCGTAATGAGCAGGACGCTGGCCGTGACACGGCGCACTTCGGGCCGAAGATCGCGCAGCTGGGGCTCAAGCTCGACGAGCTGCTCGAAGGCCCAACCCGCGAACGCTGGATGGTGCGCTACCAAGGCTTCGTCGAGGCTGGTGTACCGGAGTTGCTGGCGCGCATGGTGGCCGGCACCAGTCACCTGTATACCCTGCTGCCGATCATCGAGGCGGCCGACGTCACCGGGCATGACCCGGCGCAGGTGGCCAAGGCGTTCTTCGCCGTGGGCAGCGCGCTGGATCTGACCTGGTACTTGCAGGAAATCAGTAACCTGCCGGTGGAAAACAACTGGCAGGCACTGGCTCGCGAAGCGTTCCGTGATGATATCGACCTGCAGCAGCGGGCCATCACCATCTCGGTACTGCAGATGGCCGATGCCCCAGAGGACATGGATGCCCGTGTGGCCCTTTGGGCAGAGCAGCATCGGGTGATGGTAGAGCGCTGGCGCGCCATGCTGGACGACCTGCGCAATGCCACCGGTACCGACTACGCGATGTACGCGGTCGCCAACCGCGAGCTGGTCGACCTGGCCATGAGCGGGCAGGCGGCGGTGGTACCGTCCTGAGCCTTGTGGTGCGTTAAAACAAAGCCCCGGCAGTGATGCCGGGGCTTTTCTTTTGTCTGTAGTGGCCTCTTCGCGGGGCAAGCCCGCTCCCACAGGTGCTCTACTGAACCTGAAGGCAATGGAGCACCTGTGGGAGCGGGCTTGCCCCGCGAAGAGGCCGGTACAGGCTTACTTGAACCGCCGCTCCACACCTTTCTCGACCAGGATCTTGGCGGAAATTTCTTCCACCGAAAAATGTGTGGAGTTGATGTTGGGGATGTTCTCCCGGCGGAACAGGCTCTCCACCTCGCGCACTTCGAACTCGCACTGGGCAAAGCTGGAATAACGGCTGTTGGGCTTGCGCTCGTGGCGAATGGCGGTCAGTCGGTCGGGGTCGATGGTCAGCCCGAACAGTTTGTTGTGGTGCTTTTTCAGCACTGCCGGCAACTGCAGGCGCTCCATGTCGTCTTCGGTCAGCGGGTAGTTGGCAGCACGGATGCCGAACTGCATGGCCATGTACAGGCAGGTAGGGGTCTTGCCGCAGCGCGACACGCCCACCAGGATCAGGTCGGCCTTGTCGTAGTAGTGGGTACGTGCGCCGTCATCGTTATCGAGGGCAAAGTTGACCGCCTCAATGCGTTCCATGTAGTTGGAATTGCCGCCGATCGAGTGCGATTTGCCCACGGAATACGACGAATGGGCGGTCAATTCTTGCTCGAGCGGGGATAAAAACGAAGAAAAGATGTCGATCATGAAGCCGTTCGACGTCGCCAGGATTTCGCGGATGTCCTGGTTGACGATGGTGTCGAAGATGATCGGGCGCACCCCGTCACGCTCGGCCGCGGCGTTGATTTGCTGGACCATGGTCCGCGCCTTGTCTGGCGAATCGATGTAGGGGCGAGTGAATTTGTTGAACGGTATGCTCTCGAATTGCGCGAGCAGACTCTGGCCCAGGGTTTCGGCAGTGATACCGGTGCCGTCGGAGATGAAGAACGCGGTTCGTTTCATTTGCGATCTGGGCCTTAAGCTGATGACGATTCTTGGATATGATAGGTTCGGTTTGCCGAATGCGGCTGTTCGGCATTCTGCCACAATTGCAGACCCTATTTTCCAGGTACAGGCCACAAACGCCCGGCCAAGTCACCGAAGACAGGCGGGCGCCTTTTGAGCTTTTCCAACACAGTTAGTGGAGAGATCACCTTGGTAGAGTACGTAGTTTCCCTCGATAAGCTCGGCGTCCATGATGTGGAGCATGTGGGGGGCAAGAACGCATCCCTGGGCGAGATGATCAGCAACCTTGCCGGTGCTGGTGTATCGGTGCCGGGCGGCTTTGCCACTACGGCGCAGGCGTACCGCGATTTTCTCGAACAGAGTGGTCTGAATGACAAGATTCATGCCGCGCTCGATGCCCTCGACGTGGATGACATCAATGCCCTGACCAAGACTGGCGCGCAAATCCGCCAGTGGGTCATGGAAGCCGAATTCCCGCCACGCCTGGATTCGGAAATCCGAACCGCGTTCGCTGCGATGGCTGCCGGCAACGATAATATGGCCGTGGCCGTGCGTTCCTCGGCGACCGCCGAAGACCTGCCGGACGCCTCGTTCGCCGGCCAGCAGGAAACCTTCCTCAACATCCGTGGCGTCGACAACGTGATCCGCGCGGCCAAGGAAGTGTTCGCCTCGCTGTTCAACGACCGCGCCATCGCCTACCGCGTGCACCAGGGCTTCGACCACAAGCTGGTCGCCCTGTCCGCCGGCGTGCAGCGCATGGTCCGCTCCGAAACCGGCACCGCCGGCGTCATGTTCACCCTCGACACCGAGTCGGGCTTCCGTGACGTGGTGTTCATCACCGGCGCCTATGGCCTGGGCGAAACCGTGGTACAGGGTGCGGTCAACCCTGACGAATTCTATGTGCACAAGAACACCTTGCAGGCCGGTCGCCCGGCCATCCTGCGCCGCAACCTGGGCAGCAAGGCGATCAAGATGGTCTATGGCGACGAAGCCAAGGCCGGTCGCTCGGTCAAGACCGTCGAAGTCGACCGCGCCGAGCGCGCACGCTTCTGCCTGACCGATGCCGAGGTCAGCGAACTGGCCAAGCAGGCCATGATCATTGAGCAGCACTACCAGCGCCCGATGGACATCGAGTGGGCCAAGGACGGTGACGACGGCAAGCTGTACATCGTCCAGGCCCGCCCTGAGACGGTGAAGAGCCGTTCCAGCGCCAATGTCATGGAACGCTACCTGCTGAAGGAAAAGGGCACCGTGCTGGTGGAAGGCCGTGCCATCGGCCAGCGCATCGGCGCCGGCAAGGTTCGCGTCATCAACGACGTATCGGAAATGGACAAGGTCCAGCCGGGCGACGTACTGGTTTCCGACATGACCGACCCTGACTGGGAACCGGTGATGAAGCGCGCCAGTGCCATCGTCACCAACCGCGGCGGGCGTACCTGCCACGCGGCGATCATTGCCCGTGAGCTGGGCATCCCGGCGGTTGTCGGTTGCGGCAACGCTACCCAGGTGCTGAAAGACGGCCAGGGCGTGACCGTTTCCTGCGCCGAAGGCGACACCGGCTTCATCTTCGAAGGTGAGCTGGGCTTCGACATCAAGCAGAACTCGGTCGATGCCATGCCCGAGCTGCCGTTCAAGATCATGATGAACGTCGGCAACCCGGACCGCGCCTTCGATTTCGCCCAGCTGCCGAACGCCGGTGTAGGCCTGGCGCGCCTGGAATTCATCATCAACCGCATGATCGGCGTGCACCCCAAGGCACTGCTGAACTACGCGGGCCTGCCAGCCGACCTGAAAGACAGCGTCGACAAGCGCATTGCCGGCTACAACGACCCGGTTGGCTTCTATGTCGAGAAGCTGGTCGAGGGTATCAGCACCCTGGCGGCGGCCTTCTACCCGAAAAAGGTCATCGTGCGCCTGTCGGACTTCAAGTCCAACGAGTACGCCAACCTGATCGGCGGCAAGCTGTACGAGCCAGAAGAAGAAAACCCGATGCTGGGCTTCCGCGGTGCATCGCGCTACATCAGCGAATCGTTCCGTGACTGCTTCGAGCTGGAATGCCGTGCGCTCAAGCGTGTGCGCAACGAGATGGGCCTGACCAACGTCGAGATCATGGTGCCGTTCGTGCGCACCCTGGGCGAAGCCAGCCAGGTCGTCGATCTGCTTGCCGAAAACGGCCTGGCGCGTGGCGACAACGGTCTGCGCGTGATCATGATGTGCGAACTGCCGTCCAACGCCATTCTGGCCGAAGAGTTCCTTGAGTACTTCGACGGCTTCTCGATCGGCTCCAACGACCTGACCCAGCTGACCCTGGGCCTGGACCGTGACTCCGGGATCATCGCCCACCTGTTCGACGAGCGTAACCCTGCGGTGAAGAAGCTGCTGGCCAACGCCATTGCCGCGTGCAACAAGGCCGGCAAGTACATCGGCATCTGCGGCCAGGGCCCGTCGGACCACCCGGACCTGGCCAAGTGGCTGATGGAACAAGGCATCGAAAGCGTGTCGCTGAACCCGGACTCGGTGCTCGAAACCTGGTTCTTCCTGGCCGAAGGCCAAGGCGCGGCCTGACGCAATACAACGCGGGGGGACGTCTGGCGTACCCCCGCCTGGTTTTTTCCAGGGCGAGCTCCAGCAATGGATCCCGCCCTTTTTTGTGCACCAAGCAACCTTATGCAAAGCAGCAGCACTCTATTTCCCGTGGCCTTGCTCAGTGCCGAGCGCCGCGGCGACCTCAGCGAAGACGTGTACCGGATCAAGGCCGGCAACGGCCCTGACCCCAGCGTCGAGCTGGCCGTGACCCGACTGGGGCTGGCCGACCAGGGCGAGGCCCAGGGCGTGCCGGTCATTCTTCTGCACGGCAGCTTTTCCAACCGGCGCTTCTGGTATTCGCCCAAAGGCGTAGGCCTGGGTGCCTATTTGGCGCGCGCCGGTTTCGATGTATGGATCCCGGAAATGCGTGGCCACGGTCTGTCGCCGCGCAACCTTGCCTGGAAGCACAACAGTGTCGCTGCCTACGCCCGTGATGACTTGCCGCTGATCAACGCCTTCGTGCGCGAGCAATCGGGCCAGGCGCCGCACTGGGTGGGCCATTCGTTGGGTGGGACGACATTGGCGGCAGCGCTGGGTGGCGGTTTCCTGGAGCCGGGGCAAGTCGCCAGTGTGGCGCTGTTCGGCACCCAGATCAGCCGTGTGTACTGGCCGTTGAAAGTGCCGCCGCTGGCCTGGGGCGCGAAGCTGGTACTCAAGCGGTGGGGGCAGATTTCGGGCCCGCGCTTCAAGCGTGGGCCCGAGGACGAACCGATTGGGCTGGCCCTGGAAAGCATGCGCTGGCATGGCCTGTTCGGGCGCTTTGGCGACAAGCAGAACGATTGGTGGGCAGGGCTGGCTGAAGTGGACGTACCGCTGTTGGCAGTGGCCGGTGCAGGGGACTTCCAGGACCCAGTGTGGGCTTGTCGAAAGCTGTTCGAGCAGTTGGGTGGCGCGCGCAAGCAATTCCTGCGGCTGGGTCGTGAAGAAGGTTTCGACGCCTTTGGGCACGTCGACATGCTGGTGAGCAAGGCCGCGCAGGTGCAGGTGTGGCCGCTGGTGGAGCGCTGGCTGCGCAACCCGCTGCTGCCGGTGCATGCGTCCACTGTGGCTGCGGAGCCTTTGCCAGCCAGTTGACCTTGCTTTGTCTGCTCGAGCCTCTTCGCGGGCTACAGGATGAAGACAAATGACTGCCCGGTCCCGGATGACTAGGACAGGCTCCAAGGTGTAGCCTTGGCCGATATCCGCTTTCGTTGTGACTGACAGGAGCTTCCCATGCAGCATTACGTAACGCCCGACCTGTGCGACGCCTACCCGGACCTGGTACAAGTGCTGGAGCCGATGTTCAGCAATTTCGGCGGCCGTGATTCGTTCGGCGGCCAGATCGTCACCATCAAGTGCTTCGAAGACAACTCGCTGGTCAAGGAGCAGGTCGAACGCGATGGCAAGGGCAAGGTGCTGGTGGTCGATGGTGGTGGTTCGCTGCGCCGCGCGCTGCTCGGTGACATGCTCGCCGAAAAGGCCGCCAAAAATGGCTGGGAAGGCCTGGTGATCTACGGCTGCGTACGTGATGTCGATGTGCTGATCCAGACCGACGTTGGCGTGCAGGCGTTGGCCAGCCACCCGATGAAGACCGACAAGCGCGGCATCGGCGACCTCAATGTGGCAGTGACCTTCGCTGGCGTGACCTTCCGCCCGGGCGAGTATGTCTATGCCGACAACAATGGCGTGCTGGTCTCGCCAAGCCCGCTGAAAATGCCGGAGTGATGCGCCACACGCGCTGATGGAGCTTTGATGTTCGAGGAAGACAACGCGCAGTGGGGGCTGGTGCATGCCCTGGTGCTCGATGGCAAAGGTGGCGCGCGCTCGATTGCCCGTACCGAACTGGACGACCTGCAGCTGCAACCGGAGCAAAGCCTGTGGCTGCACTGGGATCGCAGCCATCCGCAAACCCGCACCTGGCTGTTGCATGACAGCGGCCTGAGCGAGTTCGCCTGCGAATTGCTGCTGGAAGAGAACACCCGGCCGCGCCTGCTACCCATGGCGGACGAACAGCTGCTGCTGTTTTTGCGTGGGGTCAACCTCAATCCGGGCGCCGAGCCCGAAGACATGGTTTCGGTGCGAATCTTTGCCGAGGCACAGCGGGTTATCTCTTTGCGGCTGCGGCCGCTGCGCGCCAGTGATGAAGTGCTGCAGCAGCTGGAGCAGGGCAGGGGGCCAAAATCGGCATCCGAATTGTTGCTGTTGATGGGCGAGCTGCTGACCGAAAAGGTTCAGGGACTGGTCAGTGACCTGGCCGAACTGGTCGACCTGGAGGAAGAAAAGGTCGAATCCGACGAACGGTACACTCCGGAGCATGGCAGCCTGCAGCAGATCCGCCGCCGCGCCGCCGGCTTGCGCCGGTTCCTGGCGCCGCAACGGGAAATCTATGCCCAGTTGTCCCGCAGCAAATGGAGCTGGTTCGCCAATGCCGATGCCGATTACTGGAACGAGCTCAACAACAGCCTGATCCGCTACCTCGAGGAGCTGGAACTGACCCGGGAGCGCGCCGCGCTGGTGCTGGAAAGCGAAGACCGCCGCCGTAGCGAGCGCATGAACCGCACCATGTACCGCTTCGGCATCATCACCTGCATCTTTTTGCCCATGAGCTTCATCACCGGGCTGCTGGGTATCAATGTCGGCGGCATCCCGGGGGCCGAAAACCCCTTGGGCTTCCTGTTTGCCTGCATTGTGGTACTGGGGTTGGCGGTGGGGCAGTGGTGGTTGTTCCGGCGGTTGCGATGGGTGTAGGTGTGCATTTTGAAACATTCGTCCCAACCCGGTGTGTGACCCATCGCCCGGCCATCTCGTCTCTCACTGACATTGCGCGAGGTGCCCATGCACGATCCGTTTGAAGAATCCCTGCGCGACCTGCTCAAGGCATCACCCTCCGGCAACGACCGGGACGACCGGGACGACGCCGCTTGCCTGGGTCGCGTACTGAAAACCGCCAACCGCCAGGTGGGTGCGGGCGATCTGTTCAGCCTGCTTGGCCGTTGGAGCCAGGCGCTGCTGATTGCCGTGAACAATGGCTCGGCGCATGTCGCGCCGGTGCGCCGACACTCTTCCCGCAACGCTGCCAACGGCAGCAAAGCAGATAAGGCCGATTGAATATGGAACTCGATCTCTGGACCCAGAGCCTGGTCACCGCGATGACCGCCCTTTGGACCAAGGTAGCGAACTTCATCCCCAACCTGTTCGGCGCGCTGGTCGTGGTGCTGCTCGGTTTCGTGGTGGCCAAGCTACTCGACACGCTGCTGTCCAAACTGCTGGCCAAGTTCGGCCTGGACCGCCTGATGGCCGGCACGGGCCTGACCAAAATGCTCGGCCGGGTTGGCATCCAGGTGCCGATCTCGACCTTGATCGGCAAGATCGTCTACTGGTTCGTGCTGCTCATCTTCCTCGTTTCGGCCGCTGAATCGCTCGGCCTGGAGCGGGTTTCGGCAACCCTCGACATGCTCGCCCTCTACCTGCCCAAGGTGTTCGGCGCAGCGCTGGTGTTGCTGGCCGGCGTGCTGCTGGCGCAGGTGGCCAACGGCCTGGTGCGCGGTGCTGCCGAAGGCATCGGCCTGGAATATTCAGCGGGCCTTGGGCGGATCACCCAGGGGCTGGTGATCATCATCAGCATCTCGGTGGCCATCAGCCAGCTGGAGGTGAAAACCGACCTGTTGAATCACGTGATCGTGATCGGGCTGATTACCGTTGGTCTGGCCGTTGCCCTCGCCATGGGCCTTGGCAGCCGCGAGATCGCCGGGCAGATCCTGGCCGGCATCTACGTGCGCGAGCTGTTTCAGGTGGGCCAGCAAGTGCGGATTGGAGAGGTCGAAGGGCTGATCGAGGAAATCGGCACGGTAAAAACCACGCTGCTGACCGATGATGGCGAACTGGTGTCGCTGTCCAACCGCGAGTTGCTCGAGCAGCGTGTCAATAGCCGCTAACCGCTCAAAAGCTGTTAATGTATGCCGCCGCGAATTCGACCCACGGGGTCGCGCGGCGACATTGACCTGACTGTCGGCCAGATCCGTTTTGAATAAAGTTCATTCGCCGCCCATGCGTTATGACCCCCGCGAGCTCACCGATGAAGAGTTGGTGGCGCGTTCGCATGAGGAGCTGTACCACGTTACCCGCGCCTATGAGGAGCTCATGCGGCGCTACCAGCGGACCCTGTTCAACGTCTGTGCGCGTTATCTGGGGAACGACCGTGACGCGGACGATGTCTGTCAGGAAGTGATGCTGAAAGTGCTGTACGGGCTGAAGAACTTCGAGGGTAAATCCAAGTTCAAGACCTGGCTCTACAGCATCACCTACAACGAGTGCATTACCCAGTACCGCAAGGAGCGCCGTAAACGCCGGTTGATGGATGCCTTGAGTCTGGACCCTGTTGAAGAGGCGTCCGAAGACAAGGCCCCGAAGCCGGAAGAAAAAGGCGGGCTGGACAAGTGGCTGGTGCATGTGAACCCGATTGACCGGGAAATTCTGGTGCTGCGTTTTGTCGCAGAACTGGAATTTCAGGAAATTGCCGACATCATGCACATGGGCCTGAGCGCGACGAAAATGCGTTACAAGCGCGCGCTAGACAAGCTTCGGGAGAAATTTGCTGGCCTCGATGAAACTTAGTGGCGTGCAAATATCTCTAACGAATCGGCGAGTTCTGCTAGACTTGCCGTCGAGTTGTCCCCCTTGTTTGTGGTGGGACTGCTTAACTATCACCAGATGGGGATTTAACGGATGAAATTGAAAAACACCTTGGGCTTGGCCATTGGTTCGCTTGTAGCCGCCACTTCGATTGGCGCTATGGCACAAGGTCAAGGCGCCGTCGAGACTGAAATCTTCTACAAGAAGGAATTCTTCGACAGCCAGCGCGACTTCAAGAACGACGGCAACCTGTTCGGCGGTTCGATCGGTTACTTCCTGACCGACGACGTTGAACTGCGTCTGGGCTACGACGAAGTTCACAACGCTCGTGGCGAAGACGGCAAAAACATCAAGGGCTCGAACACCGCCCTGGACGCCGTTTACCACTTCAACAACCCGTACGACGCCATCCGTCCGTACGTTTCCGCTGGTTTCTCGCACCAGTCGCTGGGCCAGACCGGCCGTGGCGGTCGTGACCACTCCACGTTCGCCAACGTTGGCGCTGGCGCCAAGTGGTACATCACCGACATGTTCTACGCCCGTGCCGGCGTAGAAGCTCAGTACAACATCGACCAGGGCGACACCGAGTGGGCCCCAAGCGTTGGTGTTGGCCTGAACTTCGGCGGTAGCCCGAAGCAAGCCGAAGCCGCTCCAGCTCCAGTTGCTGAAGTCTGCTCCGACTCCGACAACGACGGTGTTTGCGACAACGTCGACAAGTGCCCTGACACCCCGGCCAACGTTACCGTTGACGCCGACGGCTGCCCGGCTGTTGCCGAAGTCGTTCGCGTTGAGCTGGACGTCAAGTTCGACTTCGACAAGTCGGTCGTCAAGCCAAACAGCTACGGCGACATCAAGAACCTGGCTGACTTCATGAAGCAGTACCCACAAACCACCACCGTGGTTGAAGGTCACACTGACTCCGTGGGCCCAGACGCTTACAACCAGAAGCTGTCCGAGCGTCGTGCCAACGCTGTCAAGCAGGTACTGACCCAGCAGTACGGCGTAGAATCCAGCCGTGTTGATTCGGTTGGCTACGGCGAAACCCGTCCGGTTGCTGACAACGCCACCGAAGAAGGTCGCGCTGTTAACCGTCGCGTTGAAGCGCAGGTTGAAGCTCAGTCCAAGTAATTGGCCTGATGTTTCACGAAAAACCCGGCCTCGGCCGGGTTTTTCTTTGTCTGGAATTTTCCGGCCTGCCCGCACCCTGCGGGTCGCGAAAGGGCAGCAACGCGGCCCCCCGGTTTCAGCGTTGTTGCAACAGTTGCAGGGGCTGCTGCGCGGCCATTTCGCGATACAAGGCCGCTCCCACAGGCGTTGCGGCTACCTCGCCAATCACCAGAATTGCGGGGCTACGCAACCCAAACCCTCGCGCATCCTCGACCATCCCCCACACATCGCTCCTGCACTCGCGCTGTTGCGGCAACGAGGCATTCTCGATCATCGCCACCGGCGTCCCAGCCGCCATCCCGCCATCCAGCAACCCCTGGCGCACTTGCTCCAGTCGCGCCACCCCCATGTACACCACCAACGTCGTGCCAGCCTGGGCCAATGCTGCCCAGTTCAGCTCGCTGTCATCCTGGGTATGCGCCGTCACCAAGGTGACTCCTCGGCTCACACCCCGCGAGGTGAGGGAGATGCCGCACTGCGTCGCCCCAGCCAGGCCTGCGGTGATGCCGTTGACCACTTCCACGTCGATACCATGCCCCTGCAACCACAGTGCTTCTTCACCGCCACGGCCAAAAATGCACGGGTCACCGCCCTTGAGCCTTACCACGCAACGGCCCTGCCGCGCATGGCGTAACATCAGGCGCTGAATGAACGCCTGCGGCGTCGAGCGGCAGCCACCGCGCTTGCCCACGGCAATCACTCGGGCCTGCGGGCAATGGCCCAGCACCGCCGGGTTGACCAAGTCGTCGATCATCACCACGGCAGCTTGCTGCAAAGCGCGCACGGCCTTGAGGGTGAGCAGTTCAGGGTCACCAGGGCCAGCACCGACCAGCCACACTTTTGCATTCATCAGGTTTTCCTCATCGGCAAGCTGCATTCAGCCCTTGAGCAGGGTGAGTAGCAAAATCAGGTTTATCAGCAACGACAGCAGGGCCAGGGTGCGCCACACCTTCAGCGGTTCGCGCTCCAGCAATGGTCGTGGCCGGCTGGTCAGTTCCTGGCGGTCGCCGCGTTCAAGCAGGAGCAACCAGTGTTCGGCGGTTTCGAAGCGCTGCGCCGGATCGGCGGCCACCGCCTGCTGCAGGTTGTGCTGCAACCATTCCGGCAGGTCTGGGCGGTAACGTGAGGGGTTGATCGGCTGGCTGAAGCGCGGGCGCTGGAAGGCTTCCACTTCGCCATACGGGTAGTGCCCGGTCAGCAGTTGGTACAACGTCACGCCCACGGCATACAAGTCCTGACGCGGGCTGGGTGGCTGGCCGTCGAATGCTTCCGGAGCGAGGTACGAGGGCGTACCGGGCAGATCGTGAAGCGGGTCCTCGGACAGGCCTGGACAATAGGCGAGGCCGAAGTCCAGCAGGCGCAGCTGACCATCGCGGCCAAGGTGCAGGTTGTCCGGCTTGATGTCGCGATGCAGCAGGTTGCGCCGATGCAGTACGCCGACTGCCTGCAGCAATTGCCGGGCGATCTCCAGCCACTGGGTCAGGGGCAACGGGCCGTTTTCGCCCAGCAGTGTAGCCAGGTCTTGCCCGGGGTATTGGCGCATCACGTAGTACAGGTGCTGGCGCTGACTGGCGGCGTGCACTTCTGGAAAGTGCCGGCCGGCAACGCGGCGCAGGAACCACTCTTCCAGCAACAGCCCCTGTGCAGCACCCGGCTCCTGCTCGCGCACGGTGGGCAAGGTCTTCAGCAACCAGGCCTGGTTCTGGCTGTCGCGCACCTGGTAGAGCAGGGACTGGCGGCTGTGGGCATGGCGTTTTTCAACCTGCCAACCGTCGATTAGCTGGCCCGGCCTTAGCGGGCCGGGTATCGGCCATTGCTGCAGCTGCGCGAGGGTATCGCCCAGGTTGGCGGTGCCCAGTTGCTCGACCTGCACCAGCAAGGCGCTGGCGTTGTCCTGGCTGCCATTGAGGTGGGCGCTGGCAACCAGCGTGTCGGCGGCCAATTGCAGGTCGGGCTGGTCGCGCAGCACGGCCTGGATGTGCTGGTCACCCAAGCTGGCCCAGACACCGTCGCTAAGCAGCAGGAAGCACTCGCCCGGCTGCAACTCGCCTTCCAGGTAATCCACCAGCAGGTGCTGGTCCAGGCCCAGCGCGCGCTTCAGCACATGCTGCATGCCTGGCTGGTCCCACACATGGTCCTCGCTCAGGCATTGCAGATGGCCGTCGTGCCAGCGGTACACGCGGCAGTCGCCGACATGGGCGAGGGTAAAGCGCCGGCCGCGCAGAACTAGCGCGCTGAGGGTGGTCAGCAACGGCTGGCCGCTGCCTTGGGCGCGCAGCCAGCGGTTTTGCGCCAGCAACAGCCGGTCAAGGGCCTGGGCCACGCTCCAGGTGGCTGGGGTGGCGTAGTAGTCCAGGGCCAGGGCCTGCAGACTGGCCCGGGCCGCCAAGCCACCGTCGGCGCACTGGCTGACGCCATCGGCCAAGGCGAACAAGTAGCCCTTGCTGGCGGCCAGCTCCGGCGCCGGAGTCACCAGGCGCAAGGCATCCTGGTTTTCCGTGCGCGGCCCGGTAGCGCTGGCCTGGGCAAAGCTCAGTTGCAGGCTCATCAGCGTGCCTCAGACCCGTGCCGCAGTAACGGCAGCCGAGCCCCAGGTGGTGCGCCAGCGTTGTTTCACGCCGTGCAGTCCGAACCAGGCCAGCAGGCCCAGGCTGGCGAACAGCCACAGCCCCAGCTGGTAATCGCCGGTATGCTGCTTGATGGTGCCAAGCCCGGCTGCCAGCAGAAAGCCGCCGATGCCGCCGGCCATGCCGATCAGCCCGGTCATCACGCCGATCTCCTGGCGGAAGCGCTGCGGCACCAACTGGAAGACCGCGCCATTGCCTGCGCCCAGGCCGAGCATGGCGCTGACGAACAGTGCCAAGGCGGCAGCGGCGGACGGCAGGTTGAAGCCCACTGCAGCAATGCAGATGGCCGCCACGCTGTACATGCCCAGCAGGGTACGGATGCCACCGAAGCGGTCGGCCAGGGCGCCGCCGAGTGGGCGCATCAGGCTGCCGGCGAACACACAGGCTGCGGTGTAGTAGCCAGCGGTGACCGGGCTCAGGCCGTACTGGTCGCTGAAGTAGCCGGGCAAGGCGCTGGCCAGGCCGATGAAGCCGCCGAAGGTGACGCTGTAGAAGAACATGAACCACCAGCTGTCGCGGTCGCCCAAGGCCTTTAGGTAGTCGGCCATGGCTTTTGGCTTGGGCCGTTGCGGGGCATTGCGCGCCAGCAGGGCGAATACCACCAGCGCCAGCGACAGCGGGATCAGCGCAAAGCCGAACACGTTGTTCCAGCCAAAGCCCGCTGCCAATGCGGGCGCCAGCAGGGCGGCGAACACCGTACCGGAGTTGCCGGCGCCAGCGATACCCATCGCCTTGCCCTGGTGTTGCGGTGGGTACCACTGCGAGGCCAGTGGCAGCGACACGGCGAACGAGGCGCCGGCAAAGCCGAGGAATACCCCCAGCAGCAGCGCCTGTTCGTAGCTGTGCACGCCCAGGTGCCATGCAGCGGCCAAGGCAACGATAACGATCACCTGGCCAATCAGGCCGGCGGTTTTGGGTGACAGGCGGTCCACCAGTACGCCCATGGCGAAGCGCAGGATCGCCCCGGCGAGGATCGGCATCGCCACCATCAGGCCCCGTTGTTGTGCACTCAGTTGCAGGTCGGCGGCAATCTGCACCGCCAACGGGCCCAGCAGGTACCAGACCATGAAGCTGAGGTCGAAGTACAGGAACGCGGCGAACAGCGTGGGCACATGCCCGGATTTCCAGAAGCTGGTACTCATCGAACACCTCACTCGGCAATGCAACGGAACGAAAAAGACGCCGCCACCCGCTCCATGGTTGTGGAGGGGAGAGCGACGTCTTTGTCGGGATTAAGTGGGGCAACCGCCGTTGGCTACCGGTGAGATTTGTTCAGCAAGAGACGGGCCAACTGTTGGGAGGGTTTGTCTCGAGGTGCTCGGTGCCTGTTGAATCGAGCGCCGCGCGGGCGGCGCTCGATCTGCCAGGCGCCAAGATTCTCAGGCCCAGCGTATCAGCCGAGCATCTCGTGCATGGCAATGATCTGCTCGGCCACCTGGATGAGTTTCTGCTGCCGGCTCATGGCCTGGCGGCGCATCAGGGTGTAGGCCTGCTCTTCATTGCAGTCCTTCATTTTCATCAGCAAACCCTTGGCCTGCTCGATGCGTTTGCGTTCGGCCAGTTGCTGGTCGCGCGCCAGCAGTTGGGCTTTCAATGCCTGGTCGCTTTCAAAGCGGGCCATGGCCACATCCAGAATCGGCTGCAGCCGGGCAGCATGGATGCCTTCGACGATATAGGCGCTGACCCCGGCCTGGATCGCCTGGCGCATCACCCCCGGGTCGTGCTCGTCGGTGAACAGCACAATGGGCCGCGGCTGGTCACGGCTGACCAGTACCACTTGCTCCATCACATCGCGGTCCGGGGAATCGGTATCGATCAGCACCACGTCCGGACGCACCGTTTCGACACACGCGGGCAGGTCGATGGTCAGGCCTGGGGCTTCGGTGACCTCGAAGCCGGCCTCGATCAAGGCTGCCTTGAGGCGGCCGAGTTTGCTCTGGGTGTCGTCGATCAACAGTATGCGCAGCATGTTCGTCCCTCTCACAGGCCAACACGTGCATCGGGCAGCTCGCCCAGCGCATGCAGGCTGAAGCTACGGGCATAATCGTAGGGGGCGCTGCCGTCCCAGCGGGTACCGTCGATCAGCAGGCTGCTGCGCATCGGCTGGTCGGGGCAGGTGACGCCCAGGCTGTTCGCCGCCTCGGTGTACAGCGCCAGTTGCTGGACCTGGCGCGCTACGCCAAGGTAGTCGGGGTCTTCGCGCAGCAGGCCCCAGCGGCGGAACTGGGTCATGAACCACATGCCGTCGGACAAGTACGGCAGGTTGACCCGGCCATGGTCGAACAGGCGCAGGGCATGCGGGTCTTGCCACTGGTTGCCGAGGCCATCGTGATAGTCGCCGAGCAGGCGCGGCGCGATGCTGCCCAGCGGGGTGTCCAGGTAGGCGCTGCCGCTCAGCAGCTGTGCAGTGCCGCGGCGGTTTTCCGGGCTTTGTTCGATGAAGCGGCTGGCGGCGAGGACTGCCTTGATCAACGCGCGGGCGCTGTTGGGGTATTGCTCTGCAAAGGCTCGGGCACAGGCCAGGACCTTTTCCGGGTGGTCCGGCCAGATCGACTGGCTGGTGGCCAAGGTGAAACCTTGGCCTTTGGCCACCGCGTCGGCAGCCCAGGGCTCGCCGACGCAGAAACCGTCGATACGCCCGGCCTGGATGTGCGCGGCCATCTGGGCAGGCGGTACCACTACACTGTCGACATCGCGCAGCGGGTGGATGCCCTGGCTGGCCAGCCAGTAATACAACCACATGGCGTGTGTGCCAGTGGGGAACGTCTGGGCGAATGTCAGTCGTGCGCCATGCTGGTGCACCAGCCGGGCCAGTGCTTCAGGGTTGGTCACGCCTTTGCGTTGCAAGGCCGGGGACAGGTTGATGGCCTGGGCGTTCTGGTTAAGGCCCATGAGTACTGCCATGTCGCTGGCGGCTACACCGCCGATGCCCAGGTGCACGGCGTAGACCAGGCCATACAAGCAGTGCGCGGCATCCAGTTCGCCACTGACCAGCTTGTCGCGCAGCCCGGCCCACGAGCCCTGGCGCTTGAGGTTGAGGGTAAGGCCGTGCTGCTGGGCGAAGCCCTGGGTGGCGGCAACCACCACTGAGGCGCAGTCGGTCAGGGCCATGTAGCCGATGTTCAGGCTGGGTTTTTCCGGCGCGTCGCTGCCGTTGACCCAGGCCAGGGGCGTTGCTCGGGGTGCAGTGTTCACAAGGTTCCTCGCCCGTACTGATAAGGCTGTGGGCATGACTGGTGCAACCGATGTGCCAGGCGTACCACGATTTGCTGTCCTGCCAGCCCCGCGCTGGCTATAATCGCCCCCTCACTCACCCTGAGCCTTGCCCGCCCATGTATACCCTGGCCCGCCAGCTGCTGTTCAAGCTTTCCCCGGAAACGTCCCATGACCTGTCCCTGGACCTGATCGGCGCCGGTGGCCGTCTTGGCCTCAATGGCATGCTGTGCAAGCAACCGGCCGCCTTGCCGGTTTCGGTCATGGGCTTGAACTTCGCCAACCCGGTGGGCCTGGCCGCTGGCCTGGACAAGAACGGCGCGGCCATCGACGGGTTCGCCCAGCTGGGCTTCGGTTTTGTCGAAATCGGCACCGTCACCCCGCGTCCGCAACCGGGCAACCCAAAACCGCGGCTGTTCCGCCTGCCGGAAGCCACGGCCATCATCAACCGCATGGGCTTCAACAACCTGGGCGTCGATCACCTGCTTTGCCGTGTACGCGCTTCGCGCTACAACGGGGTACTGGGTATCAACATCGGCAAGAATTTCGACACCCCGGTCGAGCGCGCCGTCGATGACTACCTGATCTGCCTGGACAAGGTATACACCGCGGCCAGCTACATCACCGTCAACGTCAGCTCGCCCAACACCCCTGGCCTGCGCAGCCTGCAGTTCGGCGACTCGCTCAAGCAACTGCTGGATGCCCTGGCCGAGCGCCGCGAGCAACTGGCCGCCACGCACGGCAAGCGCGTGCCGCTGGCAATCAAGATTGCACCGGACATGAGCGACGAAGAAACAGCCCTGGTGGCAGCCGCGCTGATGGCGTCGGGCATGGATGCAGTGATCGCCACCAACACCACGCTGGGCCGTGAGGGTGTCGAGGCATTGCCGCATGGTGGCGAGGCGGGCGGCCTGTCGGGCGCGCCGGTGCTGGAAAAGAGCACCCATATCGTCAAGGTGCTGGCCGGCGAACTGGGCGGCAAGTTGCCGATCATTGCCGCAGGTGGCATCACCGAAGGCAGCCATGCTGCGCAGAAGATCGCGGCGGGTGCGAGCCTGGTACAGATTTATTCGGGCTTCATTTATAAAGGGCCGGCGCTGATCCGCGAGGCGGTGGACGCCATCGCTGCGATGCCGCGGTGACCTGACACGGCCCTTTCGCGGGCAGCGCTGAGAAGGTTTGCCAAGGCATAAAAAAGGGCCCCTTGAAGGGGCCCCTGGGCCTTCGCCCGCCGCCCGGATAGGGCGTGCATGGTAAATCGAATTCAGTGTCCTCGATCAGCCAACGGCGTGATTTTCGTTGAGTCTATGGATGCCAGCGGTGCCAGTCATTCCGTCCCAGTTATCACCGCGACCTTCGCGCCAGCCGTTGATCCAGGCTTGGCGTACAGAAGGAAGATTGAAGGGGCAAAGTTCGCGGGATTTGCCGGTGACCCCGTATTGGTAGCCACGTGAATATGCTCTTTCCAACGGATCACGCTTAAGTCTTCTCATAGGGTGTTGCCCTCACTTGTTGACTGTAATGTCCCGTCGGCCTCTCCGAGGCCGGGCAGAGTCTTTCTGCCGGTTTGCGCTCGCTGCCGGCGTCGCGAGCTGAAGGTGCCGCCTCGTTGCGAAGCGGCCTGAGACCAGTTCTAACGAATGCGAGTCACGGTGTGAATGATCGATTTGTCATAAGGGCGTAACGTTTGTGAGGGTGAGGGGATAAGTAAATAAATGCGACTCAACCTTGTTTGGCGTTGAGCCCGCTATGATCGGGGTTTGCCGATCTTTGACGTCATTTCGCCAGCGTGGCGTGTGGCTGACAGAATCAATTTGAAATGCGACGAAGGGTCACAGACACCCGGGTATCGCGAGAATTTTTAGTACTGCCCGATGATCTAAGCTGTCTTTGCTGCTTGGATCGATCAGGCGGCCCGGCCCTTGGCCGCACACATGTGCCGTGAAGGGCCACCCGCATGCCTGTTGGAAAGGGGTGCGGGCAAACATCGCGGGGCGATGCGTCGCCCCGTCAGTCAAATAGCCCAAGGCTCTGGAATATTCATGTCGGACCGTTTCGAACTTTATCTCACCTGTCCCAAAGGCCTTGAAGGCCTGCTTGCCGAAGAGGCCAAGGGCCTTGGCCTTGACGAAGTGCGTGAGCACACCTCGGCCATTCGCGGCGCCGCCGACATGGAAACCGCCTACCGCTTGTGCGTCTGGTCACGCTTGGCCAACCGCGTGCTGCTGGTGCTCAAGCGCTTCTCGATGAAGAACGCCGACGACCTGTACGATGGCGTGCACGCGGTCGACTGGGCCGACCACCTGGCAGCCGATGGCACCCTGGCGGTGGAATTCAGCGGCCATGGCTCGGGCATCGATAACACCCATTTCGGTGCATTGAAGGTCAAGGACGCGATCGTCGACAAGCTGCGCAACCGTGAAGGCCTGCGCCCATCGGTTGAAAAAATCGACCCTGACGTGCGTGTGCACCTGCGCCTGGACCGTGGCGAGGCCATCCTTTCCCTCGACCTGTCCGGTCACAGCCTGCACCAGCGAGGCTACCGCCTGCAGCAAGGCGCCGCGCCGCTGAAGGAAAACCTCGCGGCAGCCGTGCTGATCCGCGCTGGTTGGCCGCGCATTGCCGCCGAAGGTGGCGCGCTGGCTGACCCGATGTGCGGTGTCGGTACCTTCCTGGTCGAAGCAGCCATGATCGCTGCTGATATCGCGCCCAACCTCAAGCGTGAACGCTGGGGCTTCAGTGCCTGGCTCGGCCATGTGCCGGCGCTGTGGCGCAAGGTGCACGACGAGGCACAGGCCCGCGCGCAGGCCGGCCTGGCCAAGCCACCGCTGTGGATCCGTGGCTACGAGGCTGACCCGCGGCTGATCCAGCCCGGCCGCAACAACGTCGAGCGTGCCGGCCTGGGCGACTGGGTCAAGATCTACCAGGGTGAAGTCAGCACCTTTGAGCCGCGCCCGGACCAGAACCAGAAAGGCCTGGTCATCAGCAACCCGCCCTACGGCGAGCGACTGGGTGACGAAGCCAGCCTGCTGTACCTCTACCAGAACCTCGGCGAGCGCCTGCGCCAGGCCTGTATGGGCTGGGAGGCAGCGGTATTCACCGGCGCGCCGCAACTGGGCAAGCGCATGGGCATTCGCAGCCACAAGCAGTATGCGTTCTGGAACGGTGCCTTGCCGTGCAAGCTGCTGCTGTTCAAGGTGCAACCGGACCAGTTCGTGACCGGTGAGCGTCGCGAAGCGCAGGCTGAAAACGCTGAAACCCGCCAGCAGACGCCAGTGGCCAGCGAGCCGGCGCGCCTGTCGGAAGGGGCACAGATGTTTGCCAACCGGCTGCAGAAGAACCTCAAGCAACTGGGCAAGTGGGCCCGGCGCGAGCAGGTTGATTGCTACCGCTTGTACGACGCCGATATGCCCGAATATGCCCTGGCGGTCGACCTGTATCAGGATTGGGTACATGTGCAGGAATACGCAGCTCCTCGTTCGATCGACCCGGACAAGGCCCAGGCGCGTCTGCTCGACGCCCTGGCGGCCATTCCACAGGCCCTGGGTATTTCCCCTCAGCGGGTCGTGCTCAAGCGTCGCGAGCGCCAGAGCGGCACCCGTCAGTACGAACGCCAGGCTACTGAAGGGCGCTTCCAGGAGGTGAACGAAGGCGGTGTCAAGCTGCTGGTCAATCTCACCGACTACCTTGATACCGGGCTGTTCCTGGATCATCGCCCGATGCGCATGCGCATCCAGCGCGAGGCTGCTGGCAAGCGCTTCCTCAACCTGTTCTGCTACACCGCCACGGCAACGGTGCATGCAGCCAAGGGCGGTGCCCGCAGCACCACCAGCGTCGACCTGTCGAAAACCTACCTGGACTGGGCGCGGCGCAACCTGGCACTGAATGGCTTCTCCGAGCGTAACCGGTTGGAGCAGGGCGATGTGATGGCCTGGCTGGAAGCCTGTCGCGAAAGCTACGAGATGATCTTCATCGACCCGCCGACCTTCTCCAACTCCAAGCGCATGGAAGGCGTGTTCGATGTACAGCGTGACCACGTGCAACTGCTGGACCTGGCCATGGCTCGACTGGCACCGGGGGGCGTGTTGTATTTCTCCAACAACTTCCGCAAGTTCCAGCTGGACGAGCACCTGACGGCGCGTTACGCCGTGGAGGAAATCACTGCCCAGACCCTGGATCCGGACTTCGCCCGCAACAGTCGCATCCATCGCGCCTGGCGTTTGCAGCTGCGCTGAGGCGACGAGGTACATTGCGCGGCTGATGGCCAATAGCTATAACTGAACGCAGGGCAAGATAATCCGCAGGACGCTGACGTGACGAGATGGGTGTATGTCGAAGTGTGGCGTGCGTGCGCGGTTACTTGGCCTGTGCACAGAGGCGGTGTCCGCCTGGGCGGTGGCGCTGGTCGCAGTGGTCGCGGGCGGTATGCTCACAGCCGTCCTGGCGCTTGCTGCGCAGACCTTCTACAAGCAGCAGTTGCGCCAACGCTTCGAGCTGATGGCCAACGAGCGTTTCAGCCGTATTGCCGAACGCTTTGATGAGCAGCAGCAGCGCCTGGATGGGCTGCGGCAGTTCTTCAGCTTCTCCAATGACATCACCCTGCGTGAGTTCGACGGCTATGCCCGACCCTTGCTGCAGCGTACCCTGGCCTATGCCTGGGCGCCGCGCGTCGAGGCGGGGCAGCGTGCCGAGTTCGAACGCCAGGCCAGCGCCCCTTCCGGCCCAGGCTATGTGATCCGCGATCAGGACGAGCAAGGCCAGTGGCGACGCGCGCCGCTACGCGACCATTACTTTCCGGTGCTGTACAGCCAATCGGGCGAGCTGCCTGGGTTGCCGCATGGTATGGACCTGGCCGGCCAGGCCGTAGCTCAGGCGGCCCTTGCGCGGGCGCTGGGGCCGGGCAGCATGGCGTTATCCGAGCCGCTGGCCATGTTCGATACCCAGTCGGACGCGAGGGGCCTGCTGATGGTGGCACCGGTGTTTACCGATGCCAACCCGCAGGGCGCCCTGGCGGGGTATGTGATGGCGTTGCTGAGCATGCGTGAGCTGGTCAGCGATGGCAAACCGCTGTCGGCTGAAGACCAGCTGGTGGTGCGCATTGTTGACCCGTCCGGGCTGCATGGGCCGCAAGTCATGTTCGATTCGCAGAACCAGGTTGCCCCGTTGCCATTGTCCAGTCACCAGTTGTTGCACCTGGCCGACCGCCATTTTCAGCTGATTATCCGGCCAAGCAGGGCCTTCATGCAGGCCAACCCTTCCTCGGCGGTACTTGCGGTCGCGTTGCTGGGCGGGTTGTTGAGCCTGCTGCTCAGCGCGTTGCTCTACAGCCTGTTCAGCCAGCGTCAGCGTGCCCTGGCCCTGGTCGAACAGCGGACGGCCGAGCTGCGGGTCAGCGAGCAGTCGCTGCGTGGCACCCATAATCAGTTGCGCAGCGTGCTGGATGCCGCGACGCAGGTGGCGATCATCGCCACCAACCTCAAGGGTGAAGTCAGCACCTTCAACGCGGGTGCCGAACGCATGCTCGGTTACCCGGCCAGGGAGGCGATCGGCCGGTTGCGGCTTGAGCATCTGGTGCTACCTGAGGAACTGGATGCGCGCGCCCATGCGTTGAGCCTGCACTATGGTCGACCGATTGCCGGTGGCCAGGCCATGTTCGCCGAAACGGTCCAGGAGCAAGGTGCCGAGCCGGGGGAGTGGACCTTGGTACGTGCCGACGGCAGCCAGCTGGTGGCGAACATGCTGGTCACTGCCATGCTCGACGAGCAAGGGTTGTGGGTTGGCTACCTGGCCATCTGCATCGACGTGACCGAGCGGCGGCGGGTGCATGAGGCGCTCGCGGCACGAGACCGCTTGCTGGAAAAACTCAGCGCCGAAGTACCGGGTGGCATCTATCAGTACCGTCTGGATGCCAATGGCCATTCGTGTTTCCCCTACGCCAGCATGGGCCTGTACGACATCTACGAAGTCGACCTGCAGCAGTTGCGCGAGGATGCCACGGTGGTGTTCGAGCGCATACACCCAGATGACCTGGACCGTGTACGCCGTTCGGTACGCTACTCGGCCGAGCACCTGTCGCCCTGGCGTGAGGAGTATCGGGTCTGTCTGCCACGGGCGGGTTTGCGCTGGGTACGCGGTGAGGCGACCCCGGAAGTGGGCGAGCAGGGCTGTACCCTGTGGCACGGCTACTTGACCGACATCTCCGACCTCAAGGGTGTGGAGGAAGATTTACGTACGCTGTCGGTAACCGACTCGCTGACCGGTATTCACAACCGCCGCTATTTCCAGGAGCGGCTGAAGATCGAGTTGGAGCGGGCACAGCGCGATGGCCTGGCGCTGGCGGTGATCATGCTCGACATCGATCACTTCAAGCGGATCAATGACCGCTTCGGCCATGCTGTCGGCGATCGGGTGCTGCGCAGCCTGTGTCAGCGTATTGGTCAGCGTCTACGGCGTACCGATGTGTTCTGCCGGTTGGGCGGGGAGGAGTTCATGGTGCTGTGCCCAGGCAGCGATGCCGAGCAGGCGCGGCTGTTGGCGGTGGAGTTGTGGCAAGGGGTGCGCAATGTGCCGGTAGAAGGCGTCGGCAAGGTCACGGCGAGTTTCGGTGTGGCTGGCTGGCGACCGGGTGAGGGCGCTGATGCCTTGCTGGTACGCGCCGATGCGGGGGTGTATGCAGCCAAGCAGGCCGGGCGAGACCGGGTGGAGGGCGAGTCGGCCTGAGAGCTGTCGGTTGCCAGTACCGGCCTTTTCACGGCTAGAGCCGCCCCCACAGGGCTTGCACGGTTTTGCAAGCGCTGCAATGCCTGTGGGGGCGGTTTTACCCGCGCACTGCAATCAATTGGCTGCAGTGCTGCCAGCCAGTTTCGGCTGGCGATACAGGTCCAGCAGCACCTGGTCCAGCACCTGCGAGGCACCCCACGGTTTCGGGTCGTTGAGGATCGCCGCCACCGCCCAGGTATGGCCGTTGCTGTCCCGGCTGAAGCCGGCAATCGCCCGCACGGTGTTCAGTGTGCCGGTCTTGATGTGCCCTTCACCGGCCATGGCGGTGCGCTTGAGGCGCTTGCGCATGGTACCGTCCATGCCCACCAGTGGCATCGAGCTCATGAACTCGGCCGCGTAGGGGCTCTTCCAGGCAGCCCGCAGCATCTCGGCCATTTCCCGGGTGCTGACCCGCTCGGCGCGCGACAGGCCAGAACCGTTTTCCATCACCAGGTGCGGCGCGGTAATGCCTTTCTTCGCCAGCCACTGGCGCACCACGCGCTGGGCAGCGCGGGCGTCGTCGCCATCGGCATCGGTGCGGAACTGTGCGCCAAGGCTCAGGAACAGCTGCTGGGCCATGGTGTTGTTGCTGTACTTGTTGATGTCGCGGATCACTTCGACCAGGTCCGGCGAGAACGCGCGGGCCAACAGGCGGGCACTCTTCGGCACATTCTCGATGCGGTCAGCACCCTGGATGGTGCCGCCCAGTTCGTTCCAGATCGCTCGCACGGCACCGGCGGCGTAGGTCGGGTGGTCGAGCAGTGACAGGTAGGTCTGCGAATTGCAGCCGTCACCCAGTTGGCCGCTGACCGTTACGCTGATGCCATCGGCCTGGGGCACCGGGTTGTAGCGCACATCACCGCTGCACTGTTTCGACGCCACGGCTTTGACCTGGTTGTCGATGCGGATGCTGGCAATTGGCGGCTCGACCGCGACAGTGACTTTGCCGCCGTCGTTGCGGGCCACGAAGCGCAAGGCCTTGAGGTTGACCAGCAGCGAGTCGGGCTTGACCAGGAACGGCTTGTTGACGTCGCCGCCATCATCATTGAACTGCGGCAGGTTGGGTTGCACGAAGTGGCTACGGTCCAGCACCAGGTCACCGGTAACCGTGCGCACGCCATTGGCGCGCAGGTCACGCATGAGCAGCCAGAGCTTTTCCATGTTCAGTTTCGGGTCACCGCCACCTTTCAGGTACAGGTTGCCGTTGAGCACGCCGTTGCTCAGGGTACCGTCGGTGTAGAACTCGGTTTTCCACTGGAAGGTTGGGCCAAGCAGCTCAAGGGCGGCATAGGTGGTGACTAGTTTCATGGTCGAGGCCGGGTTCACCGACACATCGGCATTGAACACGGTCGGGGTGCCAGGCCCGTCCAGCGGCAGCATCACCAGCGATAGCGCGGTGTCCTGCAACTTGTTGGCCTTGAGCGCCTGTTGAACCTTGGCAGGCAGGGTAGTGTTGACAGCGGCGGCATGGCTGGGCAAGGCGATTGGCAACAGCAGGCCGGCAAGAACGAAGGGACGAAGCGTTTTGATCATAATGGATAAATACCCTGCAGCGAGGGAAAAGGGCTTTGGGGCTGTAAGGAGATGATGGCCCCACGACGTAAAGAGTACGCATTATGCCCCAAGCGTGGCGACGATGCGCCACGTTCGACGGAAAAGCATCGCCAATAAAAAAGGCCACCTCAGTGAGGTGGCCTTTTGATCGATCAAGCCGGGCTGAGTATCACTCGGCCTTGTTGATCGGTTTTTCCGGGTACCAGGCGTCCAGCAGTGGGCTGACTTCGATTTTGGTCAGTTCGCTGCGGCCTTTGAGCCAGGCTTCAACGGCAGCGCGCTGTTCTTCGGTAACCGAGCCACGCTTGACCGAGCACACCAGGCCATAATCGTCACCGCCTACATAGTCCAGGCCGTTGGCATCCATGGCGTCTGCCAGGAACGCATCGAGGAAAGCATCGATTGCCTGGTCATCCAGATCTTCCTTGAATTCCAGGTTCAGCTCGAAGCCCAATTCCTGAAACTCGTCGACACACAGCTTTTTGCGCAGACGACGGGAGCGGTTTGTGGCCATGAAACAATCCTCTTAGGTAATAACGCCGCGCAGTCTACCAGTTAACACGTCTGGCTGCCTGCCTGAGTGCATGTGCTTGCATTCAGGTCCCTGGCCAGTGCCCGTTCGACCCGGCACATATGCCGGGCCAGTGCCTGGCGCAGTTGGCGTTGCTGTGCGGTGGTCAAATCGCTGGCCTGCAGCGCTTCGCAGGCCGCCATCAGGTAGGGCGCGTCCAGCATGCGTGCGGCACTCAGCACCTTGTGCGCCTGCTCGGCAATGGCGCTGTCGCCTTGCTGCGGATGCAGTGCCATCAGGCTTTCCAGGTCGGCCCGCAGGCTTTGCTGCAAGGCTTGCAGGAAGCGCTGGCGGTCGCCAGGGTCTGGCCCGACCACTGCAGCCAAGCCGTCCAGCTGGTACAGCTTGCGCCGGAGGGGGTGCTGGTGGCGCGGGCGCACGCCAGCCAGACGCTGGCTCAGGGTGCTCAGGCTGATGGGCTTGAGCAGGCAGTCGTCCATGCCGGCGCTCAGGCACTTGCGGCGGACTTCTGGCTGGGCGTTGGCGGTGTAGCCAAGGATGGTGCAGCGCGGGCGCTTGCCATGGCGTTCTTCGGTACGGATGGCGGTCGCCAGCTGGTAACCGTTCATGTGCGGCATATTGCAGTCGAGCACCAGCACGTCGAAGTTGCCCGCCCGCCAGGTGGCCAAGCCCTCGCGGCCATCACGGGCGCTGGCGTGTTGCAGGCCCAGGTAGCCAAGCTGTTGCGCCATCAATTGCAGGTTGGCCGGGTGGTCATCGATTACCAGCACGTTCAACCGTGGGTCGGGCACGTCGAGGTTTTCTAGCTGCGGGGCCGGCAGTGCCTCGGCGTCAACCCGTTGCAGAGGCATTTTCAGGCGCACTTGGGTGCCGACATCCTCCAGGCTCTTGATGCTCAGGCTGCCACCCATCATTTCGCACAGGTTGCGGCAGATCGCCAGGCCCAGCCCGGTGCCTGCACGGGCGCCCTGGCTATGGGGGTTGGCCTGGATGAACGGGTTGAACAGACGCTGTAGGTCGTCGGCGTGGATGCCGATGCCACTGTCACGCACCTCCAGCTCCAGGATTGCCGGTGTGCTGGTGCCGTCATCCAGCAGCCTGGCATGGATACGCACCTGGCCGTGTTCGGTGAATTTGATGGCATTGCTCACCAGGTTCGACAGCACCTGCTTGAAGCGCAGGGGATCGAGCAGCGCGTGGCAGCGTGCGGCGGGCGCGATCATCACTTCCAGTGCCAGGCCTTTTTGCCGCGCCTGGCCGTCGAAGATACGCCCCACCGATTCGATCAGGGCAGCCAGGTCGACCGCCTCAGGAGCCAGCGACAAGTGCCCGGACTCGATGCGCACGATATCGAGAATGTCGCCGATCAGGCCCAGCAGGTCCTTGGCCGAATGGTGCGCCAGCTCCAGCGCATTGCGGTCAACCCGACCCTGGTCAGCCCGCTTGACCGCCAGTTCGAGCATGCCGATGACCGCGTTCATCGGCGTGCGTATTTCGTGGCTGATGGTGGCCAGGAAGGTGCTTTTGGCACGGTTGGCATCGTCGGCCTGCTGCTTGGCCTGACGCAGCTCCGTGACCAGCTGGCGACGGTCGCTGATATCGATCCAGCCACCGATGATGCCCTGCACCTCACCCAGCGAGTCGCGATACGGCAAAATCCAGTGGTAGATGGTCATGTCCCGGCCCCTGATGCGTAATGGCCGGTCCATGATCAGTGGCGAACCCTCAGCCATGACTTTCAGGTAGTCGGCCTGGATCTGCCGGCTTTGCGCGGGGGCGGCGAACAGGCTGGCGTCCAGCCGCTTGCCGATAACCTGATCGGAGCGGGCTTGCACGGCTTCCAAATAGCTGTAGTTGCAACTTTGCAGGCGGCACTCGCGGTCCCGAACGTAAATCGGGTGAGGGGTGCCGTTGAGCAGGGCGCGCATGAACGCCAACTGGTCGTTCAGCGCCCGTTCCGCTTGCTGGCGCTGGCGAATTTGCAGGCGCAGGCGCGCGTTCCAGAGCAAGGCCAGCAGCAACAGTACCGCCGTGCCCAGCACTACTTGCAGCGCAAGCCGCCGGTAACCCTGGCTTTTACTGTCCTCATGGAGGCTGAACCCGCGCCAGCGGTTGTTGATTACCCCCAGTTCTTCCGGCGAGATGCTCTGCAGAGCCTTGTCGAGGATCGATACCAGCGCCGGTGACGGGGCACTGGTGACCATGGCGTAGTTGGCAGGTTCGCTGCCTATCGCGGTGCGGATGACCAGTTCGGGGTTGCTGGACAAGGCATGGTTGGCATCGATCAAGGTGGTGATGACTGCATCGACAGCGCCGCTGTTGAGCAGCGCCATGGAGTAGAACGCGCTCTCGCTCTTGACCCAGCCGATTTGCGGATAATGCCGCGACAGCATGGTATCCATGGCGCTGTAGCGGGTAATGGCGATGCGATGCCCTTGTAACTGTTCGAGTGAACTCGAGGCCAGGTTGTCCTTGCGGCTGACCAGTACGTAGGTGCTTTCCAGGTAGGACCGGCTGATTTGCAGGTCCTCCTCGCCCTCGCCTGTGATGGCCAGTGCGGCGATGACATCGGCGCGGCCATCCTTCAGGCGGGCAATCATGTCGGCGATGCCAGTGGCACGCTGTACTTCGAAGCGCAAACCGGTGCGCAGGCGAATGAGTTCCAGCAGATCGGCGGTGATGCCGCGAAAATGCCCCGAGCCGTCGAAATAGGATAACGGGGCCGCGGTGTCGTCGATGGCCACGCGCATTACCGGGTGATCCTGAAGCCACTGCTCCTCGCTTTCGCTCAGTCGCAGCTTGCGGTCGGTGAGCAGCAAGTCGCTGCCGGCGCTCCAGCGCTTGAAGATGCTGGCACGCAGGGTGGCGGGCTGGCTATCGAGGATGGTGTTCACCAACGCCCTCAGCAGGGTGTCCTGTTGGCGCAGGGCAAAGCCGAAACCAATGGCCTCGTGCTTGCCGAAGTTGGCCATGCGCAGCCGCGGCAGATGGCCACGGTTGAGCAGGTAGTGGGTAGAGATGGTGTCGCCGATGAACACGTCAGCCTGGCCGAATGCGACGGCATTGAGTGCCTGGCTGGAGGAACTGAAGGCTAACAGTTCGGCCTTCGGGTAGGCGCCGAGGACCTCCTCCTTGGGCAAATAGTGGTAAAGCATGCCCAAGCGCATACCGTCCAGGCCCGTGTCCAGCGGTCGGCTTTCGTCTTCGCGCGTCACCATCACCGGTTGGTCGATGGCATAGGGGTGCGACAGCGCCAGGCCGTCGCTGCTGGCCTCGTAGCCATTGGCGCTGCCCAGCAGGTCGATATCGCCGTGCCTGAGTGCCTCCACCGCGGCCTGGCGGCTGGAGAACCGCAGTACCCGCACTGGCAATCGCAAGGCTTTGCCGATCAGGCTGGCGTACTCGGCGGTGAGTCCCTGGTAGTCACGGCCGCCACTGGTGATGTCGAAGGGGGGGTAATCGGGTGCCGAGGTACCCAGCACCAGCTCGTGCCGGTCTTCCAGCCATTGTTGTTGCTCGGCCGTGAGCACAGGCTGGACCGGCCGGGCGGAGGAGCGCGCCAGCAACGCATAAGATGAGACTTCGGGTTGTGCTGCACGTGCCAGGCCGCTGAACAGCAGCAGGGCGAGCATGAGGCAGACGGCAGGGCGGGCCATGATCACCCTCAGACCAGTGCGTTGCGCTTGGCCATCTCGATCAGGTCGACCAGCGTATTGACCTGCAACTTGTGCATGAGGCGTTTTTTGTAGGTACTCACCGTCTTGCTGCTGAGGAACATGCCCTTGGCAATTTCCTTGTTGCTGCGGCCTTGGGCGAAAAGTTGCAGGACCATCAGTTCACGATCATTTACCTGGCGGAAAAGTTGCAGGTCGGTGTTGGTCACCTGGTTGTGCTTTATTGCCTGGCTAGGGAAGTAGTTATAACCCGCGAGGACGGCCTTGATTGCACTGAGCAGTTCACTCAGGTCTTCCTGCTTGCACACGTAACCGGCAGCGCCTGAATGCATGCAGCGCACGGCAAACAATGCCGGGGACTGTGCAGTGAGTACCAGAACCTTCATGGGCAGGGCCATGGCCTGGAAACGGGCGAGTACCTCCAGGCCGTCTAGCTTGGGGATGCTGATGTCGAGGATGACCAGGTCGGGGTTGCTCTCACGGATCATCTGCATAGCGTCCACACCGTTGTCCGACTCGCCGACAATCTTGTAGTTCTGGTTTTCCAGCAGCATACGGACGGCCAGGCGGATGACCGGGTGGTCGTCGACAATAAATATGGAATGCATGTTCAAATTCCCTGCGGTCGATGAGGGTGACAGCGCGCACCTTATCGCAGTTGGAAGTCGCCGGGCATGCGAGGAAGGGCTATAAGCCCCATATGGGAAATGGCTTACAAGATAAAACAAAACGGGCTACGAAATAGGCGCGTTCAACTCAATGTCAAAGTGTGTTTGGTCACTTTTCATTGCATTTTATTCGTGCTGTTTAATCACCCATCAACAAATGTAGGAAGTTTCCTGCAACGCGCGGTGCAGCGCCGGGCTGGGCCCA
This sequence comes from Pseudomonas sp. DCB_BI, assembly GCF_026240995.1. NCBI lineage: Bacteria > Pseudomonadati > Pseudomonadota > Gammaproteobacteria > Pseudomonadales > Pseudomonadaceae > Pseudomonas > Pseudomonas sp. DCB_BI. The sequence continues at coordinate 137,812 of NZ_JAPFCG010000010.1, read as the reverse complement.
GGCTGCACCAACGCGGTCAGGTGGGGCTGGAGCGCCCGGTCATTTCACGGGCCATTTCACTGGCGTAGCTGTCGGTCATGCCGGCGATGAAGTCGATCATGCGCAGGAACGCGCTGTGCAGCGAGGCGTGCGGGTCTGGAGCATTGTTGCCGATCAGGTCCAGTACCCGCCGGCTCTTGAACGATGGGGTGCGCCCACCATGCTGTTCAAGCGCTGCACCGCAGAAGGTATTCAGCAAGATCTCCAGTGTGGTGTAGGCGCCGATCTCGTGCAGGGTCTTGCGCTTGTCCTGGAAGATCTTGTTGCGCGCCATGTCCTTGGCCTGCAGCACGCAGCGCTTGGCCGGGCCGTGCATGTGCTCGACCAGGTCGCCCGCCAGTTGACCGGCCAGCAAGGCCTTTTGCTGTTCGACGAAGGCTTGGGCGGCGGCATTGGTCAGGTGTTCGATGGCCTTGCCGCGCAGGATTGCCAGCTTGCGCCGACGGGAGTCGCGGGGGCCGAGCTGGCGGTAGGTTTCCGGCAGGTCGTCGCCGACAAGATCGAGCAGCAGCGCTTCGACTTCGGCGTATTCCAGCAGCTCCATCTCCAGGCCGTCTTCCAGGTCGATCAGCGCGTAGCAGATGTCATCGGCCGCCTCCATCAGGTACACCAGCGGGTGACGTGCCCAGCGTTGGTGCTCCAGTTGCGGCAGGCCGAGCTTGCGGGCGATTTGTTCAAGCAGGGGCAGTTCGCTCTGGTAGCTGCCGAATTTGTGTTTCTTGTAGCCCAAGGCATCGGCGTGACGGGCGCTCCAGGGGTACTTGAGGTAGGTGCCGAGGGTGGCGTAGGTCAGCCGGGTACCACCGTCGAACTGGTGATACTCCAGTTGGGTGAGGACGCGAAAGCCCTGGGCGTTACCTTCGAAGTTGAGGAAGTCGGCTCGCTCGTCGTCGCTCATGTCATCGAGCCAGCCACGTCCGGCTGCCTGCTGGAACCAGTGGCGGATCGCATCTTCGCCGGAGTGGCCGAACGGCGGGTTGCCGATGTCGTGGGCCAGGCAGGCTGACTGCACGATCATCCCCAGGTCACTGGGCGCACACCAGTCCGGCAGGCTGTCGCGCAGGGTTTCGCCGACGCGCATGCCCAGCGAACGCCCGACGCAGCTGACTTCCAGCGAATGGGTCAGGCGCGTGTGGATGTGGTCGTTGCTGGTAACCGGGTGCACTTGGGTCTTGCGCCCGAGGCGGCGGAAGGCACCGGAGAAGATGATGCGGTCGTGGTCTTTGTGGAAGGGGCTGCGCCCGAGTTCATCGGCGCTGTACAGCGCTTTGCCCAGGCGCTCGCGGGTAAGCAGGGTATGCCAGTCCAAGGCGCAGTCTCCTGTGGTTCGAGAGCAGCAGCATATCCTGTAGCAGCAGCCTTGTGCGGCGAAGCGGCCCGTTTATCGATACCGAGGTATCGTCGCGACAGGCGCCTTCGCGGCGCAGGGCTGCTTCTACCGGAAGCGCGCAGTGCTCAGGGGCGGCGGTTGCCTTGCAGATACAGGCGCACCAACGGCAGCAGGCTGCTGCCAAGGCGTACCAGGCGCGCCAGATTGCCACTGCGCACCCCCTTGCCAGTGAGGAAACCCAGCGCCACCACTGCGCCGATCCCCCACAGGGGAGCATGCTTGATCCCTAGCCCATCCTGCAGCGAGTTGCCCATGCCACGCACACGGCGCAGCGGCTCCAGCATCTGTCCGGATTCGTGGCGGATTTCCTGGCGGTGCATCTCCATGCGCAAGCGCAGCAACGCCTTGCGCAGTTCGCGCGGGTTACGCGTGTTCGGCAGTTCTGGCAGGCTCATGGCAACAGGCGCTCCCGGTCCTTGGCAAGTTCTTCGAGGGTGGCGCCGAACGGCGACGATTCGTCGAACACCGCCGCCTTCAGGCGCAACCCGCAATACAGTGCGGCAATGCCATAAAACACGCACAGGCCGATGATGCCGGCGAGGCGATAGCTGTCCCACAGCAGTACCAGCAACAACCCGGACAGTGCGGTCAGCAGCAGCAGGGCGAACACCAGTGCCAGGCCTGCGAACAGCAACAGGCTCAGCGTACGGCCTTTCTGCTCCTGCAACTCGATGCCGAACAGTTCGATGTGGCTGTGCAGCAGCCCCAGCGCGGCAGCGCCCAGGCGCCTGCCCGAGGCGCTGGCGCCGTTGGCTTCATTCTCCATGGGAACCCCTTTAGCGCCGGTTGGCCAGCAGGCCGATCAACAGGCCGACGCCAGCGGCGATGCCAATGGCCTGCCATGGGTTTTCCTGGACGTACTGTTCGGCATTGCCCAGCGCCGCCTGGCCACGATCGCGCAGTGAGTCCTGGGTCAGTTGCAGGCTTTCGCGGGCCTGGGCCAGGCGCTCGTGAATCTGCCCGCGCAGTTCGTCGGCCTGGTCGCCGGCCAGGTTGGCGGTGTCGGCCAGTAGCTTCTCGGTGTCTCGCACCAAGGCTTGAAAGTCAGCCATCAATATCTCTTGCGCAGTCTTTGCCGATTTGCTGGCCATGGGCCTCTCCCTGTCAATGAGTGTTGGTGTTTCGAGTAACGGCATGCATGGAAGGTTCAAGTGGCGGCGCTGGTATGGGCCTTGCTAAGTCTTTGCCACGTTGCGGGGCGCCGGCGGCAGGTTTTGCGCCGATACAGGGCGCCAGCGCTGCGAATACCGATAAACCTTAACCCAATCCACGACAAACCCAAGAAAAAACCACGCAGGCCTCGCCCGGCTTATCGCAACAGGGCAGGGGGTTGGCACCGATTCGGTGCAGGGATGCAGGTTCTTGAACTGTCCTGGTGCCTTTTTCAGCAGGTCTGCCTATTTCATGGAAAACATGCACAGCGCGATGGACTCCCTGGTCCACGGCTCCAATACCTTGTTCATTCTCATGGGCGCCATTCTGGTGCTGGCCATGCATGCCGGCTTCGCCTTTCTCGAAGTGGGCACGGTCCGCCACAAGAACCAGGTCAACGCCTTGTCGAAGATCCTCAGCGATTTTGCCATCTCGGCGCTGGTGTACTTCTTTATAGGCTACTGGATCGCCTACGGGGTCAACTTCTTCCAGCCGGCGGCGACGTTGGCTGCCGATCATGGTTATGCACTGGTCAAGTGCTTCTTCCTGCTGACCTTTGCCGCAGCGATCCCGGCGATCATCTCCGGTGGCATTGCCGAGCGCGCGCGGTTCGTGCCGCAACTGTGTGCCACGGCGTTGATCGTGGCGTTCATCTACCCGTTCTTCGAGGGCGTGGTGTGGAACGGCAACCTGGGCGTGCAGGCCTGGCTGCAGGCGCGCTTTGGCGCGCCGTTCCATGACTTTGCCGGGTCCGTGGTGGTGCATGCCATGGGCGGCTGGCTGGCGCTGGCAGCGGTGCTACTGCTCGGCGCGCGCCGCGGGCGCTACCGCGACGGCCGGCTGGTGGCGTTTGCGCCGTCCAGCATCCCCTTCCTGGCCCTGGGCTCCTGGATCCTGATCATCGGCTGGTTCGGCTTCAACGTCATGAGCGCCCAGACCTTGCAGGGCGTCAGCGGCCTGGTGGCGATCAACTCGCTGCTGGCCATGGTTGGCGGCACCTTGTCGGCCCTGCTGGCCGGGCGCAATGACCCAGGCTTCCTGCACAACGGGCCGCTGGCCGGGCTGGTGGCGATCTGCGCCGGCTCCGACCTGATGCACCCGATTGGGGCGCTGGCCACGGGCCTGGTGGCGGGCGCCCTGTTCGTCTGGACGTTCACCGCGGCGCAGAACCGCTGGAAGATCGACGACGTGCTGGGTGTGTGGCCATTGCATGGGCTGTGCGGCATATGGGGTGGAATTGCCTGCGGTATCTTCGGCCAGGTCGCACTCGGCGGCATGGGCGGTGTCAGCCTGGCCAGCCAGTTGCTGGGCAGCCTGATGGGCGTGGTGGTGGCACTGGCCGGCGGCTTTGCCGTGTATGGCACCATCCGCGCGCTGCATGGCCTGCGCTTGAGTCATGAACAGGAATTTCAGGGCGCGGACCTGTCATTGCACCGTATCGGCGCCACCAGCCAGGATTGATCCAGGCCAGGTGCACGACGGCGGAGGTCGACCTAGAATAGGCTTCTCTGCATGCAAATCCGGACTTGCCCCATGCTGCCTGAATGCCAACTGTTCGGCACCCTCGGCTGCCACCTGTGCGAAGTGGCCGAGGCCGTGCTGATGCCTTTCGTCGATCATGGCCTGTTGGTAGAACTGGTCGATGTCGCCGAAGCCGACCACTTGTTCGACCGCTACGGCCTGATCATTCCAGTGTTGCGTCGCTGCGACACCGGTGCCGAACTGCATTGGCCGTTCGATGCCGAACAGGTGGTGACGTTCCTGGGGCAATGACAGTGGCAGGGGAGATGCAACCCTGCTCCATGGCGGTTGATGCGAGCTGATGATCAGGTGCCGGCGCACAGTTGCCGGTGTCCTTAGCCATCATCGGAACAGTCTGCCATGTTGATCACTCCACATTTCACGCTCGATGAAATGACCGTTTCCCAGCTTGCCGCCAGGGACGGGTTCGATAACACCCCCCCGCCTGAAGCCAGGGCCAACCTGCAACTGCTGTGTTGTGCGCTGGAGCAGGTACGCGCATTGTTCGACGCGCCCATCATCGTCAGCAGCGGATACCGCAGCGATAAGGTCAACCGGCTGATCGGCGGTGCTTCGAACAGCCAGCATGTACATGGGCTGGCGGCGGACTTCACGGTGATCGAGGTCAGCCCGCGGGAAACCGTGCGGCGCATCAGCGAAAGCAGCGTGCCGTTCGATCAACTCATTCTCGAATTCGACAAGTGGGTGCACCTTTCCGTGGCGCGCGGCACGCCGCGGCGGCAGGTGCTGACCGTTCGCAAGGGCAGCGGCTACCTGGCGGGGCTGCAATGAAGCGCATTGACGGCAACAAGGGGATGTTCGTATGCTGTATATAAATACAGTATCGAGGTAAAGCCATGCTCAACGTCGAGCAACTTAAGTACAGCGTCAACCGCATGCCCGCAGAACGGGTGGCCGACGCCGTTCTGGAACTGCGCCTCGAAGGCCTGGTAACCGATGACCGCACACCGTTCGGCAAGGTCCACTTCAATACCTGCTTCGCCGAGATTGAAGCCCTGTTCCAGCGGGCTGGTTATCACCGTGGGCTGGATGTGGTCGGTTACCAGGGGTTGCTCTACGCCTTGTACGACCCCGGCCGCTGGGAGCCGGTGCAGGTGCTGCGCTGGCTGAAGGAGCGCAGCGAGGCGCTGGCTCAGGCTGGTTGAGGGCGCGCGCTTGGGCGATAATGCGCGGCCGTGAACGTTTCGAGCCTTGCCATGACCACGCCTTTCGACCCCGCCCGCCAGCAAGCCAGCACGGTGTGCCTGCCACCCGGTAACTGGGCGACGGTGCTCGATTGCCTGTGTGATCATTTCAAGGCCATCGACCGCGCCCAATGGCTTGACCGCTTTGCCCGTGGCCGGGTGCTGGATGCAGAGGGGCGGGCGATTGTGGCCGAGTTGCCCTACAAGCGGGGCATGCGCTTGCACTACTTCCGCGAGGTCCCGAACGAGCGGCCGATCCCGGTGCAGGAGGTGGTTCTGCATGTGGACGAGCACCTGGTGGTAGCCGACAAGCCGCATTTCCTGCCGGTGACGCCGACAGGTGAATATGTCGAGCAGACCTTGCTGCGTCGCCTGATCCGCAGGCTGGATAACCCGCACCTGGTGCCGTTGCATCGCATTGACCGGCATACCGCCGGGCTTGTGCTGTTCTCCGCCAACCCACTCACGCGCAGCGCTTATCAGCGGCTGTTCCCCGAGCGACGCATCGACAAGCGCTACCAGGCCATCGCTGCAGCCATGCCGCAGCATGCGTTTCCGCTGGTGCACAAAAGCCGCCTGGTACATGGCGAGCCGTTTTTCCGCATGCACGAGGTTGAGGGCGAGGCCAACAGTGAAACCCAGGCCGAGGTGCTGGAAAAGAACGGTGAGTTGTGGCGGTATGGGTTGTCGCCGGTGACCGGCAAGACCCATCAGTTGCGCGTGCACATGGCGGCGTTGGGGGCAGGGATCAGCAATGACCCGTTTTACCCGCAGTTGCTCCAGGAAGAGGATGACTACCAGCGGCCGTTGAAACTGCTGGCGCAAAGTCTGCGGTTCACCGATCCGTTGAATGGCGAAGAGCGCTATTTCGAGAGCCGTCTGAGCCTCGACTGGTAACCCGGGCAGGGTGGCTTGCGCGGTCGCTGCAGAAGCGGCCGCGCAACCCTGTGGTCAGCGGTTGAACCGCTCCACCAGTGAATACTGAGTGCCTGCCGTGCTGGTCAGCTCTTCGCTCAGCAGTGCCGAATGCTGCGCCTGTTCGGCGGTCTGGTCGGCCAGTTCGGCGATGGTGCTGATGTTGCGGCTGATCTCGTCAGCCACTGCGGTCTGTTCTTCGGTCGCGGCGGCAATCTGGGTGGCCATGTCGGTGATGTTGGCTACCGCTTCGCTGATCCCTACCAGTGCCTCGTCAGCCTGCATCACCCGCTCGACACCTTCCTGCGCCTGACGGTGGCCGGTTTCCATGGTCAGTACGGCATTGCTGGCGGTTTGCTGAAGCTTGGCGATCAGGCCGTGGATCTGCCCGGTGGATTCGGCCGTACGCTGGGCCAACTGGCGTACTTCATCGGCCACCACGGCAAAGCCACGGCCCATTTCCCCAGCACGCGCCGCTTCGATGGCCGCGTTCAGTGCCAGCAGGTTGGTCTGGTCGGCGATGCCCTTGATCACGTCGACCACACCACCAATTTCGTCGCTGTCCTTGGCCAGTTGCGTGACCGTCTGGCCGGTTTCGCCTACTGCTGCCGACAGGCGCTCGATGGCCTCGCGGGTTTCCCCGGCAATCTGCCGGCCCTGGCTGGTCAAGCGGTTTGCTTCCTGGGTGGCGTCGGCAGTGCGCTGCACGTGGTTGGCGACTTCCTGGGTGGTGGCGGCCATCTGGTTGACGGCGGCTGCGACCTGCTCGGTCTCCACGCGCTGGCGCTCCAGCCCGGAGGAGCTCTTGTGTGCCAGTGCATCGGACTGGCGCGCTTGGTCGCTGAGGTGTTCGGCGCTGTCCTGCAGGCGGGTCAGGCAGGTCTTCATGCGTGCGTCCTGGCTAAGCATGGCCATTTCCAGGCGCGCCTGCACGCCACGGCTGTCGGTGTACATCTGCGCGATCAGCGGGTCGGAGGTGGTTTGTTCGGCCAGGCGCAACAGGCGCTTGAGGCCGCGCTGCTGCCAGCCCAGGCCGAGCAGCCCCAGCGGTACCGAAAGCCCGGCAGCCAAGACAAAGCCCCAGGAATGGCCCAGCCAGTTGCCAATCAGGAAGCCTACCTGGCTGATCAGGATGAACGGCAGCCAGTCCTGCAGCACCGGCAGCCACTTGTCACGGCGCGGCACAGGCGGCTTGTTCTGGTTGATGCGCTGGTACAGGGCTTCGGCGCGGCGGATCTGTTCGGCGGTCGGCTTGACCCGCACCGACTCGAAGCCGACCACTTGGTTGTTATCGAAGATTGGCGTGACGTAGGCGTTGACCCAATAATGGTCGCCGGACTTGCAGCGGTTCTTGACGATCCCCATCCACGGCTGGCCCTGCTTGAGGGTCTGCCACATGTGGGCGAACACCGCAGGCGGGACGTCGGGGTGGCGTACCAGGTTGTGGGCCGCGCCGATCAGTTCCTCGCGGGTGAAGCCACTGATATCGACGAAGTCATCGTTGCAGTAGGTGATCACGCCCTTGGCGTTGGTGGTGGAGATCAACCGCTGCTGAGCAGGGAAAGTCCGTTCTCGCTGGGTAATCGGCTGGTTGTTACGCATGGGGTGATAGTCCGCAGGGCTTTCGACAGGTATCGGCAAGCCACTGGTTTTATTGAATGAATATTTAACGTGGCTGCGTTTGGTTCGGCGCTGGAGCTCTGGCGCCTGTGAAATCGAGCGCCGCCCGCGCGGCGCTCGGTCTCGAGAGCGCCGCAAATCTCCAGCCGTACCTCCCAGCCTCAGCCGGCGATCATCTGTCGCAGCACGTAATGCAGAATCCCCCCTGCCTTGAAGTACGCCACCTCATTCAAGGTATCAATCCGGCACAGCACCTCGATCTGTTCCTGTTGGCCATCCTCGCGGGTGATGCGTAACGTCAGGCTCATCCCTGGGCGCACCTGCGCACCGTCCAGGCCCAGCACATCGATTTGCTCCTTGCCGGTCAGCCCCAGTTGCTTGCGGTCGTGCCCGGCCGTGAACTGCAGCGGCAATACGCCCATGCCCACCAGGTTGGAGCGGTGAATACGCTCGAAGCTTTCCGCCAGCACCGCCTTGACCCCCAGCAGGTTGGTGCCTTTGGCTGCCCAGTCGCGGCTGGAGCCGGTGCCATATTCCTGCCCGGCGATCACAACCAGCGGGGTACCTTCCTGCTGGTAACGCATGGCCGCGTCATAGATCGACAGTTTTTCCCCTGTGGGCACGTGCAAGGTGTTGCCGCCTTCCTCGCCTGCCAGCATTTCGTTGCGGATACGGATGTTGGCAAAGGTGCCGCGCATCATCACTTCATGGTTGCCGCGCCGCGACCCATAGGAGTTGAAGTCGCGTGGTTCTACACCCTGTTCGCGCAAGTAGCGCCCCGCCGGGCTGTCGGCCTTGATGTTGCCGGCCGGGGAGATGTGGTCGGTGGTCACCGAGTCGCCCAAGAGCGCCAGCACGCGCGCGCCGTGGATGTCGGCGATGGCGGGTGGCGGCCCACCAATGCCTTCGAAGAACGGTGGGTGCTGGATGTAGGTGGAATCAGCCTGCCACACGTAGGTGGCGGCCTGTGGCACTTCGATAGCCTGCCACTGCGCATCCCCGGCGAACACTTCGGCGTATTCCTTGTGGAACATTGCCGTGTCGACCTTGGCCACGGCCGCAGCAATTTCCTGCTGGCTTGGCCAGATATCGCGCAGGTACACCGCTTTGCCGTCCTTGCCGGTACCCAACGGGTCGCGGGTCAGGTCCACGCGCACGCTACCGGCCAGCGCGTAAGCCACTACCAGCGGTGGCGAGGCCAGCCAGTTGGTCTTCACCAGCGGGTGCACGCGGCCTTCGAAGTTGCGGTTGCCGGACAGCACCGAGGCCACGGTGAGGTCGGCGCTGCCGATGGCCTTCTCGATGGCCTCGTCCAGTGGCCCGGAATTGCCGATGCACGTGGTGCAACCATAGCCGACCAGGTCAAAACCCAGTTGATCAAGGTAGGGGGTGAGCCCGGCGGCATTGAAGTACTCGGTAACCACCTTGGAACCCGGCGCCAGCGAGCTCTTGACCCAGGGTTTGCGTTGCAGGCCCTTCTCCAGGGCTTTTTTCGCCACCAGGCCGGCAGCCATCATCACACTGGGGTTGGAGGTGTTGGTGCACGAGGTGATCGCGGCGATCACCACGGCGCCATCGCGCAGGGTGTGGGTCTGGCCTTGATGGCTGTAGTCGATCTCGCCGGCCTGGTCGGCGTTGCCGACTGCCACACCGCCACCCCCTTCGCTTTCCAGGCGACCCACCTCCTTGGCCAGCGGTTTGGGTTGCAGTTCGATGAAGTGGTCGAAGGCCTGGCTGACCTGGCCCAGTGCCACACGGTCCTGAGGCCGCTTGGGCCCGGCCAGGCTCGCTTCGACCTCGTGCATGTCCAGCGCCAGCGTGTCGCTGAACAGCGGCTCCTGGCCGGGCAGGCGCCACATGCCCTGGGCCTTGCAGTACTGCTCGACCAGTTGCACGGTCGTTTCGGGGCGGCCCGAGAGGCGCAGGTAGTCGAGGGTGACATCATCGACCGGAAAGAAACCGCAGGTAGCGCCGTATTCCGGTGCCATGTTGGCGATGGTCGCGCGGTCGGCGAGCGGCAGTTCGGCCAGGCCGTCGCCGTAGAACTCGACGAACTTGCCCACCACACCCTTTTTGCGCAGCATCTGCGTTACCGTCAGCACCAGGTCGGTGGCGGTGATGCCTTCACGCAGCTTGCCGGTCAGCTTGAAGCCGATCACTTCGGGGATCAGCATCGACACTGGCTGGCCGAGCATGGCCGCTTCTGCCTCGATGCCGCCAACCCCCCAGCCGAGCACGCCAAGGCCGTTGATCATGGTGGTGTGCGAGTCGGTGCCCACCAGGGTATCGGGGAAGGCGTAGGTGCAGCCGTCGGCCTCTCGGGTCCAGACGGTGCGGCCGAGGTACTCCAGGTTGACCTGGTGGCAGATACCGGTACCCGGTGGTACTACGCGGAAATTGTCGAAGGCGCTCTGGCCCCAGCGCAGGAACGCGTAGCGCTCGCCGTTGCGCTGCATTTCGATGTCGACGTTTTCGCCGAAGGCCTGCGGCGTGCCGTAGTGGTCGACCATCACCGAGTGGTCGATCACCAGGTCAACGGGCGACAACGGGTTGATACGTTGTGGGTCGCCACCGGCCTTGGCCATGGCGGCACGCATGGCTGCCAGGTCGACCACCGCCGGTACGCCGGTGAAGTCCTGCATCAGCACCCGAGCCGGGCGGTACTGGATTTCGCGGTCTGAGCGGCGCTCTTTCAGCCACTGGGCGAGGGCATCCAGGTCATCGCGGGTTACAGTCTGGCCGTCTTCCCAGCGCAGCAGGTTTTCCAGCAGCACCTTCAGCGACATGGGCAGGTGTTGCAGGTCACCCAGCTGGCGGGCGGCTTCGGTTAGGCTGAAGTAATGGTAGGTCTTGTCGCCGACCTTGAGCGGCTTGAGGGTGTTCAGGCTATCGAGCGAGGGCATTGCCAACTCCTTCTGCGCCGGTGCCCGGCAACTCGTATGGTTTGCCAGTGGCACCGTTTAGTTTCGGTCCGCACGGCACGGACCTAGGCTGAATGGTCAGGTTAGACCGGTTTAGGCCACCTGACCCTTTTCTGGACCGGCGGGGCGTGTCGCTGGTTCCGAACTTCCTTTATCATCGCCGCCCTGCCGGCGCCTGTTGCGCGCCAGCCGTAGTGGAGTGAGAGATGAATACCCTGTTCATGCATTGCCGGCCCGGTTTCGAGGGTGAGGTTTGCGCTGAAATCAGCGAACACGCCGCCCGCCTGGGTGTTGCTGGCTATGCCAAAGGCAAGCCGCAAAGTGCCAGTGCCGAGTTTGTCTGCAGCGAGGAGGGCGGTGCCGAGCGCTTGATGGGGGAGCTGCGTTTCAACCAGCTGATTTTCCCGCGGCAGTGGGCCCGTGGTGGATTTGTCGAGCTGCCGGAAAGCGACCGTATCAGTGTCCTGCTGGCACACCTGGCCGACTTGCCGGTGTTCGGCAGCTTGTGGCTGGAGGTGCTGGACAGCAACGAGGGCAAGGAGTTGTCCACCTTCTGCCGCAAGTTCGAAGTGCCGCTGCGCAAGGCCCTAGAAAAGGCCGGCCGCCTGGTTGACGACACCAGCCGCCCCCGCCTGCTGCTCACCTTCATCAGCGGCCGGCGGGTATTTGCCGGTATTGCCCCTGTCAACAACAGCGCGCTGTGGCCGATGGGCATCCCGCGGCTGAAATTCCCTCGAGAAGCACCCAGCCGTTCGACCCTCAAGCTGGAAGAGGCCTGGCACCAGTTCATTCCGCGTGAACAGTGGGACCAGCGCCTGGGGGATGACATGACTGGCGTCGACCTCGGGGCTTCGCCGGGTGGCTGGACCTACCAGCTGGTGCGGCGCGGCATGCTGGTGACGGCCATCGACAACGGGCCGATGGCCGAGAGCCTGATGGATACCGGGCTGGTGCAGCACCTGATGGCCGATGGCTTTACATGGCAGCCGAAGCAGCCGGTGGACTGGATGGTGTGCGATATCGTTGAAAAGCCGGCGCGTACCACCTCGCTGATTGAAACCTGGCTGGGTGAGGGGCTGTGCCGCGAGGCGGTGGTCAACCTGAAGTTGCCGATGAAGCAGCGTTATGCCGAGGTGCGGCGGTTGCTCGATCGTATGGAGGCGACGTTCAAGGCGCGCAAGATTCGGGTTTCGATTGCTTGCAAGCAGCTGTATCACGACCGTGAAGAAGTGACGTGCCACCTACGGCGGCTCGATTTGAAGGCACGTTGAGCGTTTCGGGTAGATGGCTTGCATGTGTGGTTTGGATTGAGAACCAGCGCCGCCCGCGCGGCGCTCGGTCTCAACGTTCACACACAACTGAGCGCATGCCTCTGACCCCCCTTGGACCGCGTGGCGCTATGCGCGACAATAGCGATCATTTTCGGAGCTCCCCATGACCGATTTCACCCCCGACGCCATCCTCGATGCCACCGGCCTGAACTGCCCGGAACCCGTCATGATGCTGCACCAGCACGTACGCAATCTGGCCGCCGGCGGCCTGCTCAAGGTCATCGCCACCGACCCGTCGACCCGTCGCGATATCCCCAAATTCTGCAACTTCCTCGGTCACGAACTGCTGCAACAGCAAGAGGACGCCGGCACCTTCCTTTACTGGATCCGCAAGAAAGCCGACTGAAGCGCTCTGGAACACGCCCGACGTTGCGCCTACACTGCGTTCCCCAGACAGGAGAGCGCCATGCTGATAGTTGCCGACGAGAACATCCCGCTGCTCGATGCCTTCTTCCAGGGTTTCGGTGAAATACGCCGCTACCCCGGCCGAAGTCTCGATGCCGACAGCGTCAAGGACGCCGATATCCTGCTGGTGCGCTCGGTAACCAAGGTCGACCGGCAATTGCTCGAAGGTAGCCGCGTACGCTTCGTCGGCACTTGCACCATCGGTACCGATCACCTCGACCTGGACTACTTTGCCGAAGCCGGCATCCGCTGGAGCAGCGCACCAGGCTGCAACGCCCGTGGCGTGGTCGACTATGTGCTGGGCAGTCTGCTGACCCTGGCCGAGCTGGACGGCGTGGCGCTGCCCCAGCGTGTTTACGGTGTGGTCGGGGCAGGTGAGGTAGGGGGCCGCCTGGTGCGGGTGCTGCACGGCCTGGGCTGGAAAGTGCTGGTGTGCGACCCGCTGCGTCAGGCCGCCGAGGGCGGTGACTATGTCAGCCTCGAAACCATCCTCCAGCAGTGCGATGTGATCAGTCTGCATACCCCATTGCAACGTGGCGGCGAGCACCCGACCTGGCACCTGCTGGGCCAGGCGCAACTGAAGCAGTTGCGCCCGGGTGCCTGGCTGGTCAATGCCAGCCGTGGCCCGGTGGTGGACAACGCCGCCCTGCGCGAGCTGCTGCTGGACCGTGAAGACGTACATGCGGTGCTGGATGTGTGGGAAGGCGAGCCGCAAGTCGACCTGCAACTGGCCGACCTGTGCACACTGGCTTCGCCGCACATCGCCGGCTATAGCCTCGATGGCCGCCAGCGCGGTACGGCGCAGATCTACCAGGCGCTGTGCCGCTTCCTGGAGGTGGACGAGCAGGTACAACTGGCCGACCTTCTCCCGCGACCGCCGCTGGCGCAAATTGAGCTGGATGCTGCTGCCGACCCGGCCTGGGCCTTGGCTACGCTATGCCGCGCCGTCTACGACCCGCGTCGCGATGATGCCGACTTCCGCCGCAGCCTGAGCGATGACCCGCAGCAACAGCGCGCGGCGTTCGACCAGTTGCGCAAGCAATACCCGCCGCGGCGCGAGATCGAGGGCTTGGCAGTGCGCCTGCGTGGCGAGTCGCCGCAGCTGGCGCAACTGGTCAGTGCCCTGGGTGGGGTAGTGGTCTGATAGCACCGTATCCAGGCAAATAAAAACCCGGCGCAAGCGCCGGGTTACAAGGAATTCGCCGATCAACCTTTGCGTACACGCTCGGCCCGGCTTTGTTCCAGGGCTTTGCACGCCTGCTGGATCATCTGCTCGGTGATCGGTACCTCGCGCCCCTGGGCGTCGATGATCGAACCGCACACCTGTGGTTGCGGGGTCGGCCGGGGCTGCTGGTTGTCGCTGCTATGCTGCAAGCTCATGCATGGTCTCCTCATCAGGTGGAAGCTCAGGGTAGCCTTGCACCGTGACTGGCCTGTGACGATGCCCGTATCACGGCAGTACCAGTCCAACAGAAACGCGGTGAAAGCTCCAGAGCCTGGTTAGATCAATAGGCTATAGCAGCCAGCGAGCGTTCCCCGGGCGCTGATGAGTGGTAGTCTGCGGCTTCTCCACCACTGTGGTCGTCGTCATGCCCGAATCGGTTTCCCCGCGTCAACGCCGCGCCTTGCGCCTGGCCTGGCAGTTCGTTCGCCCATACCGCAGGCAGGTGCTGCTGGCCTTGCTGGCGCTGGTGGTGACTGCTGCCATCACCCTGTCGATGGGCCAGGGCATCCGCCTGTTGGTAGACCAAGGCTTCATGACCCGCTCCGCACACCAGCTCAACCAGACTATCGGGCTGTTCCTGCTGCTGGTGCTGGCCCTGGCGGTGGGCACCTTCAGCCGCTTCTACCTGGTGTCGTGGATTGGCGAGCGCTGCGTGGCGGACATCCGGCGTGCCGTGTTCGACCACCTGATCGGCCTGCATCCGGGCTTTTTCGAAGACAACCGCAGCTCGGAGATCCAGTCGCGGCTGACGGCAGACACCACCCTGCTGCAATCGGTCATTGGTTCGTCGCTGTCGATGTTCTTGCGCAATGCGTTGATGGTCATCGGCGGTGTGGTGCTGCTGTTCATCACCAATCCCAAGCTCACCAGCATTGTGGTCGTGGCATTGCCACTGGTGCTGGCGCCGATTTTGCTGTTCGGGCGCCGGGTCCGCAGCCTGTCGCGGCAGAGCCAGGACCGGGTTGCCGATGTGGGCAGCTATGTGGCTGAGACCCTTGGGCAGATCAAGACCGTGCAGGCCTACAACCACCAGGCGCACGACCGCCAACTGTTTGCCGGTACGGTCGAAGCGGCATTTGATGTGGCGCGCAAGCGGATCGCCCAGCGTGCCTGGCTGATCACCCTGGTGATCGTGTTGGTGCTGGGCGCCGTGGGGGTGATGCTGTGGGTCGGTGGCATGGATGTGATCGCTGGGCGGATTTCCGCAGGCGAGCTGGCGGCATTCGTGTTTTACAGCCTGATTGTCGGCAGCGCCTTCGGCACCCTCAGCGAGGTGATCGGCGAGCTGCAGCGTGCCGCGGGCGCCGCCGAGCGCATTGCCGAACTGCTGGCGGCGCGCAGTGCCATCTTGCCTCCCGCCGCTGCACAGGTGCTGCCCCAGCAGCGGGCCCGCGGGCGTATCGAACTTGAGGAGGTGGTGTTCGCCTATCCGTCACGGCCCACGGTGGCGGCGGTCGACGGTCTGAGCCTGGCCATCGAACCCGGGCAGACCGTTGCCTTGGTAGGCCCTTCTGGGGCAGGCAAGTCGACCTTGTTCGACCTGTTGCTGCGCTTTTACGACCCTCAGCAAGGGCGCATCCTGCTCGATGGCCAGCCGCTGACCGAACTGCACCCGGACCAGCTGCGCCAACAGTTCGCCCTCGTTGCCCAGAACCCCGCGCTGTTTCGTGGCACCGTCGAGGCCAACATCCGCTATGGCCGGCCCGCCGCGACATTGGCCGAAGTCGAAGCTGCGGCCCGCGGTGCCCATGCCGACGAATTCATCCGGCAATTACCGCAGGGCTACCAGACACCGCTGGGGGAGGGCGGCATAGGCCTGTCCGGTGGCCAGCGTCAGCGCCTTGCGATTGCCCGGGCCTTGCTGGTCGATGCGCCGATCCTGTTGCTGGACGAAGCCACCAGCGCACTCGACGCGCAAAGCGAATACCTGATCCAGCAAGCATTACCCAGCCTGATGGCCGGGCGTACCACGCTGGTCATCGCCCATCGCCTGGCCACCGTACAGCATGCCGAACGCATCGCGGTCATCGACCAGGGCCGGCTGGTGGCAGTGGGTACCCACCGTCAGTTGATCGAAGACAGCCCGCTGTATGCACGGCTGGCGGCTTTGCAGTTCACCAGTGGCTAGGATGTCGTGGCTTTGTAATATTTCTGTAGCAATTGCTTGAGAGTATCTGCCCCAACTGTTGCGTAAGTGCTCGACCTGGCTGCCATTGCTTGATGGCAGCTTTTTTTTGGCCTGCCAGTCATGGGGGCCGCCCAGCGGCCTCAGCCTTCCCCTCTGGTTCCGAGACCCTCGATGTTGCGTAAATCCCTCAGAGTGCAAATTCTCTCGCTGCTCGGTGGCAGCCTGGTGGCGATGCTGCTGATCGCCCTGGTGTGTTTCCAGTTCCTGTCGTCCAGCGTGCGCGGTTATGCCGAGCTGGTCGACGGGCCTCTGCGGGCTTCGCAATTGATCGACGAAGCCAACCTGCAGTTCAAGATCCAGGTCCAGGAATGGAAGAACGTGCTGCTGCGCGGGCGCCAGCCGGCCGAGCTGGACAAGTACTGGCAGCAGTTCCAGGCGCGTGAGCAACAGGTGCAACAGCTGCTGGGGCAGTTGATCGACAGCAGCGACGCCAGCCTCAAGGCGCCGCTGCAGCAATTGCGTGACAGCCACCAGCAGTTGGGCCGTGCCTATGAGCAGGGCCGCCAGGCGTTTATCGCTGCGGGGGGCGACCCGGTAGCCGGCGACCAGGCAGTGAAGGGGGTGGACCGCGCCGCCAGTGAGCAGATGAGCGAACTGGTCGAGCAATTGCGTGGCGATGCCCGCCAGCGTGCAGCCAGCATCAGTGCCAGTGCCGAGCGCACGGTCTGGCTGGGCGTGCTGGTGATGCTGGCGTCGGCGCTGCTGGTGGGACTGCTCAGCCTGTGGCTGCTCAACCGTAACCTGATCGAGCCGATTCGCCAGTTGATCGAGTACGTTGCGCAGCTCAGCCAGGGCCGTTTTGCCGCGCGGGTCGACAGCCGTCGCGAGGACGAGCTGGGGCGCCTGGCGCGGGCAGCCAATACCTTGCGTGACTTCCTGGCCGACACCGTTGGCCGGCTGCAGGACAACGCCCAGGAACTGGAAGGCGCCAGTGGGCAGTTGCGCAGCATTGCCGGTGACATGGCCCGTGGCACCCACGACCAGTTCCAGCGTACCGACCAGGTGGCCACGGCCATGCACGAAATGTCCGCCACCGCCCAGGAAGTCGCCCGTCACGCCGCCGAAGCTGCGCGCGCGGCGGACGACGCCGACCACAGCGCCCAGGCTGGCGAGCAGGTGATGCAGCAAACCATCGACATCATTGGCCTGGTCAACCGCGAGATTGCCGGCACGGCGGCGGTGATCCGCGACCTGGAGCATGACAGCACGCGCATTGGCAAAGTACTGGAAGTGATCCGCGGCATTGCCGAGCAGACCAACCTGCTGGCGCTCAACGCAGCCATCGAAGCGGCCCGTGCCGGCGAAGCCGGGCGCGGGTTCGCGGTGGTCGCAGATGAAGTGCGTAGCCTGGCCCAACGTACGGCAGCCTCGATTGCCGAGATTCACCAGATCATCGAAGCAGTGCAGTCGGGAGCGGTGGAAGCGGTCAAGGCCATCGAAAGTGGCCAGCAGCGCAGCCAGGAAGGGGCTGAACAGGTCGAGCAGGCCGGGCAGATGCTGCAGCGCATTACCCTGGCCGTGGAAGCAATCCGCGACATGAACCGGCAGATCGCCACGGCGGCCGAAGAGCAGACCAGCGTGGCCGAAGACATTTCCCGCAACCTGATCGAAATTACCCGTATCGCCACGGCCAACCAGGAAGCGGTACAGCATACCGAACAGGCCGGCCAGCGTTTGCATGGCTTGTCGGGGCAACTGGGCGAAGTGACCTCGCGCCTGACCGCTTAAGCGATTGCAGGCCCATCACGGACCCCGGCAGAGCCTGGTGTCGAGGTGGGCCGCAAAGCGCCTGAGGCAAGGCCCGCACCTCGGCTGATGCATTTCCCGGAGACAACAAAAAGCCCGCACAAGGCGGGCTGATTGAGCAGGATCTGGTCGGAGAGACAGGATTCGAACCTGCGGCCTTCTCGTCCCGAACGAGACGCGCTACCTGGCTGCGCTACACTCCGATGAAGAAAATCCTACTGCATCCCGTTTTGGCCGGCAAGCCCTTGTTGTTTAAAGGGTGATTGCCAAACGGGGCGCGGGTCAGAGCTCCTTGACGGTGCGGATCTGGTCCTTGTTCAAGCGCGTGCGCTTGCCATCCAGTTGCTCGAATTCATAGAAGCCGGAGTCTTCGTCGTAGGACGGTTTATCCGTTGCCTGGATCTCGCGGCCATCGTTGAGGGTGATGACGGTTGGGGTCGAGCAGCCGGCAAGAGCGCCCAGGCCCAAAGCGAGCAAAAAGGCAGGAAGGGTCCGTTTGATCATCGTGTTTCTCCAAGTGCGATGGTGCTGGATGACATTTATGACGCGAGACGTTAGTGCAAGTTCATTCCAAGTGCAGCATAGCGACAAATCCATGCTCTTGACCCAGCGCAACCCCGACGGCCGCAACGCGGTAAAAGGTGCGCTGTGATATAACTGCGGCCATCCATCTTCTGGTGACCGACACCCATGAAAGCCAAGGCAGATACCCCCTTCGTGCCGCTGAACATCGCCGTGCTCACGGTCAGCGACACCCGCACTTTCGACACCGACACTTCCGGCCAGATGTTCGTCGACCGCTTGAGCGCAGCCGGCCACCGTTTGGCCGAACGCGTGCTGCTCAAGGACGACTTGTACAAGATTCGCGCTCAGGTCGCTACCTGGATCGCCGACGACACCGTGCAGGTGGTGCTGATTACGGGGGGTACTGGTTTTACCGGCCGCGACAGCACCCCCGAGGCCGTGGCCTGCCTGCTGGACAAGCAGGTGGACGGCTTTGGTGAGCTGTTCCGGCAGATTTCGGTACCCGACATCGGTACCTCCACGGTGCAGTCGCGAGCCCTCGCCGGGCTGGCCAACGGCACCCTGGTGTGCTGCCTGCCGGGCTCGACCAATGCAGTACGTACCGGTTGGGACGGTATCCTCGCCGAGCAGCTCGACGCCCGCCATCGCCCGTGCAACTTCGTGGCGCACCTGAAGCAGGCAGCGGCCTGCGACAGCCGTGGCTGAGGTCCGCCAGGCCCGGCCACTGATGCCGGTGGAGCAGGCCCTGGAGCAACTGCTGGCGTTGGCCGAGGCCGCACCGATCCGGGAGACCGAGAACGTGCCACTGGCGGCGGCCGAAGGCCGCGTGTTGGCCTGCGACCTGATGGCCTCGCTCGACCTGCCGCCCTGGCCGAACAGCGCCATGGACGGTTATGCGTTGCGCCTGGCCGACTGGCACGGCGAGCCGCTGCAGGTCAGCCAGCGGGTTTTCGCCGGCCATGCGCCGCAGCCGCTGCAGCCGGGCACTTGTGCGCGGATCTTTACCGGTGCACCCGTGCCGGAAGGTGCCGACTGCGTCGAGATGCAGGAAAACACCGAAGTACTCGAGGATGGCCGGGTGCGCTTCCTTGAAGCGCTGCAGGCTGAACAGAACATTCGCCCACAAGGCCAGGAAACCCGCAAGGGTGAACAGGTGATGAACGCGGGCACCCGCCTTGGCCCGATCGAACTGGGCCTGGCTGCGACCCTGGGGCATGGCAGCCTGGACGTGGTGCGCAAGGTGAAGGTAGCGGTGCTGTCCACAGGTGACGAACTGGTCGAGCCTGGCCTGCCGCTGGGCCCCGGGCAAATCTACAACAGCAACCGCCGGTTGCTGGTCAGCTGGTTGCAGCGGCTGGGTTGCGACGTGGTTGACGCAGGGATCCTGCCCGATGACCTGGCGCGCACCCGCGCGTGCCTGGCCGGGTTGGGCGATGTCGACCTGATCCTCTCCACCGGCGGGGTTTCGGTGGGCGAGGCCGACTACCTTGGGGCTGCCCTGCGCGAAGCCGGTGAGCTGGCGTTGTGGAAGCTGGCGATCAAGCCGGGCAAGCCGCTGACCTTTGGCCACTTCCAGGGTGTGCCGGTGATCGGCCTGCCGGGTAACCCAGCGTCGACCCTGGTTACCTTCGGCCTGCTGACCCGTCCGTACCTGTTGCGGCGCCAGGGGGTGGCCGATGTGACCCCCCTGCGTTTCGACATGCCGGCGGGTTTTGACTGGCCCAAGCCTGGTACGCGCCGCGAATACTTGCGTGCGCGCATCGAGCAGGGCCAGGTGCGCATCTACAAGAACCAGAGCTCGGGTGTGTTGCGTAGCGCAGCCTGGGCCGAAGGGCTGGTGGAAGTGCGCGAAGGCAGTACGCCGAAACCGGGCGACAGCGTCCCCTTCATCCCTTTCAGCGAGCTACTTGGCTGAGCGGCCTAGCCAGGAACCACCCAGCGGTGCGGCTTCGGCCGGCGCTGTCTGGGTCAGGCGCATGTGCACGTTTTCCAGCTGCTGGGCGGCTACGCTCCAGTCGTGACGCTGGCGGGCGAACTGGCGACCGGCATCGCTCAACTGGCTCATGCGCCAAGGCTGGTTAAGCAGTTGGGTGATCAGCAACGCCAGTTGGTCACCATCATCACTGCCCAGGTAGTGCTCGCCATTGTTCGCAGCCAGGCCTGAAACGCCTTTGCCGGTGGTGATCACCGGCAAGCCGGCAGCCATCGCTTCGAGAATCTTCACCTTAGAGCCACCGGCGTAGCGCAGTGGGGCGAAGAACAGTGCCGAGCGCCGTTGCAGCTCTCGCAGGTCCGGGCGGTAACCAAACCATTCGATGCGCGGGTCGTTCCAGTGCAGTTTCCAGCTGGCCGGCATGGCATGCCCGGCAATGGCCAGGCGAACCGCAGGGTTGCTCATCCACACTTGCGGCATGATATCTTCCAGCGCCCATTCTATGGCCTCCAGGTTGGCGCCATACTCAAAATTGCCGACAAACAACAGGCGCTGGCTGTGCAGTGCAGGTTGTACGTGCTGATAGAAATCACAGTCCACGCCATTGACCACCACGTTGACCGGGCGCCCGCTGATCTGCGCAATCAGCTCGGCATCGTGGGCACTCACTGCCACCAGCTCGGTGGGCTGGCGCAGCACGCGGTGCTCCCAGCGCCGGTAGCGCCAGCGGTCGAATGCGTTGAGCGGTCGTAGCCACAGCGGCAGGCGGTCGTGGCAGGCGCCACCCATGACCGACTCCAGGGTGTGCTCGCTGAGCATGTAGGGCACACTGCGGGCCTGCAGGGCCTTTTCGAAAGGTTGGAAACTGTAGCTGTGCTCGATCTGGATCACGTCCCAAGGTTCGTCCAGCAGTTGTTCGAAGCGGTGCCGCAGGCAAGGCGACAAGCCGTTGATGATTGCCCGCATGGGGTAGTCGATGATCGGAGACGCGAGCAGGTTGAGCGGGCTGTGCAGCGGCCGCCGCGGCACAACGATCAAGCGCTCGAGCAACGGTTCCAAGGCATCGCGCGCACTGTCGTTGAGGGGGATTTTCGACTGCACCAGCAAGGTAATCCGGTGGCCGCGCTGGGCCAGTGCACGCATCAGGTGGTATTGCCGGGTCTTGCTGCCGCTGGTGGTTGGCCAGGGCAGGTAAGGCAGTGTCCAGAGAATGCGCATGACCCGGAATCCTCATTGACGGCAGCAGATGGCAAGACGCGCCCGCGGCAGTGTTCAGGCAACACTGCCGGGAGGCGCGTCCATGGCTAAGATCGAGGCAGGCCTGGGCATCGGAAAGTCAAAAGGCTGACTCGCCTGAGTTGATTCCCTGCTCAGGTCAAAAACTTGTCAAAGGTTCATTAGCAGAGCATAGCCGCGCATTGCCGGCCGTGTGAAAAATGCCAGCATTTTCCTGAGCCCGGAGACCCTGTTTTTTGGGGCGCATGCAACGATCCCTGTATGCCTGTGGTCGAGATAGGGGTTGGCCAACTTCACGGAGACGCGCACATGCAAGAGCGCAAGGCAATGCTGGTCCTGCATGGCAAGCAGGCAATGAACGAAGAGTTGCGCAGTGCCGTGAGCGACCTGCGCGACAGCGGCTGGGTGCTCGATGTGCGGGTTACCTGGGAGGCGGGTGACGCCCAGCGCCTGGTGGCCGAGGCGCTGGCGGCGGGCTACACGCATATCGTCGCCGGTGGTGGCGATGGCACGTTGCGTGATGTGGCCGAGGCCATGGGCCAGGCGGGTACCGATGCCAGCCTGGTCTTGCTGCCGCTGGGCACGGCCAACGATTTCGCCAAGGCTGCCGGCATCCCCCTGGAGCCAGCTTCGGCGCTGGCCCTGCTGAATGTCGACCCGCAGCCGATAGACCTGGGGCAGGCCGGCGACCAACTGTTCCTGAACATGGCCACGGGCGGCTTTGGCAGCCAGGTCACGGCCAATACCTCCGAAGACCTGAAGAAAGTGCTGGGTGCTGCTGCCTACCTGTTCACCGGCTTGTCGCGCTTCAGTGAACTGCAGGCCGCGTCGGTAGAGCTGCAAGGGCCGGAATTTCACTGGCAGGGGCCACTGCTGGCGCTGGGTATCGGTAATGGCCGCCAGGCTGGCGGAGGGCAAGTGCTGTGCCCCGAGGCGGTGGTCAACGACGGCTTGCTGGATATCGCCATCCTCCCTGCACCGCAAGAGGTGGTCGGGGCGTTACGCGACCTGTTGGCTGGCGATGGCCTTTTCGTCCGGGCGAGGTTGCCTTGGGTCGAGATCAAGAGCTCTCAGGGGCTGGATATCAACCTCGATGGCGAACCCTTGCAGGCTGACAACCTGCGCTTTCAGGCCCGGCCCGCAGCGTTGCGCCTGCACTTGCCGGCCGGGTCGCCGTTGCTCAGTCGTCCAGGCTGATGATCTTTTCGCGCACGGCGAACAGCACCAGGCCTGCCACGTCATGAATCTGCAGGCGCTTCATGATCTGCGAGCGGTGGGTTTCCACGGTCTTGATTGAAAGGCTCAGGCCCGCAGCGATTTCCCGGGTCGATTTACCCCGCACGATGAGGCGCAGGATTTCCAGCTGCCGCGCAGTCAGTGTGTGCCGTTCGCCGGCCACTGGCTTGCCCTGCCTGGAGTGCCGCAGTGCCTGGTTGATGACCGTGTGGGCGATGGCCGGGCTTAGGTAGCGCTCGCCGTTGCGCACTGCCACCAGTGCTTGCTCCAGTTCGGTGGCGCTGGTGTCCTTGAGCAAATAGCCGTGGGCACCGCTTTCCAGAGCGCGCATGATCAGGTCCGGGTCGGTATGCATCGAAAGGATCAGCACCTTGCAGGTGTTGCCGCTGGCCCGCAGGTGAGTGAGGGCATCCAGGCCGCTGGTCGAACGCATCGAGATGTCCAGCAAGACAATGTCAGGCGCCAGCGTGCGAACCTGGTCCAGCAGCTGGCTGCCATCGTCGGCTTCACCGATCACTTCATAGCCCGGGATGTCGCAGACCAGCGCGCGCACCCCGGCGCGGATCAGCGAGTGATCGTCTACCAGCAGCAGTCTATAGGTCATGGGCGGCACTACTCCGGGCGCGTTGCTGGGTGCGCGGCGGCCATGGAAACACCGCCTCGATCTGCGTGCCGAGGCCAGGCTGGCTGGTGATGTCGAGGCTACCCTGCAGCGCGGTTACCCGCTCCTGCATGCCGGCCAGGCCGCGCTGGCCAGCCTCGGCCGGGTGGCGAGCGGGCACAAAGCCGACGCCATCGTCGTGGATCGCCAACGCCAGCCCCTCGGGCGTGCGCTGCAGGCGGATGACCAGGTTGTGTGCCTTGGCGTGACGCAGCATGTTGGTAACCGCCTCCTGGGTGATACGGAACACGGCCATGGCCACAGCCTCGTCAATGCCGCCCAGGCGCTGGTTGCAAGCCAGGCTCCAATGCACGCTGGAGCTGGCCAGGGTACGTACCAGATGGGCGCGCAGGCTGGGTTCCAGGCCAAGGCTGGCCAGCTGCCGGGGGTTGAGCAGGGCGGATACGTCGCGCACGTTGCCCAGGGTGTCATCCAGGGTGTTGCGCAGGGCGTCGCAGTGGCCTTGCAGTTCGTCGGGCATGCGCCGTTGCAGCCATTGCAATTGCAGCTTGGCGGCGGTGAGCGACTGGCCGATGTCGTCGTGCAGCTCCCGGCTCAGGTGCTGGCGTTCATCTTCCTGCACCTTGAGCATGCGCTCGGCCAGCTCTGCCGGGCGCAGGCTGATCGACCTGGCGCCCAGGCCCAGCTGCACGGCGGCGCCCACCGTGGCGGCCAGTTGCAGCAGCAGCAAGCTGGCCGGGATCGCCTGGCTGGCCAGGTACAGCGCCACATTGGCCCCCAGCGAGGCCACCCACAGCCCGGCCGTTGCCCAGCGCAGCAGGGCAGTGCGGGAGACGCAACGCAAAGTAGTCTTCAAGCGTGGGAACATAGTTAGGGAAGCCACTGAAGTATTGCTGATGGTGGGCCTTGCACAATGCTGGTCAGAGGCTTTGGCGCAGTACTTTCGATGTTTTTCTGAGCGCGTGATCTTGCAACTTTTGTGCGGCTCGCAAGCGTTTGTGGGGGCGCATGTTACCACTTCGGATTGCATCGGTCGCGGCTGGGAAACCCTTTGAAACGCCTACTGGCCGGGCATTTTGGGGTAGCAAAGTGCCACCCTTGAATCGAGTGCTGCGCACCGTACGGCAACTAGCGTGGCAACGGTGCAACTTCGCCCATGAAGAACTTGCAGAACTTTCCAAGTTCGACCGGTGCCGGGCTGCAATACACGTACTTAGTTGCACTTGGCTGCAGGTTGATGCGACGGGTGCGGGCGCCCGGCACGCGTGCCGGCTGCCACGTCAGCATGCGGGTGAATGCAAGGGCTACCGTGCTCATCGCAAGCGGCACAGGCTGGCGCGAAGGGTTGCTGTACAGCTTTGGCCAACTCGCCCAGCAAGACCAGTTGCTCGCCAATATCCAGGTTCAGCCGCCCGGTCCGGGGGTCGACCAGCTCCAGCTGCCACGCCAGCAGGGTAAGGCAGGCCTGTACCGCAGGCAGGGCTTCACGTTGCAGGCAGCCGCCGTGGCAGGCCGGGGCCAGCAACTGCTGCAGGGCGCTTGAGTAATGGGCTACTTCACGCAGGCCCAGGCGTGTGGCCTGGCGAGCGAGGCCGTCGAGGGTATTTTCCAGGCAGCGGCAGGCATCCGGATCGTTATCGATCAGTTCCAGATGCCGCAGGCATTCATGCGCCTGGGTCAGCAGCACCTGGGCATCAAGCAGAAAACCCCGCAAGGCTTCATCGAACGATAAGGCAGAGTCCACCATCAGCGCCCCGCGCGTGGCATGGGCGCAGGGGATGAGCACGCCGAAACGATAGCTAGCAAAAGCCTGACTCCATTCATGCAGTGAGAATGGCGTCACATTAATGGCTAAAGGATATCGCGAATATCAGGTTGCACCTGATTACTGGTAAGGGTTTCCCTGATAAGCGGCACGGGTGCGGAACTTTTATCAGGTGCTTGATTGGCCTGCAGTGCCTTGAGTTAAGCATGATGGTAAAGTGATATCAATTGGTTGCGCGGCATTTTCCCGCAAGGGTCAAGGTGTGCGTGAAGCCGCCGATACAGGGTGGATGACTTTACATTTCTCGACTCAAGCCTGGGGGCTTTTCAATGGCAGGCATTCTCGACACGGTAGACCAACGCACGCAACTGGTGGGTGAGAACCGCCTGGAAATCCTGATGTTTCGCCTGGCCGGTCGGCAGTTGTTCGCGATCAACGTGTTCAAGGTGCAGGAAGTCCTGCAACTGCCCAAGCTGACCCTGATGCCTCAGCGCCATGCCTTCGTCTGCGGGGTGGTAAACCTGCGTGGGCAGACGCTGCCGGTGATCGACCTGTCCCAGGCGATCGGCATGCGCCCGCTGCAGCCAGGGCCAGACAGCACCATCATTGTCACCGAATACAACCGGTCGGTGCAGGCCTTCCTGGTGGGCGGTGTCGACCGCATCGTCAATATGAACTGGGAGTCGATCATGCCGCCGCCGACCAGTGCCGGACGCCAGCATTACCTGACCGCTATCACCAAGGTCGACGACAAGTTGGTGGAAGTGATCGATGTGGAGAAGGTGCTCGCCGAGATCGTGCCGTACAACGCACGGGTGTCCGGCGAGAAACTGGCCGACCCGGTGCTGGCCCGGGCGCGTGGCCGCGAAGTGTTGCTGGTGGACGACTCCAGTGTGGCCTTGGCGCAATTGCGTGACACCCTGTCCCAGCTTGGCGTGAAACTGCATGTGGCCAGTGATGGCCTGAAGGCGCTACGCATGCTCAAGGGCTGGGCCGATGCCGGCGAGGACGTGTGCGAGAAGCTGCTGATGGTGTTTACCGACGCCGAAATGCCGGAAATGGACGGCTACCGGTTGACCACCGAGATTCGTAGCGATGCGCGCCTGCGTCAGCTCTATGTGGTGCTGCATACTTCGTTGTCGGGCAGTTTCAACGAATCGATGGTGAAGAAGGTGGGCTGCGACAACTTCCTGTCCAAGTTCCAGCCCGATCGCCTGGTCGACGTGGTCAAGCAGCGGCTGCTGATGGACATCGCCTCTGCGTGATCCGGGGGCCGGCCAGGTATAAGCTTGGCTTTTGGCATGACGCGAGGCGGCAGGGATGTTTCTCAGTGAGTTGTATCGGTACCCGGTGAAGTCGGGGCGGGCGCAAGGTCTGCAGGCTTCAGCGGTTGGCTGTTTGGGGCTGCAGGGTGACCGGCGCTGGATGGTAGTGGAGGAAGAAAACGGACGCTTCCTGACCCAGCGCGCCTGGCCACAGCTTGGCCGCATCGAAGCGCATAACGACGACAATGGCCAGTTATTGCTGCAGGCCCCGGGGCAGGCGCCCTTGCGCGTGGCGGTGCCGCCTGCCGACGAAGCCCTGCGTGGCGTGACCATCTGGCGCGATACCCTACGCGTTCCGGACGCTGGCGATGCGGCGGCAGGTTGGTTGAGCGCGTTGCTGGGCAAGGCCGTTCGCCTGGTACATTGCCCGGAGCAGCGTGCGCGTTACCTGCCCAATGGTTATGGTCTCAACAGTGATCGGGCGGCGTTTCCCGACGGGTTCCCGTTGCTGCTGATTGGCCAGGGCTCGCTGGACGAGCTGAGCCGGCGTATCGGCCGGCCCATGGAAATGCTGCGCTTTCGGCCTAATTTGGTGGTGCAGGGGGCTGAGCCATTTGCCGAGGATGGCTGGAAACGGATTCGCATTGGCAGCCTGGAATTCCGGGTGCTCAAGCCCAGTGTGCGGTGCATCTTCACGACCATCGATCCGGCCACCGGTGAGCGCAGCGCTGACCGTGAGCCTATGGCTACGCTGAAGACGTTCCGCGAAAAGGAAGGCGACGTGCTGTTCGGCCAAAACCTGGCGGTGGATGGCAGCGGGCGGTTGGACGTTGGGATGCAGGTAGAAGTCCTGGAGTAGCGATGTTGCCGTTACCGGCCCTATCGCCGTCAAGCCAGCGATAGGGTCGGTACAGGCTCAGCAACAATCACATGTCATCGAAATACCGCTCATGCCAGTCCACCAGCGGCTGCGGTGAGTTCAGCTTTTGCCCGTAGATGACCGAATACGACAGTACGTTTTGCACGTACTGGCGGGTCTCGTCGAACGGAATCGACTCCACCCATACATCGAAGCTCAGATGCTTGGCCCCTTTGAGCCATTGGCGAACGCGCCCCGGCCCGGCGTTGTAAGCCGCCGAGGCCAGCACCCGGTTGCCGTTGAACTGGCTGTGCACCTGGCTCAGGTAGGCTGCACCCAGCTGGATGTTCTTGTCCGGGTTGAGCACCTGCGCCGGTGATGCCAGCGGAATGCTGAACTTGCGCGCGGTTTCCTTGGCGGTGGCCGGCATGAGCTGCATCAGGCCGCTGGCGCCCACTGGCGAGCGGGCATCCTCCATGAAGGCACTTTCCTGGCGGGTGATGGCGAACACCCAGCTCGAATGCAGGCCGCGTACCTTGGCTTCACGCACGAGGGTGTCGCGGTGGGCCATCGGGAAGCGGATGTCCAGGTCGTCCCAATACTGCGCCTGGCTGATGGTGCGGATGGCCGGGAAGTACCAGCGCAATTCATAACCCAGACGGGCCTGGGCGACCATCTCGTCGCGGGTGAAGTGGCGGCTGACGTGGTACCACTCGCGGCGCCCTTCGACGATCTGGCCGCGGGCGTGGAATTCCAGTGCGCGCTGAATGCCCGGTGTGTTACGCACCTTCTTGACCAGTTGCGGGCTCAGCAGCAGCGGCTTGTTGTTCAACTGATACGGGGTCTGGGCCCGGTCGGCAGCGAGGAAACCATAGAAATCACGCTCACGCGCCACGGTTTTGTACAGCAACGGGATCTGCGGGTTGTTCGGCTGTGCCAGTTCCAGGCTGCGTGCCTGCCAGTACTTCCAGCGGCTACTGCTGGCCAGGTCCTGGGGCAGGCGCTTGGTCAACGTGTAGGCGTCTTCCCAGCGGCCCAGGCGCAGCAGCAAGCGCAGGCGCCATTCGCTGACGGTGTTGTCACGCAGCTCGGGGTCGTAGCGGGTCATCAGGTCGAGCGCGCGCGGGTCGTAGCGGCGGGCGAGGGTCAGGCCGATTTCGCGGGCGATGGCCACCTTCTCGTCGCGAGAAAAGTGCATGCGCTGGGCGTAATCGTCAAGCAGCGCCATGGCCTGCTCCGGATTTTGCCGCGCCAGGCGGCGCAGGCCGAGGCTGACTACGTCGGCCATCGCTTCGTTGGCCGGGGTGAAGCGCGATGGCTGGTTGAGCAGCTCGGGCTTCTGCGCCACGTCAACCAGCAGACGCCCTTGCGGAGCAAGGGTGGTCAGGGTCTTGACCAGGTTGTTGGCCAGGCCGTAGTTGCGTGCCTGGGCGGCCAGCTTGGTACGATGCCAGCGCTTGCTCTCGGTCAGCTGGCCTTCGGCTGCCCACATGCCGAACAGCGTATCGCACGCGGCAGGTTGTGACTTGCCCACGTTCCACAGCTTGTCAGCGGTGGCGTTGCCTTCGGCGCGCAGGCCATGGCTGAGCTGGTACTGGCCGTTGAGGCAGTCCAGTTCGGTGAAGTTGAGCTTGGGGTCGTAATACTTGACGAAGGTGTCCCATTCGCCGCGTTCGGCCAGCCAGCGCAACCAGCGCAGTTTCATCCAGTTGGCCTGGGGCAGGTCGCCATGCTTGGCGAGGAAGGCTTCGATTTCCTGGTTGCTGGCGCTTTTCAGGCGTGCGGTGAGTTCGTCATAGGCCAGGTATGGGGTGAGCGGGTAGTCGCTAAGGGCCTGGGCGTAGCGCAGGTACGGGCCTTTGTCGCCCTTGGCCAGCGCACGCTTGGCCTCGTCATAATACTGGCGTTGCAGGGTCAGGTCGGTGGCCTGCGCCGCGCAGGTGGCAGCGGTAAGCAGCAGGCAGGATGCAATATGTAACAGGCGGCTGCGCATGATACGTCCGGGCAGTTGAACCATGGGGAAGTGACGGCGGAGCCAGCACTGTTGGAAGCTATTGCCTTAGCTTAGCTGTTTGCCGGCGGCGGGTGAAAGCACTGTGCTTGTATCGGGATATTAAGTACGACCAGCTGTCACTGACTGCTCGGCGGTTGGCCTGGCGGATGCCGTCGGGGGCCAAGTCAGGTAGAATGCGCCCCCGATTTATGGAGACCAACATGACCCTGCTCAAATTCAGCGATGTGTCCCTCGCATTCGGCGCGATGCCGCTGCTGGACAAAGTGTCCTGGCAGATCGCTCGTGGCGAGCGGGTGTGCATCATCGGCCGCAACGGCACCGGTAAGTCGAGCATGCTGCGCCTGGTCAAGGGCGAGCAGAAGGGCGACGACGGCGAAATCTGGCGTGCCCCGGGCCTGAAGATCGGCGAGCTGCCCCAGGAGCTACCGGTGGCCGACGAGCGTACGGTGTTCGACGTGGTGGCTGCTGGCCTGGATGGCGTGGGTGAGCTGCTGGCGCAGTTCCATCACCTGAGCATGAATATCCAGGGTGACGAAGACCTGGAAAAGCTCATGCACGTCCAGCACGAGCTGGAAGCCCGCGACGGCTGGCGCCTGCAGCAAGTGGTGGAAAGCACGCTCAGCCGCCTGCAACTGCCGGCCGACAAGACCCTGGCCGAACTGTCCGGTGGCTGGCGCCGCCGCGTGCTGCTGGCCCAGGCGCT
Organism: Pseudomonas sp. DCB_BI; assembly: GCF_026240995.1. Lineage (NCBI taxonomy): Bacteria > Pseudomonadati > Pseudomonadota > Gammaproteobacteria > Pseudomonadales > Pseudomonadaceae > Pseudomonas > Pseudomonas sp. DCB_BI. The sequence continues at coordinate 107,996 of NZ_JAPFCG010000010.1, read as the reverse complement.
GGTGTCGGAGCCCGACCTGCTGCTGCTGGACGAGCCAACCAACCACCTGGACATTGGCGCTATCGCCTGGCTCGAAGAGGCCCTGCGTGGCTTCAACGGCGCGGTGCTGTTCATCACCCACGACCGTTCCTTCCTGCAGAACCTCGCTACACGCATCCTTGAGCTGGACCGTGGTGGCCTGATCGACTGGAACGGCGACTACGCCAGCTTCCTGGTGCACAAGGAGGCCGCGCTGGCCGCCGAAGAAACCGCCAACGCGTTGTTCGACAAGCGCCTGGCCCAGGAAGAAGTATGGATCCGCCAAGGCATCAAGGCTCGCCGGACCCGTAACGAAGGCCGCGTGCGTGCGCTCAAGGCCCTGCGTGTAGAGCGTGGCGAGCGCCGCGAGCGTCAGGGCAAGGCCAATATCCAGATCGAAGCGGCCGACAAGTCCGGCAAGCAGGTGATGGTGCTGGAGAACGTCAGCTTCCATCACGCCGACGGCCCGCTGCTGGTAAAGGACTTTTCCATGGTCCTGCAGCGCCAGGACCGTATCGGCCTGCTGGGCGCCAACGGTACCGGCAAGACCACCTTGCTCAAGATGATGCTGGGCGACCTTGAGCCTACAGCGGGCAAGGTGGAGCGTGGTACCAAGCTGGAAGTGGCCTATTTCGACCAGATGCGCCACCAGCTCGACCTTGAAAAGACGGTAATCGACAACCTCGCCGAAGGCCGCGACTTCATTGAGATCGATGGCCAGAATCGCCACGTGCTGAGCTACCTGGGCGACTTCCTGTTCAGCCCTCAGCGTGCGCGCACGCCGGTCAAGGCGCTGTCGGGCGGTGAGCGTGCGCGGCTGCTGCTGGCCAAGCTGTTCAGCAAGCCCGCCAACCTGCTGGTGCTTGACGAACCGACCAACGACCTGGATGTGGAAACCCTCGAGCTGCTGGAAGAAGTGCTGTCCAACTACAAGGGCACCGTGCTGATGGTCAGCCACGACCGGGCCTTCCTCGACAACGTCGTCACCAGCACCCTGGTGTTCGAAGGCGAAGGCAAGGTGCGTGAGTACGTCGGTGGCTACGAGGACTGGATTCGTCAGGGTGGCTCGCCGAAACTGCTGGGCGTAACCGAGAGCAAGGGCGGTAAGTCGGCGCTCAACAGCGCGGTGGTGGAGAAGGTCGAGGTCAAGCCTGAGCCTGTCGCGGCGCCGGTGGTGGAAGAAGCTTCGAAGAAGAAGCTGAGCTACAAGCTGCAGCGTGAGCTGGAGATGCTGCCGGGGCAGATCGATGAGCTGGAGCAGCGCATGGCTGAAGCCCAGGAAGAAGTGAATGCGACTGGCTTCTACCAGCGGCCGATCACAGAAACCTCGGCGGTGCTGGCGAAGATCGAGAAGCTACAGGGCGAGCTGGATGCGCTGGTAGAGCGCTGGGCCGAGCTGGAAGGCTGAGCAGATTTCAACCTGTACCGGCCTCTTCGCGGGGCAAGCCCACTCCCACAGATACATCACACGCCTCAAGGCCAGTGATTTACCTGTGGGAGCGGGCTTGCCCCGCGAAGAGGTCGGTACAGGTTGAATCAATCCTTCTTCAGCAAGCGGACCGCCAGCACGTCGCACGGCGCACCGTGTAGCACATCATTGGCCGTGGACCCCAGCAGCAACGCCAGGCCATGACGGCCATGGCTGCCCACCACGATCAGGTCGCACTTTTGCTCCTTGGCCAGCTGGTGGATTTCCTGGCGCGGTTGGCCGTAGGTCAGGTGCGAATCGCCACGCTGGATGTCCGTGTACTTGTTGAACAGGCGTTCCATGCGCTCCTTGGCTTGGTCGAACTGCTGCTGTTGCAGCTGCGACAGGTCCATCGGCACATCACCGCCGAATGCCATGGCCATAGGCTCGACGATATGCACCAGCGATACCTTGGCGTTCGAAGGTTTGGCGAGCGCCATGGCGCGCTTGATCACCGGGTCGCATTCTTCGGTCAGGTCGACGGCGACCAACAAATGTTCGTATTCCATGAGCGGTACTCCTGGCAATCGCGATAGAAGAAGTATGGTCGCTTTCGGGCGGGTCTTCCGTGAAAAATGGCTAACCAGCTCATTTGCAACGCTTTATGGGATCTACAGATATGACGATATTGCTGGTGGTGTCAATCCTTGCGCTGATTCTCAGCCCGCTCTCCTGGCTGCGCAGTTCGCGCAAGCAGAGCGAGCAGATGCAGTTGCGCCTGGAGGCTCGGCGCATGGGCCTGGCCATGCAGTTGGCGCCACAGCAGTGGCCGCACTGGATGGAAAAGGAGCCACCAAGCCCCTGCCCGCAGTACCACCGGGCCCGGCGCCGGGGGCATGAAGACAGCTTCAGTTTCTGGCAGGTCAGCCCAGGGGTGTGGTGGAACCAGTGGCGCGAACCCTGCCAGGACCCACGTTTCATGGAGGCCCTGGGGCGCTTGCCGGCCACTGTGTACAAGGTCGAGGCCGATGCGCGAATGATTGCCCTGTACTGGACCGAGCGCGGTGATACGGCTGTGTTGCGGGATGTTGCCTACGTCCTCGAAACCTTGGCCTGAGTTCTGCTTTTGCATGGCCCTCCTGCTTCGCGGGTAGGCCCGCCCCCGCAGTGTCGGCGTTCAGCCCGGTAAAACTGCTCTTCAACGACAAAGCGGCGGCTTGGCATACCCCTGAAGGGGTGGGGTGCCAAGTCGCCGCTTTGCGTTCTGCTGTCGCAGAAAAGGCCAGGCAGGCCGGGTATTCATTCAAGCAAGTGCCAGTGTAGCCGTCCACGGTTGCCGCGCAAGGGCAAAGTTGCAACGATTTTCAAGTCGTTGCGGTCAATCGCTGACATGAATGGTCGGCGATCACTGTCATCATGTTTTGTACCGGGACGATAGAAAATGACCGGAAAGTCGCGTTTTCCTCGTGCTTGCGAGCATTTGACAACGTCGGTCTTTTCGGAGAATGTGTGCACACCCAAATCAAACGGGCGTATGAATTGAGCGTTTGTATGTCATGACGCCAAGCCATACTTCCGACTAGCGCGCTGACGGGTGTGCCTGGGGCGGGGCAGTTAGGCCTGCTTTTGCTGCAGCGATCGGCGTGTACAGTTCAGCTTCCATATCGTGGAGATCAGTTGATGATTTACGAAGGTAAAGCCATCACGGTTAAGGCTCTTGAAAGTGGCATCGTCGAGCTCAAGTTCGACCTCAAGGGTGAGTCCGTCAACAAGTTCAACCGCCTTACCCTGAACGAGCTGCGCCAGGCCGTCGACGCCATCCAGGCCGACGCCTCGGTCAAGGGCGTGATCGTCAGCAGTGGCAAGGACGTGTTCATCGTCGGCGCCGATATCACCGAGTTCGTCGACAACTTCAAGCTGCCCGAGGCCGAACTGGTCGCCGGCAACCTGGAAGCCAACCGCATCTTCAACGCCTTCGAAGACCTCGAAGTGCCGACCGTTGCGGCCATCAACGGCATCGCCCTGGGCGGTGGCCTGGAGATGTGCCTGGCGGCCGACTACCGCGTCATGTCCAATACCGCCAAGATCGGCCTGCCGGAAGTCAAGCTGGGTATCTACCCGGGCTTTGGCGGTACGGTGCGCCTGCCGCGCCTGATCGGCTCGGACAATGCCATCGAGTGGATCGCCTCCGGTAAGGAAAACCGCGCCGATGACGCCCTGAAAGTCGGTGCCGTCGATGCCGTGGTTGCCCCTGAGCTGCTGCAGGCCGGCGCCCTGGACTTGATCAAGCGCGCCATCAGCGGCGAGCTGGACTACAAAGCCAAGCGCCAGCCGAAGCTGGAAAAGCTCAAGCTCAACGCCATCGAGCAGATGATGGCCTTCGAGACTGCCAAGGGCTTTGTCGCCGGCCAGGCCGGGCCGAACTACCCGGCCCCGGTCGAAGCCATCAAAACCATCCAGAAGGCCGCCAACTTCGGCCGCGACAAAGCCCTGGAAGTAGAAGCCGCGGGCTTTGCCAAGCTGGCCAAGACGTCGGTTGCCGAGAGCCTGATCGGCCTGTTCCTGAACGACCAGGAGCTCAAGCGCAAGGCCAAGGCGCATGACGAAATCGCCCATGACGTGAAGCAGGCCGCCGTGCTCGGTGCCGGCATCATGGGGGGTGGCATCGCCTACCAGTCGGCGGTCAAGGGCACTCCGATCCTGATGAAGGACATTCGCGAGGAAGCTATCCAGCTGGGCTTGAACGAGGCTTCCAAGCTGCTCGGCAACCGCGTCGAGAAGGGCCGTCTGACCCCGGCCAAAATGGCCGAGGCACTCAACGCCATTCGCCCGACCCTGTCCTATGGTGATTTCGCCAATGTCGACATCGTCGTCGAAGCCGTGGTCGAGAACCCTAAGGTCAAGCAGGCCGTGCTGGCTGAAGTGGAAGGGCAGGTGAAGGACGATGCGATCCTTGCCTCCAACACGTCGACCATCTCCATCAACCTGCTGGCCAAGGCGCTTAAGCGCCCGGAAAACTTCGTCGGCATGCACTTCTTCAATCCGGTGCACATGATGCCGCTGGTGGAAGTGATCCGTGGCGAAAAGTCCAGTGAAGTGGCGGTCGCCACCACCGTGGCCTACGCCAAGAAAATGGGCAAGAACCCGATCGTGGTCAACGACTGCCCGGGCTTTTTGGTCAACCGCGTGCTGTTCCCTTACTTCGGCGGTTTCGCCAAGCTGGTCAGCGCCGGTGTCGACTTCGTGCGCATCGACAAGGTCATGGAAAAGTTCGGCTGGCCGATGGGCCCGGCCTATTTGATGGACGTGGTCGGCATCGACACCGGCCACCACGGCCGAGACGTCATGGCCGAAGGCTTCCCGGACCGCATGAAGGACGAGCGCCGCTCGGCGGTCGATGCGCTGTACGAGGCCAACCGCCTGGGCCAGAAGAACGGTAAGGGCTTCTACGCCTACGAAACCGACAAGCGCGGCAAACCGAAGAAGGTCTTCGATGCCACCGTGCTCGACGTGCTCAAACCGATCGTGTTCGAGCAGCGTGAAGTCACTGACGAAGACATCATCAACTGGATGATGGTCCCGCTGTGCCTGGAGACCGTGCGTTGCCTGGAAGACGGCATCGTCGAGACCGCTGCCGAAGCCGACATGGGTCTGGTCTACGGCATTGGTTTCCCTCCCTTCCGCGGTGGTGCGCTGCGTTACATCGACTCGATCGGTGTGGCCGAATTCGTCGCCTTGGCCGATCAGTATGCCGACCTGGGGCCGCTGTACCACCCGACCGCCAAGCTGCGTGAAATGGCCAAGAACGGCCAGCGCTTCTTCAACTGAGCGGTCAACGAGCTAGAGCGAGAGATTTGATATGAGCCTGAATCCAAGAGACGTGGTGATTGTCGACTTCGGTCGCACGCCAATGGGCCGCTCCAAGGGTGGCATGCACCGCAATACCCGCGCCGAAGACATGTCGGCGCACCTGATCAGCAAACTGTTGGAGCGCAACGGCAAGGTTGACCCGAAAGAAGTCGAGGATGTGATCTGGGGTTGCGTCAACCAGACCCTGGAGCAGGGCTGGAACATCGCCCGCATGGCTTCGCTGATGACCCCGATCCCGCACACCTCTGCGGCGCAGACGGTCAGCCGCCTGTGCGGCTCGTCCATGAGCGCGCTGCACACCGCCGCCCAGGCGATCATGACCGGTAACGGCGATGTGTTCGTGGTCGGTGGCGTGGAACACATGGGCCACGTCAGCATGATGCACGGCGTAGACCCCAACCCGCACCTGTCCTTGCATGCCGCCAAGGCTTCCGGGATGATGGGCCTGACTGCAGAAATGCTCGGCAAGATGCACGGCATCACCCGTGAGCAGCAAGACCTGTTCGGCTTGCGTTCGCACCAGCTGGCCCACAAAGCCACGGTCGAAGGCAAGTTCAAGGACGAGATCATCCCGATGCAGGGCTACGACGAGAACGGCTTCTTGAAGGTGTTCGATTTCGACGAGACCATTCGCCCGGAAACCACCCTCGAAGGCCTGGCATCGCTGAAGCCTGCGTTCAACCCCAAGGGCGGTACGGTCACGGCCGGTACTTCGTCGCAGATTACCGACGGCGCCTCGTGCATGATCGTCATGTCCGGTCAGCGTGCCATGGACCTCGGTATCCAGCCATTGGCGGTGATCCGTTCGATGGCAGTGGCCGGTGTCGACCCGGCAATCATGGGCTATGGTCCGGTGCCATCGACCCAGAAAGCCCTCAAGCGTGCCGGCCTGACCATGGCCGATATCGACTTCATCGAGCTCAACGAAGCCTTTGCTGCACAGGCCCTGCCAGTGTTGAAAGACTTGAAAGTGCTCGACAAGATGGATGAGAAGGTTAACCTGCACGGCGGCGCCATTGCCTTGGGCCACCCGTTCGGTTGCTCCGGGGCGCGCATTTCCGGCACCCTGCTCAACGTCATGAAGCAGAATGGCGGTACCCTGGGGGTGGCGACCATGTGCGTCGGCCTTGGTCAAGGTATCACCACTGTCTTCGAACGCGTCTGATCGCGTAGCGGGACAGCAGCCGGGGCCATGTGCCCCGGTTTTGTTTTTTTCAGGTTTTTTTCAAGAGGGTGGGCAACATGCAGATACAGCCAGGCATCTACCGGCATTACAAAGGGCCTGAGTACCGTGTCTTCAGTGTTGCGCGGCACTCGGAGAGCGAAGAGTGGATGGTGTTCTACCAATGCCTGTATGGTGACTACAGCTTCTGGGTACGGCCACTTTCGATGTTCCAGGAGTCCGTCGAGGTTGACGGCGAGCAGGTGCCACGCTTTGCTTTGGTCAACGCCGAAGAAGGGCTGCCTGGCTTGCTGGGCAAGTCGCACGAGTGATCGTTCGAACTTGACCTCACACTTTTGCCACTATATATAGCGGTGCCGCGTCTAGGCACCTGACGCGTTTTTCATCTTCAGATTCAGGAATACTCCGATCCATGGGCAAATCGCTGGTCATTGTGGAATCCCCGGCCAAGGCCAAGACCATCAACAAGTACCTGGGCAACCAGTACGTGGTGAAGTCGAGTATCGGCCATATCCGAGACCTCCCCACCAGCGGTTCGGCCAGCGCAAGCAAAGAGCCGGCCGCCAAGCGTGGCAAGGCCGCGGGTGAGGCTCCGGCCCTGTCGCCGAAAGAAAAGGCCCGTCGCCAGCTGGTCGCACGCATGGGCGTCGACCCTGACCACGGCTGGAAGGCCAAGTACGAGATCCTGCCTGGCAAGGAAAAGGTGATCGAAGAGCTGCGCCGCCTGGCCAAGGATGCTGACACCATCTATCTCGCAACCGACTTGGACCGCGAAGGGGAAGCCATCGCCTGGCACCTGCGCGAGGCCATCGGTGGCGACGACACCCGCTACAAGCGCGTGGTGTTCAACGAAATCACCAAGAAGGCCATTCAGGAAGCGTTCTCGCAGCCAGGCCAACTGGACATCGATCGGGTCAACGCCCAGCAGGCGCGGCGCTTCCTCGACCGCGTGGTCGGCTACATGGTCTCGCCGCTGCTGTGGGCCAAGATTGCCCGTGGCCTGTCTGCCGGCCGTGTACAGTCGGTGGCGGTGAAGCTGGTGGTTGAGCGTGAGCGTGAAATCCGCGCGTTCATCCCTGAAGAGTACTGGGAGATCCACGCCGACCTTGGCACCGCCAAGAACGCCAAGGTGCGTTTCGAGGTGGCGCGCGAGAAGGGCGAGGCCTTCAAGCCGCTCAACGAAGCACAGGCCATGGCGGCGCTGGAGAAGCTCAAGGCTTCCAGCTACAGCGTGGTCAAGCGCGAAGATCGCCCGACCAGCAGCAAGCCATCGGCCCCGTTCATCACGTCCACCCTGCAGCAGGCGGCCAGTAATCGCCTGGGCTTCGGCGTGAAGAAAACCATGATGATGGCCCAGCGCTTGTACGAAGCCGGCTACATCACCTACATGCGTACCGACTCGACCAACCTGTCGGCTGATGCCCTGGATATGGCCCGCAGCTACATCGAGCGCGAGTTCGGCAAGCAGTACCTGCCGGAAGCGCCGCTGGTCTACGGTAGCAAGGAAGGCGCTCAGGAGGCCCACGAAGCGATTCGTCCTTCCGATGTGAACACTCATCCGACCAAGCTCAGTGGCATGGAGCGCGACGCCGAGCGCCTGTACGAGCTGATCTGGCGCCAGTTCCTGGCCTGCCAGATGCCGCCAGCGCAGTACCTGTCCACCAGCGTTACCGTCGCCGCCGGCGATTTCGAGCTGCGTGCCAAGGGCCGTATCCTCAAGTTCGACGGTTACACCCGCGTGCTGCCGCAGCAGAGCAAGCCGGGCGAAGACGACGTGCTGCCAGAGATGGTGCAGGGTGAAGCACTCAAGCTGATCCAGATCGACCCGAGCCAGCACTTCACCAAGCCACCCGCACGCTTCACCGAAGCCAGCCTGGTCAAGGAGATGGAAAAGCGCGGTATCGGTCGCCCGTCGACCTACGCGGCGATCATTTCCACCATCCAGGATCGCGGTTACGTGACCCTGCACAACCGCCGCTTCTACTCCGAGAAGATGGGCGATATCGTCACCGAGCGCCTGTCGGAGAGCTTCTCCAACCTCATGGACTATGGCTTTACCGCCGACATGGAAGAGAACCTCGACGACGTGGCCCAGGGCGAGCGTGACTGGAAAAACGTGCTTGACGAGTTCTACGGCGACTTCAGCAAGAAGCTGCAGACCGCCGAGTCCAGCGAAAATGGCATGCGCGCCAACCAGCCGACCATGACCAACATTTCGTGCAAGGAATGTGGTCGGCCGATGATGATCCGCACCGCTTCAACGGGCGTGTTCCTCGGTTGCTCGGGCTACAGCCTGCCGCCGAAAGAGCGCTGCAAGGCTACCGTCAACCTGGTGCCGGGCGACGAGATTGCCGCTGACGATGAGGGCGAGTCAGAATCACGCGTGCTGCTGGGCAAGCACCGCTGCCCGATCTGCGCCACGGCGATGGATGCCTACCTGCTGGACGAGAAGCACAAGCTGCACATCTGTGGTAACAACCCGGATTGCGCTGGCTACGAGATCGAGGAAGGCAACTACCGCATCAAGGGCTACGAAGGGCCGAGTCTGGAGTGCGACAAGTGTGGTAGCGAGATGCAATTGAAGACCGGCCGTTTCGGCAAGTTCTTTGGTTGCACCAACCCGGCATGCAAGAACACTCGCAAGTTGCTCAAGAGCGGCGAAGCGGCCCCACCGAAGATGGACAAGGTGGACATGCCCGAGCTCAAGTGCGAGAAGGTGGACGACACCTACGTGCTGCGTGACGGTGCTTCGGGGTTGTTCCTGGCCGCCAGCCAGTTCCCGAAAAACCGCGAAACTCGCGCGCCGCTGGTGCTGGAGATCGTGCCGCACAAGCATGAAATCGACCCGAAGTACCACTTCTTGTGCGACGCGCCGCAGAAAGACCCGGACGGCCGCCCAGCGGTGATCCGCTACAGCCGCAAGACCAAGGAGCAGTACGTGCAGTCCGAGGTTGATGGTAAGCCGACAGGGTGGAAGGCTTTCTACGACGGCAATGCCTGGAAGGTTGAAGACAAGCGCTGATCTATCGGTGCTGTAATCTGGGGCCGGTTCGCGCCCCTTCGCGGGCAAGCCTGCGAAGGGGCGCAAACCGGCCCTGATCATTTATGATGCTGGTATCCGCCTTGTAGCCTTATTGGAGGGCACTGAAATGGCCCAGGAAACCTACACCCGTACCAACCAGAAATTGTTCTTCGCCGGCCTCGCCCTGGAGTCCATGGCCAAGGCCGAGCAGAGCCAGGCCATGAATGCCCAGGGCTTGGTCCAGGCCGAGCGCGAGTCGGCGCTGTTTCATCTGTACGGTGCGCTGCTAGGCATGTGCCATGAAATCGGTGCTTTCTACCGCCTGCCGGTTGTGGCAAGCGTCGAGCAGGCTTTGGCGGACGACAGCCTGAACGGTATCGCCATCCCCGAAGTCGCCGAGCTGCTGGAGCTAGCCCGCCAGCGTGAAACCTGGCTGGCGCAAATGCTCGCTGCTTATGCCGATTTGTTCCGACCACCTGTCGCCAGGAAAGCGCCGAAAACTGACGTCACTCAGCCGCTGATCCAGGCTGTGAATCTCGATGAGCCTGAGCATCCAGCGCTTTCGCGTAGCGAGCTGGAGAGCTGGCGCAACAACCTCAAAGGCCTGGTGAGACGTTTCCGCGACGCGTTGAGTGAGTGCTGATAGCCGCAACGGCTGGTACAATACTGGCCTTTCGCGGAGAACTGCCATTTATGTCTACGTCGTTTCTGGAAATTGTCGAGTTGCCTGATGGCCGCATCGAACTGCGTCGCGCCGAGGATGAGGGCTCTCTGGTAACCTTGGATTTCTCGGAAGACGCCAAGGTATTCTTGCAGGGTCAGCATGTGGAAGTGGCCAAGGCCATGCTCAGTGTGGGCGTGCAGATGGCTGGTCGCCTGATGGATGGCGAGCTGGAGCGTGATGAAGGGCCGCGCGTGCTGCACTAGGCTTTACGCCCTCACGGTGCAGCAGCTAATCAGGCTTTTTGAAGTGACAGGCAAAGCCTGAACATCAGCCGAGGCGGATGTTCAGGCTTTGTGCGTTTCCGGTACTGGCAGCGCGCAGCAGTTGCTGGCGTGCAGTGGCATTGACGCTGCCCAGCCAGCTGACCACTGTGTGGCTGAGGCCCAGGCGCAAGGCTTCGCAAGCCAGTTGCAGCGGGCTTTGGTTGCTGCGAGGTTGCAGCAGCAGGATGCGTTCACGGTTGAGGCCGGCATCGCGCAGCCAGGCCTGGGTCAGGCTCGATGGCGGGGCGATCAGGGTCAGCCAGCGGGTCTCGTCTTCTTCGCTCAGCTCGCGCAGTACGGGTGCCAGCAGGCTTTGGCAGTGCACGGGCGTGCCGCGCAGCGACAGTTCACTGAACAGCTCGGGCTGGCTGCTCTTGCGCGCCGCGTCGCTGGCTTTGAGGCCAGGTAGCACGGGTTGGGCGAGGAATGCTTCGAACAATGGCAACTGGGCTTGCTCGGGTGCGTGAAAGAACTGCTGCATGACGCCTCCTGGATCAGCGGCGAATGACGCCGACGCTCAAGCCCTCTATCACCAGTTCCTGTTCTTTCAGGTCGACTTCGATGGGGGCGAATTCGGGGTTTTCGGCCAGCAGCCAGACCTTGCTGCCTTCGCGCTTGAAGCGCTTGACGGTAACTTCGTCGCCGATGCGGGCCACGACGATCTGGCCGTTGCGGGCCTCGCGGCAGGTGTGCACTGCCAGCAGGTCACCGTCGAAGATGCCGACGTCCTTCATGCTCATGCCGTGTACGCGCAGCAAATAGTCGGCCTGGGGGTGGAAGAAGGCAGGGTTGATGTTGCAGGATTGCTCGATGTGCTGTTCGGCGAGAATCGGCGCACCGGCAGCCACACGGCCGATGATCGGCAGGCCGCTTTCTTCGGCCTTGGCTTCGAAACCAGGGATGCGGATGCCGCGGGAGGCGCCCGGGGTCATTTCGATCGCACCTTTGCGGGCAAGGGCCTTGAGGTGTTCCTCGGCTGCATTGGGCGACTTGAAGCCCAGCTCCTGAGCGATCTCGGCGCGCGTCGGCGGGAAGCCGTTGTCTTCCAGGCAACGCTTGATGAACGCGAGAATTTCGGCTTGGCGTGGCGTCAGTTTCAACATGTTGTGCGCTCTGTCTTTTTGTACAGTGACTGGGATTATATACAGTACTGGATGCGCTGCAAGCCAAAAGGCGCAATAAACAGCAGGGGTTGGCACTTGCAGCTGGCCGTCTGGCGCTTTTAAATGGCGACCGCCTGGTCACGGAGCCTTGACAGATGCAGGGCTGAAACGTATGTTTCAAACACCTGTTTGTCTGGCGGAGTAGTCGGAGTAGTCATGGCCCAATCGGAAACCGTTGAACGCATTCTCGATGCTGCCGAGCAGCTGTTCGCGGAAAGGGGGTTCGCCGAGACCTCGTTGCGGCTGATTACCAGCAAGGCCGGGGTCAACCTGGCGGCTGTCAACTATCATTTCGGCTCCAAGAAGGCCTTGATTCAGGCAGTGTTCTCGCGTTTCCTCGGTCCGTTCTGCGCCAGCCTCGAGCGTGAACTGGAGCGGCGCCAGGCCAGGCCGGAGCACAAGCCCAGCCTCGAAGAGCTGCTGGAAATGCTGGTGGAACAGGCGCTGGCCGTGCAGCCGCGCAGCAACAACGACCTGTCGATTTTCATGCGCCTGCTGGGGCTGGCCTTCAGCCAAAGCCAGGGCCACCTGCGGCGCTACCTGGAAGACATGTACGGCAAGGTATTCCGCCGCTACATGCTCCTCGTCAACGAAGCCGCCCCCCGTATTCCCCCGCTGGAGCTGTTCTGGCGTGTCCACTTCATGCTGGGGGCCGCCGCTTTCAGCATGTCGGGTATCAAGGCCTTGAGGGCCATTGCCGAGACCGATTTCGGCATCAACACCTCTATCGAGCAGGTGATGCGCCTGATGGTGCCGTTCCTGGCGGCGGGCATGCGCGCCGACAGCGGTGTCACCGACGACGCCATGGCCACTGCGCAGCTCCGCCCGCGCAGCAAGGCCGGTACTGCCACGGCCAAGGCCTGAAGGCTGGGCGCAGCGGGGCTGCTTGGGCTAAGCTAGCGCCGCTTTTGTTCAGTCTTCAAAGAAGGATTACCCATGACCGTCAGCCTGCAAGGCTCCTTGATGGTGGATATTGCCGGTAAATGGCTGACCGCCGAAGACCGCCACCTGCTGCGCCAGCCTGAAGTCGCTGGCCTGATCATCTTTGCCCGCAACATCGACAGCCCGCGCCAGGTGCGTGAGCTGTGTGCTTCCATCCGCGCCATCCGCCCTGAACTGATTCTTGCCGTCGACCAGGAGGGCGGCCGCGTGCAGCGTCTGCGTCAAGGCTTTGTACGCCTGCCGGCCATGCGCGCACTGGCTGACAACGACAACGCTGAGTACCTGGCCGAGCAGTGTGGCTGGCTGATGGCGACCGAAGTGCTGGCGGTCGGTCTGGACCTGAGCTTTGCGCCAGTGCTCGACCTCGATCACCAGCGCAGCGCCGTGGTGGGTAGCCGGGCCTTCGAGGGTGACCCGCTGCGTGCCACGCAGTTGGCCGGGGCGTTCATCCGTGGCATGAATGCGGCAGGCATGGCGGCCTGCGGTAAGCATTTCCCCGGGCATGGCTGGGCCGAGGCTGACTCGCATGTGGCCATTCCTACCGACGAGCGCAGCCTGGAGCAACTGCGCCAGGCCGATCTGGTGCCGTTCAGCCGCCTGAGCGGGCAGCTGGCCGCCGTGATGCCGGCGCATGTCATCTACCCGCAAGTCGACAACCAGCCAGCCGGCTTCTCGCGGCGCTGGTTGCAGGACATCCTGCGTGGCGAGTTGGGCTTTGACGGGGTGATCTTCAGTGACGACCTGTCGATGGCCGGTGCGCACGTGGTGGGTGATGCCGCCAGCCGTATCGAAGCAGCGTTGAGTGCCGGCTGTGACATGGGCCTGGTGTGCAATGACCGGGCAGCAGCGGAGCTGGCACTGAGTGCGGCGCAGCGGATGAAGGTCAAGCCGTCGCCGCGGATTGCGCGGATGCGTGGTCAGGGCTATGCCCGCACCGACTATCGCCAGCAGCCGCGGTGGCTGGAGGCGTTGGGGGCGTTGAAGGAAGCCCAGCTGGTCGATTGACTGCCTCGGCCTCTTCGCCGGCTAAAGCCGCTTCTACAGGGATTGCGCTAGATTCTAGAAATTGAGCGAGCCAGTTGTTTCCCCAGGTACTGCATCAGCCTCAAGGCTGCGGGGGTGCCTGTGGGAGCGGGCTTGCCCCGCGAAGCATCCAACACACGGTGCATGGCACGGGCTTCGCCCGTGTTCGCGGGACAAGCCCGCTCCCACAGGGATTGCGCTAGCTTCTGGAAATTGAGCAAGCCAGTTGATTCCCCAGGTACCGCATCAGCCTCAAGCCCGCTCCCACAGGGGATTGCGCTAGATTCTAGAAATTGAGCAAAACAGTTGTTTCCCCAGGTACTGCATCAGCCTCAAGGCTGCGGGGGTGCCTGTGGGAGTGGGCTTGCCCCGCGAAGCATCCAACACGGTGGATGGCACGGGCTTCGCCCGTGTTCGCGGGACAAGCCCGCTCCCACAGGGGATTGCGCTAGATTCTAGAAATTGAGCAAGCCAGTTGTTTCCCCAGGTACTGCATCAGCCTCAAGCCTGCGGGGGTGCCTGTGGGAGCGGGCTTGCCCCGCGAAGCATCCAACACGGTGGATGGCACGGGCTTCGCCCGTGTTCGCGGGACTAGCCCGCTCCCACAGGGGATTGCGCTAGATTCTAGAAATTGAGCAAAACAGTTGTTTCCCAGGTACTGCATCAGCCTCAGTCTTGCGGGGTACCTGTGGGAGCGGGCTCGCCCGCGAAGAGGCCAGGATAGGCAGGGCAAAAGGCTGAATTACCGCCCGCGTTTGCCTGGCAATGGCGCAAACAAGGCCTCGATCTCTTCATCCCCCATGCGCCACTGCCCAGCCTGGCCGCCATCCAGCAAGCTGGCCGCCAGCGCTGCCTTTTCCTGCTGCAGCAACTGGATCTTTTCTTCCACCGTGCCCCGGGTGATGAGCTTGAACACGAACACCGGCTTGTCCTGGCCAATGCGGTAGGCGCGGTCAGTAGCCTGGTTTTCGCTGGCCGGGTTCCACCATGGGTCGTAGTGGATCACCGTGTCCGCTGCCGTCAGGTTCAGGCCTACGCCCCCGGCCTTGAGGCTGATCAAAAACACCTCGCTGTCACCCTGCTGGAACTGCTGCACCGGTGTACGTCGGTCGCGGGTGTCGCCCGTCAGCAGGCTGTAGCGGATCTGGCGCTTTTCCAGCTCTTGCTCGATCAATGCCAGCATCGAAGTGAACTGCGAAAACAGCAGTACCCGGCGGCCTTCGCTAAGCAGCTCTTCAAGCATTTCCAGCAGCGCGCCGAGCTTGCCCTTGTCGGCCTGGTTGCCCTTGCTTTCCACGCCCTTGACCAGGCGCAGGTCGCAGCAGACCTGGCGCAGCTTGAGGAGTGCGTCGAGGATGACGATCTGGCTGCGCGCGGCGCCATTGCGGGCGATTTCGTCGCGGACCTTCTGGTCCATGGCCACCCGCACGGCTTCATAGGTGTCGCGCTGGGCGTCGCTGAGTTCGACCCAGTGCACCATCTCGGTCTTGGCCGGCAGTTCGGTGGCCACCTGTTCCTTGGTGCGGCGCAACAGGAACGGGCGGATGCGGCTGGCCAGGTGGGCCAGGCGCTCACTGTCGGCATGGCGCTCGATCGGCGTGCGGTAGTCCTGGTTGAAACGCTTGAGGTCACCCAGCCAGCCGGGCATCAGGAAGTGAAAGATCGACCACAGCTCGCCCAGGTTGTTTTCCATCGGGGTGCCGGTCAGGCAGACGCGCTGGGTGGCCTGCAGTTCGCAGATGGCGATGGCCGCCTTGCTGGTGCTGCTCTTGATGTTCTGCGCTTCGTCCAGGACCAGTACGTGCCAGGCGTGGGCGCGCAGGTGTTCGAGATCGCGCGGCATCAGCGCGTAGGTAGTCAGGACCAGATCGTATTCATGCAGCTTGGCAAAGTGCTTGCTGCGCCCCGGCCCGTGCAGGGCCAGCACGCGCAGGGCGGGGGCAAAGCGTTGGGCTTCGTCCAGCCAGTTGGGGATCAGGCTGGTCGGCATCACTGCCAGCGCCGGCGTGGCGAGGCGCCCTGACTCTTTCTCCAGCAGCAGGTGGGCCAAGGCCTGCAGGGTCTTGCCCAGGCCCATGTCGTCGCCGAGGATGCCGCCGGTGCCCATCTCGCGAAGGGCCTGCAGCCAGTTCAGGCCCTGTTGCTGGTAAGGGCGCAAGCTGGCCTGCAACCCGCCGGGTGGCGCCACTTGCAGGTCGCGGGCGTCACGCAGGCGGCGGCCCAGGTCGCGCACATGCTCGCCACCTTCCCAGTGCAGGGGCAGGCCTTCTATTTCGTTCAGGCGCGCAGCATCGGCGCGCTCCATGCGCAGGCTCGGGCCGGCCGTGGCTTCGTGCAGGTACAGTTCGCCCAGGGTGCCCATGACTGCCTTGATGCGGCCATAGGGCAGGGCTACGCGCAGGGCAGGGGCGTCCAGGCGGCCGCGGTTGAGGTCGATCAGCAAGTGCTCGTCGTCACTGCGCCGGGCCAATTCACTGGGGCGCAGGAGTTCCGGGCTGCTGCGCAGCAGTTGTAGCACGATCGGCAGCAGGCTGTGGCGCTGGCCATCGACCACGATCCCCAGCTCCAGGTCGAACCATTCATGGCCGGGGGCTTCGTCGATGGTCGCGTACCAGTCGTCCACCTCCTGCAGGTTGAAGGCGAAGTCACGATGGATGTCGATAGCCCAGCCGGCCTCACGCAGGCGCGGCAGGCCTTCGCGGGCAAAACGCAGCCAGGCTTCGTCGTCAGTCAGTTGAAACATCTCGCCGGCACTGTCGGGCAGGGCCTTGCTCTGCCGGGTGGCGGGCTTGAAACCGAAGTCGCGCAGTGTCTTGCGCAGCGCGTGTTCAGCCTGGGGCTGGCGACGAATGCGCTGGCTGGTACTGCCCATCAGGCGGGTCAATGGCTTGTCATCGCTGCCGCTGGCTTGCAGGCCGTCATAATCGAACGCCAATGCCGCGCGATGTTGCATTTGCCGTTGCATGCGCCCGGTTTTCGGCATGTAAGCGGTGTATTCGAGGCTGCCAAGGGCAAGCAGTGCCTTTGGCTGGACACCCTCGAGCAATTGTTCCTGCACCGGTGTGGGAGTCGGTACCTTGTGGCTCAGGGCATTGAGTTTGTGGCTGAGGGGTACGACCAGGTGTTCCGGGACATCGGGAGCGATGGTCAGTTGCACGGCAACGTGTGGTTCAAGGCTGTGTTCGACCTTGCCCACTTCGCTTGTCAGCGCATCGAAGTAGTACAGCGGCAGCAGAGGGATCACGCAGCGCAGCACTTCCTCGCCGCTGTACCACAGGCCCCTGTAATTACCGTTTTCCAGGCGTACCCAGCGAAACTCGGCATGGCGCACCGGGCCCTCGCGAAGT
This sequence comes from Pseudomonas sp. DCB_BI, assembly GCF_026240995.1. Classification (NCBI taxonomy): domain Bacteria; kingdom Pseudomonadati; phylum Pseudomonadota; class Gammaproteobacteria; order Pseudomonadales; family Pseudomonadaceae; genus Pseudomonas; species Pseudomonas sp. DCB_BI. The sequence continues at coordinate 91,033 of NZ_JAPFCG010000010.1, read as the reverse complement.
GGCGGTAAGTCGACATCGAAGAACATGCGCCCGGTTTCAAGGGCGCGCTGGAACAGTTCGCCACCTTCCAACCCCTTGAGTTTGTAGCCGCGGTCCTGGCCGCCCCCCTGATTCAGGGCCGAAAGCAACCGCAGAATGCGGGTATCTTCTTCGGTTACGAAGCGCGGTGGCTCGTAGAGAAAATCGTAAAGTGACTGAACGCGGCTGAAGCGGATACCGTCTTCACTGCGCGTCCCCTTGCGAACCAGTAACGAGCAGCCGGCATCATCGGTCAGTTGCAGCTGATAGCACACCATGCGCCCGCGTTTGTCGTCGGCTGTGCCGGCTTTGGCTGGCGTCTGTTCCAGGCCGCTCAGCCAGTGTTGCAACTCGGCAGACAAGTTGCCTGGGGTGGCCTGCGCCCCCTGAGTGCCCGAGCTGGGGTCGCTGATGCAGAACAGGACGGCGGCGCAGTGCTTGCAGTTCTGCCGTACAGGGCAATCGCACTCGCCCTGCACGTGACAGCGGCCGCCCGCTACATGCAGGTCGATGGTTTGCTGGTAGATGTTGGCGCCGCTCCCGCGGCAACTGGCTGTAATCGTCTGTTGGTAAATACCCTCCAGTTCGACACGGCCTTCCTCGGCATAGTGCTCACCGCGTTGCAGGGTTGCCTTGCTGAACGACTGGGTCCAGTTCGGGTATGTGTTCACCAGCGCGGCGGCATCTTGCGTCATCCGTTTACTGCTCCATCATCTCCGGGTCCATCACTGGCATTTTCGGCGTACCCGGTGGCGTCACCTTCAGCAGTACCGCCAGGTGCCCGCCGTCGAGGAAGGTCAGCTGGCCGCCCTTGACGTTGCTGTTGCTCTGCTTGAACTGCTCGCTTTGCAGCACGCTGCCGTTACCGTCCAGCTGGTTGACCCAGAAGTTGGCCTCGACCGCTATGAAGCGGCCTTCGGCGATGCTCAGGTTGCCTTCGATGGGGAAGTGTCCGAACTGCTCGGTGCCTTCGCCCAGGGCGACGCGGCTGGGTTCGCTGCCAACCTGCTGCTGCCAGGCCTTGTGCATCAGCACGGTGTAGTCGGCAGTGGCCTCCAGCCGGGTGACTTCGTCTTCCAGCCCAAGGCGGCGTTCGGCGTCCTTCTCCAGGCGCGGGGCGCCGGCGCTCCAGTCTTCCGGGGCGAACGGGCTGGTGAAGGCGGGCACGCTGTTCTGCCGCACCAGAATCATTTCTACCTGATACAAGCCTTCGGCGAAGGCGGCCGGGGCGAACAGCGCCAGCAGCAGGGTCAGGCAACGGATGGCACGCATGGATCTTCCTTAGGCAGGCTGTGGGGTCAGGCGCTCGAACAGCGCCTCCAGGGTATTGAATCGTTCGTCGGGGCGTTCCATCGGCACCAGGAAGCGGAACTGGGTCGCGCCTTCGAACTTGTAACGCTTGGGCTGGCCCTGGATCAGCTTGATCAGGGTCAGCGGGTCGACCGGGGTCTCCGCCTCGAACTCGAGCTTGCCGCCATTGGGGCCGGCATCGACCTTCTTGATGCCGAGCTTTTCCGCGTGCAGTTTCAGCGAAGTCAGGCGCATCAGGTTCTTGGTCGGCTCCGGGAGCAGGCCGAACCGGTCGATCATCTCGACCTGCAAGTCTTTCAGGCCCTCTTCGTCGGCGGCCGAGGCAATGCGTTTGTAGAGGATCAGCCGTGCATGCACGTCGGGCAGGTAATCCTCGGGGATCAGCGCCGGCAGGCGCAGGTTGATCTCCGGGCCACCGCCCAGCGGCTGCTCGAGGTTGGGCTGGGTGCCCTTGCGGATCGCCTTGACCGCGCGTTCGAGCATTTCCATGTACAGGGTGAAGCCCACCGCCTGGATCTGCCCGCTCTGGCCTTCGCCCAGCAGCTCGCCGGCACCGCGGATTTCCAGGTCGTTGGTGGCCAGCACGAAGCCGGCGCCAAGGTCCTGGGTGTTGGCAATCGCCTCCAGGCGCTTTTCGGCGTCGGCGCTGACCTTCTGCCGGGTGGGCGTGAGCAGGTAGGCGTAGGCCTGGTGGTGGCTACGGCCAACCCGGCCGCGCAGCTGGTGCAACTGGGCCAGGCCGAACTTGTCGGCGCGCTCGATGACGATGGTGTTGGCGCTGGGAACGTCGATACCGGTTTCGATGATGGTCGAGGCTACCAGCACGTTGAAGCGCTTGTGGTAGAAGTCACTCATCACCTGTTCCAGTTCGCGCTCGCGCATCTGGCCGTGGCCGATGCCGATACGCGCCTCAGGCACCAGCTCGGCAAGGTCGGCGGCACATTTCTCGATGGTTTTCACATCGTTGTGCAGGTAGTACACCTGGCCACCGCGCAGCAGCTCGCGCAGCAGCGCCTCCTTGACCGTGCTCTTGTTCTGCTCCATGACGAAGGTGCGCACCGACAGGCGGCGTGCCGGCGGTGTGGCGATGATCGACAGGTCGCGCATGCCCGCTACCGCCATGTTCAGCGTGCGCGGAATCGGCGTGGCGGTCAGGGTAAGGATGTCGACCTCGCTGCGCAGGGCCTTCAATTGCTCCTTCTGGCGTACGCCGAAGCGGTGCTCTTCGTCGATGATGGCCAGGCCCAGGTCCTTGAAGCGCACATCGTCCTGCAGCAGCTTGTGGGTGCCGATCAGGATGTCGATCTTGCCTTCGGCCAGGTCGGCCGCTGCGGCAGCCACCTCCTTGGCTGACTTGAATCGGCTCATCACTTCCACCGTCACCGGCCAGTCGGCAAAGCGGTCGCGGAAGCTGTTGTAGTGTTGCTGCGCAAGCAGGGTCGTGGGCACCAGTACGGCGACCTGACGGCCGCTGTGCACGGCAATGAACGCCGCGCGCATGGCCACTTCGGTCTTGCCGAAGCCGACGTCACCGCACACCAGGCGGTCCATCGGCTTGGGCGCCAGCATGTCGGCACGCACGGCCTCGATGGCGGCTTGTTGGTCGGGGGTTTCCTCGAACGGGAAGCCGGCGCTGAAGGTGGCGTAGTCGGCGGACGGGTCGGCAAACGCGTAACCCTTGCGCGCCGCGCGGCGGGCATAGATGTCGAGCAGCTCGGCCGCTACGTCGCGCACCTGTTCCGCGGCCTTGCGCTTGGCCTTCTGCCAGGCTTCCGAGCCCAGTCGGTGCAGCGGTGCCAAGGCATCGTCGCTGCCGGTGTAGCGGGCGATCAGGTGCAGGTTGGCCACCGGCACGTACAGCTTGGCGTTCTCGGCGTATTCCAGGGTGAGGAACTCGGCGGCCTGGCCGTCGATTTCCAGCGTGGCCAGGCCCAGGTAGCGCCCTACGCCATGGTCGATGTGCACCACCGGTGCGCCTTCACGCAGTTCGGTGAGGTTCTTGATCACCGCGTCATTGGCAGTTTCGCCACGTTTGTCACGGCGCCGGCGCTGCATCACCCGCTGGCCGAACAACGGGCTTTCGGCGATCAGGGCCAGGCCTGGGTCGTCCAGCAGCAGGCCTTCGTCCAATGGGGCGATGGTGATTGCCAGGCGCTCGCTGCCGGTAACGAAGTCGTACCAACCGTCTACGGTATGCGGGCGCAGTTTCAGCCGTTCAAGCAGCTCCAGCAGCACTTCGCGGCGGCCCGCCGATTCGGCCGTGAACAGCACGCGGCCGGGGAACTGGTCGAGGAAGTTGGCCAGCTCGGCCAGCGGCTGGTTGGCCTTGGCTTCGATAGCCAGGTTGGGCAGGTCGCGGGCGGGGAAGCGCTCGCGGCCCGCGCCGGGGTCTAGGTCTTCGCTGCTGACCACTACCCGCGGCCATTGCTTGAGCCGGGCAAAGCAGTCCTCCACCGGCAGGAACAGCTCGGCCGGCGGCAGCAGCGGGCGGCTGAGATCGCCGCGGCGGTCTTCGTAGCGCCCGCGCACGTCGTTCCAGAAGTGCTCGGCGGCTTGCTCCACACCGGGCAGCGAGAACACCTGGGTGTCCGCCGGCAGGTAGTCGAACAGGGTCGAGGTTTCTTCGAAGAACAGTGGCAGGTAGTACTCGATACCCGCGGGGATGATGCCACTGGCCAGGTCCTGGAAGATCGCGCTGCGGCGGAAGTCGACGTCGAACCGCTCGCGGAAGCGCGCCTTGAAGCGGGTGACCTCCTCTTTCTGCATCGGGAACTCGCGCGCCGGCAGCAGGCGCACGGAGTCGACCTTGTCGATCGAGCGCTGGGTCTCGGGGTCGAAGGTGCGCAGGGTCTCGATTTCGTCATCGAACAGGTCGATGCGGTAGGGCAGCTTGCTGCCCATCGGGAACAGGTCGATCAGTGCGCCGCGCACGGCGAATTCACCGTGCTCGTAGACGGTATCGACGCAACGGTAGCCGCTGGCCTCCAGGCGCGTGCGCATCTGCTCCACGTCGATGGTCTGGCCCACATCCAGCACCAGGCTGCTGCCCAGCAAGAAACGCGTGGGTGCCAGGCGGTGCAGGGCGGTGGTGACGGGTACCACGAGGATGCCGTGGCTCAGTTCCGGCAGGCGATACAGGCTGGCGATGCGCTGGGAGATGATGTCCTGGTGCGGCGAGAACAGGTCGTAGGGCAGGGTTTCCCAATCCGGGAACGGCAGCACGGGCAGGTCCGGAGCAAAGAAGCGCAGCTCCTGTTCCAGGCGATCGGCGGCCTGGCTGTCGGCTGTCAGCAACAGGGTGAAGCGGCCAGCGCTGCTGGCGGCCTCGGCGATGGCCAGGCTAAGGGCGGCACCGGGCAGGTTGCCCCAGGTTTGTTTGCCGGCCGTGGCCGACATTTGCGGTAGGCGCAGAACTGACACGGGAGATTGCACTCCAAGCGTTGCGGCAAAGAGACCGATTGTACCGGTGACGGTGCCGGCTGTCAGGCTCGATAGGGCATGAACGCTGGCTTGCGTCGCCGCGACAGGCGCTCATTGCCGGTTCCGCGCTGGGGCGTCATAATGTAGCCCCTTTTTTCTGTCCCTACATGTGGAAGGTTCCCGTGACTCAGAAGCCCGACCAGTGTCTTGGTGAGTGGATTGATCGTGAAGCCCTGGCTGAAGCGATGATCCCGCTTATCGGTCAGCTCTACCGCAACAACAATGTGGTGAGCTCGATCTATGGCCGCAGCCTGATCAACCGTTCGGTTATCTCGATCCTCAAGGCGCACCGCTTTGCGCGTCACCGTCAAACCGACGAAACCGAGCTGTCCGTCCACGAGACATTCCCCCTGCTCAAGGCCATGAGCGAGCTGAAACTGGGCGCCGCTTCGGTCGACCTGGGCAAGCTGGCCAACAAGTTCAAGCAGGAAGGCAATGGCCGCACTGCCGAGCAGTTCGTCCGTGAAGAACTGGCCGAAGTGGTTGGCCAGCAGAACGCTTCGGCGCGCAAAGGCACCGACGTCGTGTTGTACGGCTTTGGCCGCATCGGCCGCCTGCTGGCGCGCATCCTGATCGAGAAGACCGGTGGTGGCGACGGCCTGCGCCTGCGTGCCATCGTCGTGCGCAAAGGCGCCGAGAACGACCTGGTCAAGCGTGCCAGCCTGCTGCGTCGTGACTCGGTACACGGTCCATTCGATGGCACCATCACCATCGACGAAGCCAACAACACCATCACCGCCAACGGCAACCTGATCCAGGTTATCTACGCCAAGAGCCCGAGCGAAGTCGACTACACCCAGTACGGTATCGAAAACGCGCTGATCGTCGACAACACCGGCGTATGGCGTGATGCCGACGGCCTGGGCCAGCACCTGGCCTGCCCGGGCGCTGCCCGCGTGATCCTCACCGCACCTGGCAAGGGCGCGCTGAAGAACATCGTGCACGGTATCAACCACGGCGACATCGCTGCCGATGACAAGATCATCTCGGCGGCTTCCTGCACCACCAACGCCATCGTGCCGGTGCTCAAGGCCATCAACGACCAGTACGGCATCGTCAACGGCCACGTCGAAACCGTTCACTCGTTCACCAACGACCAGAACCTGATCGACAACTTCCACAAGGGCAGCCGCCGTGGCCGTGCCGCACCGCTGAACATGGTCATCACCGAAACCGGCGCCGCTACCGCTGCCGCCAAGGCACTGCCAGTGCTGAAGGGCAAGCTGACCGGTAACGCCATTCGCGTACCGACGCCGAATGTATCGATGGCCATCCTCAACCTGAACCTGGAAAAGGCCACTACTCGCGACGAGATCAACGAGTACCTGCGCCAGACCGCGATGCACTCGGAGCTGCACAAGCAGATCGACTACGTCGCTTCCCAGGAAGTGGTTTCGACCGACTTCGTCGGCTCGCGCCATGCCGGTGTGGTTGACGCTGAAGCGACCATCGCCAACGACAACCGCGTTGTTCTGTACGTCTGGTACGACAACGAGTTCGGTTACAGCTGCCAGGTGGTTCGCGTGATGGAAGACATGGCTGGTGTGAACCCGCCAGCGTTTCCACGCTGATTCGCTTGTAAGGCAATAAAAAAACGGGAACCTTCGGGTTTCCGTTTTTTTTTGCTTGCCGTGGGGTGTGTGGTGCCTATGAGATCGAGCGCCGCCCGTGCGGCGCTCGATATGCGCCATACCACAAAGCCCAAGCCAAGCACCCAGGAACCGAACCTTGCGCACAGCCATACTGTTCCTCCTCCTGCTGCTCACCGCCTGCAATCAAGGCCCCACCCTGGAGCGCCTGGGTGGGCCGACCATGGGCAGTAGCTACAGCATTCAGTATGTCCGTGAACCCGGTGGCCCGGCGCCGGCCCAGGTGCAGGCAGCGGTCGAAACCATCCTTGATGAAATCGACCGGCACTATTCGACCTACCGCGGCGATTCTATCGTCAGCCAATTCAACCAGTTGCCTGCCAACCAGTGCCTGGCCCTGCCGCCCAACATGCTCGAGCTGGTCAACTTCGGCCTGCACCTGGCCGAACAAAGCGACGGTGCTTACGATCTTACCGTCGAGCCGTTGCTCGACCTGTGGGGCTTTGGCCCCCAGGCCCGCCACGAGCAGGTGCCCGACGCGCAGGCCTTGGCCCAGGTTCGGCAGCGCGTGGGCTATCGGCATTTGCACACCGAAGGCCAGGCTCTGTGCAAGGATGCCCCGGTGCAGCTCGACTTCAACAGTGTCGCCGCCGGCCACGCGGTCGACCTGATCGCCGCCCGGCTGCAGGCCATGGGCGTGGCCAGTTTTGTCGCCGAAGCCACCGGCGAGCTGAAAGCGGTTGGCCGCAAGCCCGATGGCAGCGCTTGGCGCATTGCCCTGGAGCTGCCGCGCGAAGACCGCCAGATCGCTCGCCAGATCATCCCGGTCAATGGCCTTTCAGTATCAACCTCGGGTGACTATCGGCATTATTTCGAGGAGAATGGCCGGCGCTATTCGCACACCTTCGATGCCCGCCTCGGGCGCCCGGTCGACCACGACCTTGCTGCCGTCACCGTGCTTGATGCCTCGGCACTGCAGGCCGACGGCTACTCGACGCTGCTGCTGATCCTGGGCCCCGAGCGTGGCTGGGATTTTGCCTTGGCGCATGGCCTGGCCGCAGTTTTGGTGACTCGGGCAGAGGGTGGCTTCGTCTCCCGAGCTACGCCTGCGTTCGAACGGGCGGTGAAAGGCGAGTGAAAGCACAAGCAGGGATGATTGCCGCCAGGGAATGGGTAAAGCATATGTAGTGCGGGCGAAATTGGCCTACGACGCGACCAAGGGTTAATGTGCGCGGCGTTCACGCTTGATTAGACTGCACCCGAATTTTCTCATGACGCCCCGGCGGCATGATCGCGCCCCGCGAGCGACCGTGGCTTGCGGGCCAGTTCTGAAGGAGTACGCATGGCTGTCTACAACTACGACGTAGTGGTGCTGGGTTCCGGCCCGGCCGGTGAAGGCGCGGCAATGAACGCCGCCAAAGCAGGGCGCAAGGTGGCGATGGTCGATAGCCGTCGCCAGGTCGGGGGCAACTGCACCCATCTGGGCACCATCCCGTCCAAGGCACTGCGTCACTCGGTGCGGCAGATCATGCAGTTCAACACCAACCCGATGTTCCGCGCCATCGGTGAGCCGCGCTGGTTCTCGTTCCCGGACGTGCTGAAAAGCGCCGAGAAGGTCATCGCCAAGCAAGTGGCTTCGCGCACCGGCTACTACGCCCGGAACCGCGTTGACCTGTTCTTCGGCACCGGCAGCTTCGCCGACGAGCAGACTGTAGAAGTCGTGTGCCCGAATGGCGTGGTCGAAAAACTCAACGCCAAGCACATCATCATCGCTACCGGCTCGCGCCCGTACCGCCCGGCCGACATCGACTTCCACCACCCGCGGGTCTACGACAGCGACACCATCCTCAGCCTCAGCCACACCCCGCGCAAGCTCATCGTGTACGGCGCCGGTGTGATCGGTTGCGAATACGCGTCGATCTTCAGCGGCCTGGGTGTGCTGGTGGAGCTGGTCGATAACCGTGGCCAGCTGCTGAGCTTCCTCGATTCGGAAATTTCCCAGGCGCTGAGCTACCACTTCAGCAACAACAACATCACCGTGCGCCACAACGAAGAGTATGAGCGCGTCGAAGGCCTGGACAATGGGGTGATCCTGCACCTGAAGTCGGGCAAGAAGATCAAGGCCGACGCCTTGCTGTGGTGCAACGGCCGTACCGGCAACACCGACAAGCTGGGCCTGGAAAACATCGGCATCAAGGTGAACAGCCGTGGCCAGATCGAAGTTGACGAGGCCTACCGCACCAGCGTGCCGAACATCTACGGTGCCGGTGACGTGATCGGCTGGCCGAGCCTGGCCAGTGCCGCCCACGACCAGGGCCGCTCGGCTGCTGGCAGCATCGTCGACAATGGCAGCTGGCGCTTCGTCAACGACGTGCCCACTGGCATCTACACCATTCCGGAAATCAGCTCGATCGGCAAGAACGAGCAGGAGCTGACCCAGGCCAAGGTGCCATACGAAGTGGGCAAGGCCTTCTTCAAGAGCATGGCGCGTGCGCAGATCGCCGGCGAGCCCCAAGGCATGCTGAAGATCCTGTTCCATCGCGAGACGCTGGAAGTGCTGGGCGTGCACTGCTTTGGCTATCAGGCGTCGGAGATCGTTCACATCGGGCAGGCGGTCATGAACCAGCCGGGTGAGCAGAACAACCTGAAGTACTTCGTCAATACCACGTTCAACTACCCGACCATGGCTGAAGCCTATCGGGTAGCTGCCTACGACGGCCTGAACCGGCTTTTTTGAGCGGCTCCGACCGGTGGCCTGAGCCGGTCGGAGAGGCCGATTTCAACCCTGCCCGAGGGTGGTCTTGGCCAAACCGGGAAAGTCTGTAATCAGGCTGTCCACGCCAAAGTCAGCAAGCCGGCGCATCAGTGCCGGCTCGTTGACCGTCCACACCGACACGTGCAAACCCTGGCCCTGCGCTTTCAGCAGGCGCTCGGGGGTGCACAGCGTCCAGTTCAGGGCCAGAAGGTCGCAGCCGTAGTTCTGCGCCACTTTCAGCGGGTCGAGCCAGGCGTATTCGGCTACCAGCCCGCGTTTCACGTCCGGCACCAGCTCCAGGGCGGCACCCAGTACTTCGCGTGAGCTGGAGGTGATCGTCACCTTGTCCAGCAAGCCGTACTGCTGGGCCAGTTCGCGAATCGCCAGCACCGTGGTGGCGGCGCGGGTGCGCGAAGCGCTTTTCACTTCCAGCTGCCAGTGTTCGAACGGGCATTTCTCGAACAGTTCTTCCAGTTTCGGGATCGGGCAGGGCTGTACATGGCCCGGCCCGCCTTTGCGTGCGTCGATCTTCACCAGCTCGGCGGCCGGGTGCTCGACCACTTTGCCGCGCCGGCCAGTGGTGCGCTTGAGGGTGGGGTCGTGGATCACCATCAGCTCGTTGTCGGATGACAGGTGCAGGTCCAGCTCGCAGCGCGTCACGCCGTGGGCCAGGCATTGCTGGAAGCTCTTCAGGGTGTTCTCGGGTGCTTCGCCCTTGGCGCCGCGATGGCCGTAGATCAGGGTCACGTTCGTTCCTTCAAATCAGAGAAATATGGGCTCAAGAGGAGGGGTCGTTCTGTTCCAGCTGCTGACGCCGTTGCTGTTGCTGACGCTGCAGAATGTAGCGGGCCAGCAGTTGCCGTTGGGCGTCGGTCATGTCGATGAACTCGGTGCCAACCTCGTAGCCGCCGTCCGGGCGCGGGTCGCAATGGGTGACCTTACCGCGCAGCAGCAGGCCATGGGCGCGCGGCATCAGCACCATTTTCACTTTTACCCGGGTGTCCGGGGCGATTTGCGTGGGCTGGGCAAACTCGATGCCGCCTTCGGAGATGATCACCGGCTGGGGCTTGCCCACTTCGCCGAGCAGCGATTGCGCAACGACTGTGCTGAGCAGGTCGAGGCGTTTGTTCTGCGCACGCAGGAAGGCCGCGAGGGTACGGTCCTTGTCGCTGAGCTGGCGCAGCAGGTGCTGCGACTCGAAGTCGGACAGGTGCAGCTCGCTGAGCAGGTTGAACAGCGGGGAATCATCTTGCAATACATCTGGCTCAAGGGCTTCGGCCGCGCTGAGGGGGCTTATTTGAAGTGCGATCCGATCTTCGATGCGGTAGTATTCGCGGCGATCTTCTTCGTCTAATGTCGTCATGGCGAACCCAAGGTGGCGGCGGTGGTCCGAGTGTAAAGCCGCCGTAGGCGCCTCGCCACAAGGACGTTCCCTTTCATCCGAACAAGCCCCGACATGTTCAGACCTCTTTTCGCATTTATCGGCACGCGTTATACCCGTGCCAAACGACGCAATCATTTCGTCTCGTTCATTTCCCTGACCTCGATGATCGGCCTCGCCCTGGGCGTGGTGGTGATGATCGTGGTGCTGTCGGTCATGAACGGCTTCGACCACGAGATGCGTACTCGCGTGCTGGGCATGATCCCCCATGCCACGCTGGAGAGCGGCCAGCCCATTGGCGACTGGCAGGCCCTTGCCCAACAAGTAAAGCAGAATCCGCAGGTGCTGGCGGTTGCGCCGTTCACCCAGATGCAGGGCCTGCTGACCCATGACGGCAAGGTGCAGAAAGTACTGCTCAACGGCATCGACCCGGCCCGCGAACGCGAGGTGTCGATCATCGACAACTTCATTCTGCAGGGCCGCCTGGACCAGCTGGCGCCGGGCGAGTGGGGGATCATGATCGGCGACAAGGCGGCGGCCAAGCTGGGCGTGGCCATTGGTGACAAGCTCACCTTCGTCGCCCCCGAGGTCAGCGTGACGCCGGCCGGCATGTTCCCGCGCATGAAGCGCTTCACCGTGGTCGGTACCTTCCACGTGGGTGCAGGCGAGATCGACGGCTACCTGGGGCTGACCAACATCAGCGACCTGTCCCGCCTGCACCGCTGGAAACCCGACCAGGTGCAGGGCCTGCGCCTGAAGTTCGACGACCTGTTCCAGGCCCCGCGAGTGGCCTGGAGCATCGCCCAGCAGTTGGGTGACCAGGAGTACTACAGCCGTGACTGGACCCGTACCCACGGCAACCTGTACCAGGCAATCCGCATGGAAAAGGCCATGATCGGTCTGTTGTTGCTGCTGATCGTGGCGGTGGCGGCGTTCAACATCATTTCCACCCTGGTGATGGTGGTCAACGACAAGCGTGGCGACATCGCGATCTTGCGCACCCTGGGCGCCACGCCCGGGCAGATCATGCTCATCTTCATGGTGCAGGGCACGGTGATCGGGGTGATCGGTACCCTGATCGGCGCGGTGGTCGGCATTCTTGCGGCGCTGAATGTCAGTGCCGCAATTGCCGGCATCGAGACACTGATCGGGCACAAGTTCCTCAACGCCGACGTGTATTTCATCGATTACCTGCCGTCGCAGATCCAGGCACAAGACGTGTACATGGTCTGTGGAGCGGCGCTGGTCCTGAGTTTCTTCGCCACCCTGTACCCGGCCTGGCGTGCGGCGCGCACCCAGCCTGCAGAGGCGCTACGTTATGAGTGAGTCGCGCATGAGTGATAAAGCCGTTCTGAGTTGCCGCAACCTGGGCAAGTCCTACGACGAGGGCCCGGAGTCGGTCCAGGTACTGGCCGGCCTCAACCTTGAACTGCACGCCGGTGAGCGCGTAGCGATCGTCGGTAGCTCAGGCTCCGGCAAGAGCACCTTGCTCAACCTGCTGGGCGGCCTCGATCGGCCGACGCAGGGCAGTGTCTGGCTGGCCGGCGAAGAGCTGTCGGCGCTGGGCGAGCGTGCCCGTGGCCTGCTGCGCAACCGTGAGCTGGGCTTTGTCTACCAGTTCCACCACCTGCTGCCGGAATTCACCGCCATCGAGAACGTGTGCATGCCCCTGCTGATCGGCCGCACGCCCATTCCCGAGGCGCGTGAGCGTGCCCAGGCGCTGCTCAAGCGCGTGGGGCTGGGCCACCGGCTGAATCACAAGCCGGCCGAGCTTTCCGGCGGCGAGCGTCAGCGCGTGGCGATTGCCCGGGCACTGGTCAACCGCCCCGGCCTGGTGATGCTCGACGAGCCGACCGGCAACCTCGATCACCATACCGCCCAAGGCATCCAGGAGCTGATGCAGGAGCTGTCCAGTTCCTCGCGCACGGCGTTCCTGGTGGTCACCCACGACCTGAACCTGGCGCGGCAGATGGACCGTGTATTGAAGCTCGACGACGGCCACCTGGTGGCTATCTGATCGACTGCCCGGGGTGGCACGTGCTGCCCCGTTTTCCTGTTTTTACTGGGTGATTCCGTACATGTTCAGACCCTTGCCCATTTTCATCGGCGCGCGCTACACCCGAGCCAAGCGCCGCAACCACTTCATTTCGTTCATTTCGATGACCTCGATGATCGGCCTGTCGCTGGGCGTGCTGGCGATGATCGTGGTGCTGTCGGTCATGAACGGCTTCCAGCGTGAAATGAGCTCGCGCATTCTTGGCCTGGTGCCGCACGCCGCCATCCTTGGCGTGCAGCCGCTGGACGACTGGCACAAGGTGGCTGACGCGGCCCTGCAGAACCCGGCGGTAATGGCTGCGGCGCCCATTACCGAGATGGAAGGCATGCTCTCGTACAAGGGCGCGATGCAGCCTATTCAGGTGGGCGGTATCGACCCCGCCGAGGAAGGCAAGGTTTCGATTGTCGGCCAGCACATCGTCCAGGGCCGTCTGCAGGACCTGCAGCCGGGTGAGTTCGGCGTGGTCATCGGCGAGCTGACGGCTCGGCGTTTTCGCCTGAACACCGGCGACAAGCTGACCCTGATCGTTCCGGAAATCAGCAAGGAGCCGGGTGGTATCACCCCGCGCATGCAGCGCCTGACAGTGGTGGGTATCTTCAAGGTGGGCGCCGAACTGGACGGTTCGCAGGCCTATATCCATGTGGCCGATGCCGCCGAGATGCAGCGCTGGGCGCCAGGCCAGGTGCAGGGCGTGCGCCTCAAGTTGCACGACCTGTACGCCGCGCCGCAGGTGTCCAAGGCTATCGCCGCCGGTTTGGGCGACGCGTTCCGCGCCGATGACTGGTCGCACACCCAGGGCAGCCTGTTCAGTGCGATGAAGATGGAAAAGACCATGATCGGCCTGCTGTTGATGATGATCATCGCGGTGGCGGCGTTCAACATCATCGCCACCCTGGTGATGGTGGTGAACGACAAGGGGCCGGACATTGCCATTTTGCGCACCTTGGGCGCCACGCCGGCGCAGATCATGGGTACCTTCATGGTCCAGGGCAGCTTGATCGGTATTGTCGGCACGCTGATTGGTGGCGTGCTGGGGGTGATTGCGGCGTTCAATGTCAGCCAGATCGTCGGCTGGCTGGAGCGGGTGAGCGGGCAGCATATCTTCACTTCGGATGTGTACTTCGTCAGCAGCTTGCCGTCGCAGTTGCAGTGGGGTGATGTGGCGATGATCTGCACGGCAGGGCTGGTGATGAGCTTCCTCGCGACCATTTACCCGGCTTATCGGGCGTCGCAGGTGCAGCCGGCGATTGGCCTGGCGGTTTGAGGTAGACCACAGCTACGGCGCGGGCTCTGGGCTTGCGGCCCTGTGGTGGGGTTTGCCGACGATGGGCTGCCGGGCAGCCCCACTTTTACCGATCTTGAGCGAACTCGATCATGAATCGGGTCCACCCACCGTCGCACTCCGCTCGAATGCATCCGCCATGGGCCTGCACGATCGAGCGGGTAATCGCCAAGCCCAACCCCGCATGCTCGCTACTGCCTTCGCGCCGCGCAGGGTCCACGCGGTAGAAGCGGTCGAACAGCCGCGGCAAAGCAGCTGGCGCGATGGGCGGCCCGGTATTGGCCACGCTGATGCTTGGCCCAGGCTTCAGCGTGACCCTTATTTGCCCGCCCGTCGGGGTAAAGCGCAGGGCGTTATCCAGCAGGTTGGACAGCGCCCGGCGCAGCATATGCCGGTCGCCCAGCAACACGGCTTCACCCTCGCGCAGCATTTGGACATGGCTGTCTTCGGCCAGCGGCGCGTAGTACTCCAGCAGGGCATCCACTTCCTCATGCAGCGCCAAAGGTGCTTGGCCAGGTACTAGCAAGCCGTGGTCGGCCTTGGCCAGGAACAGCATGTCGTTGATCATCTGCGCCATCCACTGCAGTTCTTCGAGGTTGCCATGCAGTGCTTCGCGATACTCCTCGAGGCTACGTGGGCGGGTGAGGGTGACCTGGGTATGGGTCAGCAAGTTCGACAGCGGCGTGCGCAGTTCGTGGGCAATGTCGGCGGAAAACGCCGACAGGCGCTGGAAGGCATCGTCCAGGCGCTGCAGCATGGCATTCATGCTGGTGGCCAGCTCGGCCAGCTCCTCGGGCATCTGTGCCACTGGCAGGCGTGTGGTGAGGGAGCGCGCCGACACGCTGGCGGCCACCTGGCCCATCTGCCGTAGCGGGCGCAGGCCGCGGCGTACCGCCCAAGCGCCGAGCAGCGCGGTGACCAGCGCTGAAAGGCCGACAGTCAGCCAGATCAGGCGTTGCATGCCTTGCAGGAAGTGCTGGTGGTGGGTGATGTCGAGGTACAACGTCAGCTTCGGCGACTGTGCCGCGCCTTGAGCCAGGTGTACGGCCAGGCTGCGGTAGTCGGTGCCGTGTGCATGCAGGGTGGCCAGCCCGGCGCGGAGCGGTGCCGGTGGCAGCCCAGCGCGGCTTTCGAACCAGGTGGTGCCGTCGTTGCCGCTGATGCGCACGGCCAGGTCAGCCTGGTGGCTCAGCTCATCGCGTAAGGCGGGGAGGCGTACCTGCAGCTCGGTTGGGTTGGAAATGCCAGCCAGTTGCGTGCGCAACAGTGAAAGCCGCGAGTCCAGCAGTTGTTGGTCAAGTTCGACGAAGTGCTGCTCGCTGGCCTGGCTGAACAACAGGCCGGCGCCTAGCGAAACGGCGGCGGTGCAGGCGGCGAACAGCAGTGCCAGACGAGTGCCGAGGGAAACCCTGCGCATCATTCGGGGCGCTCTTCCATGACATAGCCCATGCCGCGTACGGTGTGGATCAGCTTGGTGGGGTGCGGGTCGTCGATTTTCAGGCGAAGGCGGCGGATCGCTACCTCGATCACGTTGGTATCGCTGTCGAAGTTCATGTCCCAGACCTGCGAGGCGATCAGCGATTTTGGCAACACTTCGCCCTGGCGGCGCAGTAGCAGTTCGAGCAGGGCGAACTCCTTGGCGGTCAGGTCGATGCGGCTGCCTGCGCGTTCGGCGCGGCGGCGGATAAGGTCCAGGCGCAGGTCGGCCAAGCTCAGGAGGGTGTCCAGGCTGGGGCTGGAGCCCCGGCGTAGCAGGCTGCGTACCCGGGCCAGCAGTTCGGAAAAGGCGAACGGCTTGACCAGGTAATCGTCGGCGCCCAGTTCCAGGCCGTGCACGCGGTCCTCGACAGCGTCGCGGGCGGTCAGGAACAGTACCGGCGTGTCCAGGCCGGCCTGGCGCACGGCCTGGAGAATCTGCCAGCCGTTTCGGCCGGGCAGCATCACGTCGAGGATCAGCAGGTCGTGGTCGCCGGTCAGGGCCAGGAACTGGCCGGTCTCGCCATCGGTGGCCAGCTCGGTGGCAAAGCCGGCTTCGCTCAGGCCCTGGCTCAGGTACTGGCCGGTGCGGGCCTGGTCTTCGACGATCAGCAGTTTCATTGGGTGGCTTGACTCCCACAGGGACCGAGTGATGTTGAAATGATACGTGACGAAGTGCCGGCTCGCCCAAGCTGACAAAGTTGTAATCTTCCCGTCAGGTAGCTGCCAGTCGCCGCTGACTAACGTGGCGTCATCCTGCTGTGTATTACCGGAGTCATCATGAAACGCCTGTTCGTCGCCGCCACCCTTGCCTTGGCCAGCCTGCCGACCTTTGCCGGCGAGGCGCAACCCTTCGCCTTCGGCGAGCCGGCGCCGGCCGCCAAGGCCACTCGCACGGTCAATGTGGTGCTCAAGGACATTGCCTTCGAGCCCAAAAGCCTGCAGGTGAAAGCCGGCGAGACGGTGCGCTTCGTGCTGGTCAACGAAGGCAAGCTGCCACACGAGTTCAACCTTGGCGACAAGGCCATGCATGCCGAGCACCAGAAGGAGATGGTCGCCATGCAGGGCAAGATGTTCACCGAGGGCATGAACCATGAAGGCATGGATCACAGCCAGATGATGAGCCACGGCCACTCGATGGCTCACGGCGGCGGCCATGGCCACGGCGGCGGCAATACCGTGTTGGTCATGCCCGGCCAGCGTGCCGAACTGACCTGGAGCTTCCGCAAGTCGGCACCCATCGAGTTTGCCTGCAACGTGCCGGGGCATTACCAGGCGGGCATGGTCGGGGCGCTGACCATCGAGTGACTGGCCCTGCAAGGCGGGGTGCAAAACCGGTAGACTAGGGGCAATTTCGAACCTCTAGGTCAGTTTCCATGCATCCTGCTGCCGAACACTCGCCGCTGGGCAAATCCAGCGAATACATTGCCACCTACTCCCCGGAGCAACTGTTCCCGATCCCGCGTACCGCCAAGTGGGCCGAGCTGGGCGTCACTGCCCAGACCTTGCCGTGGCAGGGCGTGGATTACTGGAACTGCTTCGAACTCAGCTGGCTGCTGCCGTCGGGCAAGCCGGTGGTGGCGATCGGCGAGTTCGCCATCCCGGCCGACTCGCCGAATATCATCGAGTCCAAGTCGTTCAAGCTGTACCTCAACTCGCTGAACCAGACAGTGTTCGCGTCGCTGGGCGAATTGCAGGGCTGCCTGGAGAAGGACCTGTCTGCCGCCGCCGGCAAGCCGGTTAGCGTGAAGGTGCGTACCTTGGCCGAGGTCGAGGCCCAGGGCGTGGTGGCCTTGCCGGGGCTGTGCATCGATGCGCTGGACGTTGCCATCAGCAACTACGAGCACCCGCAGCCAGAGCTGCTGCGCTGCAACCCGGAGCGAGTGGTGGAAGAAACCTTGCACAGCCACCTGCTGAAGTCCAACTGCCCGGTGACCGGCCAGCCGGACTGGGGCAGCGTAGTGGTCGAGTACAAGGGCAGGGCGCTGGACCACGCCAGCCTGCTGACCTACCTGATCAGCTTCCGCCAGCATGCCGACTTCCATGAGCAGTGTGTAGAACGCATTTACCTGGACTTGAAAAACCTGCTGCAGCCGGAGCATCTGACGGTGTATGCGCGGTATGTGCGCCGGGGCGGGCTGGATATCAACCCGTACCGCAGTACCCGAGCGATCAACCCGGAGAACAAGCGGCTGGTCCGGCAGTAAGGTGCCAGTGGCCCGCTGTGGGGGGGTTACCCGCCCCCGCAGCGGGCACCGGACACCTCAGATCCCCATGCTGTGCAGCGAGTTGGCAATGCTGCGCAGGGTGGCGGTGAGGTCGGGGTGGTCGGCCTCGAAGCGTTCGATGGCCAGGTTCACGCCATCCACCAGGTTATTGTCCGGTGTGGCTTCCTCGAGTTTCAGTTGCGCTTCGATCTGGCGCGCTTCTTCGTGCAGCGCAGCCAGTTCGTCTTCCGAAAGCGGTACGTTGCGGTCCAGTTGCTCGCGCAAGCTGTTCAGGCGCTCTTGCAATTCGCGGGCAGGCATTGGCATTTCTCCATCAATGGCTTGGCTAGCCATGGACCTCAGCGAAGCGGCAAAGGTTCTGGCCTGTGTTCAGCGTAATCCACCTGACGTTGCTTTGCATGATCCGCGTCAAGGCTGCTGTTTCAGGGTTTTTCACCTTTGCGCCGGCGCAGGGCGATGTCCTGCAGGCAGGTGTCCAGTGCTTCCAGATGGTCGATTACCGAGTGCACGCCCAGGCTGAACAGCTCCAGGGTCGCCTTGCCACGGGCAAGGTCCTGTTCCTGGGGGCTCAGGGCTTGCCATTGCTGGGAAGTGCGGTCGCAAAACGGGCTGCAGGCGGCCAGCCCCACTGTCCATAAGCCTGCGTTGAGGCCTGACTGCAGCAGACTCGGGTCGCCGCTGACCAGCACGCAGCCATCGAGGCGTTCGCTGTCAAGGCTCATCAATGCCTGCCAGCAGGCGTTTGGTGCCGGCCAGCGGACGCCATTGACCGAGTGGCCGGGCAGCCAGGCTGGCAGCACATGGGCCAGGCGCTTGCTTTGCGTGCTGTTCAGGTCATCCAGCCAGATGCATGGCACCTGGCGCTGGCGCAGGCTGGCGAGGGTGGCCAGGGCGCCGGGGGCGGGCGAGGGGGCGCCACCCGTGGCGGCCTGCACCAGGCAGCCACGCAAGCCGAACAACACAGCAGTGAAGGCGGGTGCAGCGTCCATGGCAACTTCCCCCAAATAGACGGCAGGCTATTCGGTGATTGTTACGGTGCTGTGACACTGCCAATCGTGCAACAGTTGTTCACAAAATATTGAGCAAACGTGTGTAAAGCTGATTATCAGCCCGCAAGGCTCTATACTGCCGCCGTACGGCAGCGCGACCCGTTGCGCTTGCGGCCGAGAATTTCGATGGAGAAACATCTATGCGTAGGATCGGTGCCAGTGTGCTCGAACGAGTCACCCAGGCCTGTGTCTGCGCCAGCATGTTGCTGGCGCCCGTGGCAGCCACCCAGGCTGCCACCGAGGAAGATCCCTGGGAAGCGGTCAACCGCCCGATCTTCCGCTTCAACGATACCCTCGACACCTATGCGCTCAAGCCATTGGCCAAGGGTTACCAAGCTGTTACCCCGCAGTTCCTCGAAGATGGCATCCACAACATCTTCCGCAACCTGGGTGACGTGACCAACCTGGCCAACGACGTGCTGCAGCTCAAGCCCCATGCGGCGGGTGTGGATACTGCGCGGCTGATCGTCAACACCACCTTCGGCCTGGGTGGTTTCTTCGATGTGGGCACCAAGATGGGCCTGCAGCGCAATGACGAGGACTTCGGCCAGACCCTGGGCTACTGGGGTGTGCCCAGCGGCCCGTACGTGGTCATTCCGTTGTTGGGCCCAAGCACCGTGCGTGACGGCGTGGCCAAGTACCCGGACGGCTACACCAAGCCCTACCGCTACATCGACCACGTACCGACCCGTAACTCGATCTTTGCCCTGGACATAGTCGATACCCGGGCCAGCCTGTTGTCGGCCGAAAAGCTGATTCAGGGTGACAAATACATCTTCATCCGCAACGCCTACCTGCAGAACCGCGAATTCAAGGTCAAGGATGGCGAAGTCGAAGACGACTTCTGATTCATCCATCAGGGGCCGCATGCGGCCCCTGCTTCAATGCATCGCCAGAATCCGTAGCCCGAATTTCTGCTGCCCGCCTGGCTGGTCGGCAATCCAGACCACTTCGGTGCTGGCATGCAGCCCCTTCAGTGCCGGGTGGTCGGAGTCGATCTGCACCTCGATCCGGTCCCCTACCTGAAAACGCGCCTGCGCCTGCACCTGCATGCCGCCGCTGGACAGGTCCAGGCATACCGCCGCAATCACCTGGTCTGCGTGCAACAGGCTGACCTCGGTGTCTATGCGCATGCGGATGAAATCGCGTTTCTCGCTGTGACTGGAGGGCGTGTGGGGCATGCTGCATCCTTCCCATCGGGTTGCGCTGATCAACTTTCTTATAACTCCCGGTGATTTGCCCTGTAAAGAGCGGCGAGGTCGACCGTTGCATGCTTGAAACCCCTGGCGGATGGGAGTACCGTCTGCGCCTTACAAGGTACCTCTGACAGTTGCCGGGCAGGTGTTCTTGTCCTACAACTCAAGTAGAGTGTGACCATAGAGAATTCCCGTAGCTGGCCGTCTGCCTTGCCGACACCGCTGCACCAACCTAAATCGGCGCCGTTCGCCCACATGCAGAAAACCAGTGCAACGCTGCTGATCATTGATGACGACGACGTGGTCCGTGCGAGCCTCGCCGCCTATCTTGAAGACAGTGGCTTCAGCGTCCTCCAGGCCGGTAATGGCCAGCAGGGCCTTCAGGTCTTCGAAGAACACCAGCCCGACCTCGTGATCTGCGATCTGCGCATGCCGCAGATGGGCGGCCTCGAACTGATCCGCCAGGTCAGCGAGCGTGCGCCGCAGCTACCGGTGATCGTGGTGTCTGGTGCCGGCGTCATGAGTGATGCGGTGGAAGCGTTGCGCCTGGGCGCCGCTGACTACCTGATCAAGCCGCTGGAAGACCTGGCCGTACTCGAGCATTCGGTACGCCGTGCCCTCGACCGGTCGCGCCTGGTGCTGGAAAACCAGCGCTATCGCGACAAGCTCGAAGCCGCCAACCGTGAGCTGGAGGCCAGCCTGCACCTGTTGCAGGAGGATCAGACCGCCGGTCGCCAGGTGCAGATGAACATGCTGCCGGAAAACCCCTGGGTAGCCGGCGAGTTCGCCTTCGAGCACCAGATCATCCCGTCGTTGTACCTGTCGGGTGATTTTGTCGATTACTTCCGCGTGGACGAACGGCGCATCGCCTTCTACCTCGCTGATGTTTCCGGGCATGGCGCGTCGTCGGCCTTTGTCACCGTGCTGTTGAAATTCATGACCACGCGCCTCATGTTCGAACTCAAGCGCAGCAGAATGCGCGAGTTCAAGCCGTCGGAAGTGCTCAGCCACATCAACCGCGGCCTGATCAACAGCAAGCTGGGCAAGCATGTAACCATGGTTGGCGGGGTGATCGACGAAGAGTCTGGCCTGCTGACCTACGCCGTTGGCGGTCATTTGCCGCTGCCGGTACTGTACACCCCCGAGCATTGCCGCTATCTGGAAGGCCGTGGCCTGCCGGTTGGGCTGTTCGACGAGGCCACCTACCAGGACTTGGTGGTGGAGCTGCCACCCCAGTTCAGTCTCAGCCTGATGTCCGATGGCATTCTGGACCTTTTGCCGGGTGATACGCTCAAAGATAAAGAAGCCGCCTTGCCGGAGATCGTCAAGGCAGCAGGTGGCAGCCTGGATGGGCTGCGTCAACGATTTGGATTGGCTACGCTTGGGGAGATGCCGGATGATATCGCCCTATTGGTGTTGAGCAGGAACCTTCAATGAGTACCGGTAGAATCCAGTTCGCCGAGCAGAGCGGTACCTTCGTACTGAAATTCGTCGGTGAAGTGCGTCTGACGTTGTGTTCGGCGCTGGATGCGACGATCGAGAAGATTTTCACTGCGCTGAACTTCTCGGCGATTGTCATCGACCTCACCGAAACCGAGAGCATCGACAGCACTACCCTGGGCCTGCTGGCCAAGCTGTCGATCTTGTCGCGGCAGAAGGTTGGCCTGCTGCCGACCGTCGTCACCACCAACCCGGACATTTCCCGGTTGTTGCAATCGATGGGCTTCGATCAGGTATTCAACATCGTCGATCGGCCGATTCCGTGCCCGGAATGCCTGACCGACCTGCCGTCGCAGGACCAGAACGAAGATGTCGTGCGTTCCAAGGTGCTGGAGGCGCACAAGATTCTCATGGGCCTGAACGACTCCAACCGTGAAGCCTTTCATGACCTGGTCAGCGCGCTGGAGCGCAGCTGACCTCTAGCCTGCACTGGCCTAGCCGCGGGTTCGCCCGCGAAAGGGCCAGCATGGGCGGCTGATTCTCCAATTCACCTATTGTTTGCCAACGAACTCGGTGGCTTCACTCCCGCCTGCATCCAGCTGATACACCCGCGCCGGCCGCCCCTGTTCATCAAAAAACACCTGCCCCAGCCCCGCGCCATTCCATAACCGTTCCCCCGCCTTGCTATGGCTCGGCGTGCGCGGCACCACTTCCATCTGCCGGCGCTTGGTGAACCAGTTCAGTGGTGAGCGCGGCGCATACAACCAGCGGTTGAGCCGGTCCAGTACATCCAGCAAGCGCCGTGGGAACTCGTTCTTGATCCCGCTACTGGTCACCTGCCACAGATGCGGGCTGCGCTGGCGGTGGCGAATCAGCACCTCATACACGAAGGAGTAATGCACATCTCCCGACAGCACCACGTAGTGCCCCGGGGTGCGCGAGTGGCGGAAGATATTGAGGATGACCTGTGCTGCACCGCGGTGGGCCATCCAGTTCTCGGCATCCACCAGCAGCGGGTAGCCCAGCCAGCTGAACACCTTCTGCACCGTCTCGATCAGCTTCACCCCGAAAATCGGCGCAGGCGACACGATGACCGCGGAGGGATGATCGAGCAGTGCTTGCTGCAATTCACTCAGCGCCTCCCAGTCAAGCAGTCCGGACGGCTTGGCCAGGTTGCTTTCGCTGCGCCAGCGCCGCGTACGGGTGTCCAGGACCAGCAACGGTGGCTCGGTAGGCAGGCTGAACTGCCAGCCCTGGAAACGCAGCAGGTCGCCGATGAGCTCATCGTGGTTGTGACGGGTCAGCGCCTGGCATTGCCCGAGCAGAGGCTTGCAGGTGTCGGGGTCATTACCCCAGGCCTGGCACAGCAGGTAGCCGAGCAGGGCATTGCCGATGATCCGCCGCGAGAACGGGTGGCCGTAGGCGGTCTCTTCCCACTGTGCCGAAAGGTTCCAGTCGTCGGTGATGTCGTGGTCGTCGAAAATCATCAGGCAAGGCAGGTGGGCCATCACCCGCGCCACTGGGCCGAGATTGTCGGCAAACCCCTGGATCAGTGGCAGCTCCTGCCGGTAACGAGCCTGGTGCTGGTCGTTGAGCCCACTGGGCATGTCCAGGTTCACCAGTTGCCAGGGCACCGGCGACCACACCAGCAGGTACATGGCCATGACTTCGGCAAAGCTCACCAGGTGGTTGTCGGCGTTGCTGGACGAGAATATCGGCTTGCGCTTGCCGCCAAAAAAGCGTTCGCGCAGGGTGTCGTTGCGTTCCAGCGCCGGCAGCAGGTCGGCGCGGTGGTAGTAGCTGGCCGGGTGCTGGTACAGCGCCTGGCTGTCGGCTACCACCGCACCCTCCAGTTGCTCATCGAACAGGCCCAGGCGCGCGATCAGGCCATGGATGGCACGCAGCATCGGGCCTGCGACGTCGTCGGCGTATACCTGGTCGCCGGTCATCAGCAGTACGGCGGGACGATCTTCTGCGCTTGTACAGGCCTGCAGCAGGCGGTCAGCACACAGCAGACCATCGGCAGCGGGGTGGTGCGGCTTGCGGCAGGAACCGTGCAGCAAATGGTCGAGGCGCTCACGCAGTACCAGGCTCGGGCGCAGGGTGCCGGGGTAGAGCAGGTGTGGGGCCCAGCCGGCGATACCTTGGCCATTGATCAGCAGGTCGTAGTCGAGCAGCTGGTTGCACGGCAGGGGGCTGGAGAAGTGGATGTCCAGCAGGTGGATATAGGCGTGCCGACCTATCGGCACCACCTGGCAATCGACCTGGGCTTCGCTTGCCGGGCAGATGAATTGGGGGTGCAGTGGTTCTGTGGCGACGAGCCAGATGGCCAGGCGCTGGGGCTCCAGGCGGCGCAGGATCGGGCCGGCGAGTACGAGGGGCAAGGGGGTACAGGAAGTCATCGACAGCTCGGGTGGCTTATCGGGCCCCTCTGCGGGTAATTCCGCGCCCACACGTACAGCGCCAATTTCAGGCCTATGGGTAGGTGTGGGAGCGGGTTTACCCGCGAAGAGACCCTGGAATTCAATTCACAACTGAGGCTTGGCAAAACAAAACGGGCGGAAAATGCTGAACACTTCCCGCCCGTCTGGCAAACCCGAACTGTATCAGCCCTTTTCAGCCATCAGCTTTTCAAGCTTCTCCTGGTCCCGGGCAAACTGCCGGATACCCTCGGCCAGTTTCTCGGTGCCCATGGCATCTTCGTTCATCGCCCAGCGGAACTGGCTTTCGCTCAGTACGTGCTTGGCCTCGCCCGTATTGCCCGGCTTGAGAATGCGCGGCAGCTCGCCCTGGTCGCTGCTGAGCTTGTCGAGCAGGTCCGGGCTGATGGTCAGGCGGTCGCAACCGGCCAGTTGTTCGATCTGGCCGATATTGCGGAAGCTGGCGCCCATGACCACGGTGTTGTAGCCATTGGCCTTGTAGTAGTTGTAGATGCGCGTGACCGACTGTACGCCTGGGTCCTCGGCGCCCACGTATTCCTGGCCGGTGCTCTTCTTGTACCAGTCGTAGATACGGCCCACGAATGGCGAAATCAGGAACACCCCGGCATCTGCGCAGGCCTGGGCCTGGGCGAAGGAGAACAGCAGGGTCAGGTTGGTCTGGATGCCTTCCTTTTCCAGCTGCTCGGCAGCGCGGATGCCCTCCCAGGTGGAGGCCAGCTTGATCAGCACGCGGTCACGGCCAACACCCGCCTTGTCATACAGGTCGATCAGCGCGCGCGCCTTGGCCAGCAGGGCCGGTTCGTCGAACGACAGGCGGGCATCCACTTCGGTGGAGATACGCCCCGGGATGACCTTGAGAATGCCCGAGCCCACAGCGACGGCAAACTGGTCGCAGGCCAGGTCGACATTGCCCTTGGCATCGCCCTTTACCTGCTTGAGCAGGTCGGCGTAGCCTGGGATGGTGGCAGCCTTGAGCAGCAGCGATGGGTTGGTGGTGGCATCGACCGGTTTCAGGCGGGTGATGGCGTCCAGGTCCCCGGTGTCGGCGACCACGGTGGTGAACTGCTTGAGTTGTTCCAGCTTGGAGGTCATGGGCGTGCTCTGTCCTGTGCAATGACTCGACATTACCCGAGCCCCGACAGCCGCTCAAGGGCTGTCGGCGCGGGCTTGCCCGTGAAGGGCGGTGCGAAGGTGAGCATTCGAGTCGCAGGGGCGCGCGAGGTTCCGCAAACACACAAGCCGGCGCCTGCGCGACCCGCCCCCACAAAGATTCCATGAGCTGGCTGGGCTGCATTAGCGCCCCTGCAGCAACTCCACCGCCTGGTCGAACACTGCCAACGGCTCGGCCGCCTTGTGAATGTCCGCCGACAGCAACTGGCGGAAGCGGCGCGCGCCCTTGAACCCCTGGGCCAGCCCCAGGATATGCCGGGTAACGTGGTGCATCGCGCCACCACCTTCCATATGCGCCACGATGTAAGGCCGCAACTGCGCCAGCGCCTCGCTGCGGCTGACCACCGGCGCCTCGCTGGCAAACAGCTGCTGGTCCACCTCGGCCAGCAGGTAAGGGTTGTGGTACGCCTCACGCCCCAGCATTACACCATCGAAGGTTTCAAGGTGGGCCTGGCATTCTGCCAAGGTCTTGATCCCGCCATTCAGCACGATTTCCAGGTCCGGGAAGTCCGCCTTCAGCTGCGCTGCCACGTCATAGCGCAGCGGCGGGATCTCGCGGTTCTCTTTCGGCGAAAGCCCTTCGAGAATGGCGATGCGCGCATGCACGGTAAAGCTGCGGCAGCCGGCCTCGCGCACCTGGCCGACGAAGTCGCACAGCTCGCCATAGCTGTCACGGCCGTTGATGCCAATCCGGTGCTTGACCGTGACCGGGGTGGATACCGCATCGCGCATGGCCTTCACACAATCGGCCACCAGTGCCGGGTGGGCCATGAGGCAGGCGCCGATCATGTTGTTCTGCACCCGGTCGCTCGGGCAGCCGACGTTGAGGTTGACCTCGTCGTAGCCTGCGTCCTCGGCCAGTCGCGCGCAGGCAGCCAGGTCAGCCGGCACGCTCCCGCCCAGTTGCAGCGCCAACGGGTGCTCGGAAACGTCGTGGCGCAGGAAACGGTGGGCGTCGTTGTGCAGCAAGGCGCCGGTAGTGACCATTTCGGTATAGAGCAAGGTGTGGTTGGAGAGCAGGCGCAGGAAGAACCGGCAGTGGCGGTCTGTCCAGTCCATCATGGGGGCAACGCTGAAGCGGCGTGACGGCTCAGGGCGCGTGGTTTGTGGCTTGGAGCCTGATTTTGCGGTCATTTCGTTCAACGTGTTTTGTACCAATTTTTCGGGGGGGGGCGTTTTTACCAAGCGCTTGGTAACAATGTACCAACCGACAGTCGACGTGTACCAATCTCTGATGGCAACGATCAGAACGCGTAAAGAGGCCGATGGCAGCACTGGCTACCTCGTCCAGATCCGCATTAATCGCGTCAAGGTGACAGTCTACCAAGGGAGCCAAACGTTCGCCTGCAAACCAGGCTGCGGTGGCTTGGGCGAAGCGACGGGAAACCGAGTTGGCTGAGCCGCCTATTCGAAATGGATGGGGATGCCCCGCGGGTATCGAGTGTACCCGGTCATTGTGATTGGAACTCCTTGCGGCGTTATACCTATCACTGGGGGCGTGGCGATCCATCTGTCAGAAGTGGCCGCTTTCGACCCAAAGCTGCCCTTCGTGGAGGGCAGCAATCGGCCATTTTCTGCTGGTCATCACCGAACGCTTAGGGTCGATAGCGGTCATTCGCGATCGGCTACTTTCGACCCATGCTGCCCTTCATGGGGGGCAGCTTGCGGCCAGAAGCGGACATTTGTAGACCTCGTGCACGGGCGTAGAACCGCAAACTTGAAAAACTCAGAGGTCGCCGTCAATGAGGCCTATGGGTGTCCCCATTTGATCTGAGAGGAAAAAGGATGGACGATCGAGTCCCCCCATCAATGACTGTGGTCGTGGGGAGTAGAGGTAGGGCCGACGTTGTATTCCTCATCCGTCACCTTCTCCATCCAGACGACGTTCACACCGTCTAAAGCTTCTTGAATGGCGATGTGTGTCATCGACGTGGTCGCTGACGCCCCGTGCCAATGTTTATGGCCAGGCGGACACCAGATCACGTCACCGGCACGAATTTCAACGATCGGCTCGCCTTCGCATTGAGTTCAGCCGCAGCCTGCGGTAACGATGAGCGTTTGCCCCAGCGGATGGGTATGCCAGGCGGAACGGGCACCCGGCTCGAAAGTTACGCTAGCCACCGTCACCCTTGAAGGTTCTGGCGGGAAGTTCAGAGGATCGACGCGCACCGTACCAGTGAACCAGGCTTCCGGGCCTTTCATCGAAGCCTGCGAGCCAACACGTTTGAGTTCCATAAATACCCTCTTTTGATCCGTTAAGTCATTGAAGAACGCCAAGGCAGTCCACCGCTTCAGCCGTGGACTTACTCTAAGATCATTCAGGACCTATGATTAGAAGGCAGAATTGGCATGCACTTATGCTCAGGAGCATCAATGCGAGAAAACCTGAATGATTTGTTCGCGTTGCTGACCGTGGCCCGCGAGCGAAACTTCACCCGCGCTGCCGCTCAGCTGGGCATTTCGCAATCGGCACTGAGCCGCACCATCAGTGCCTTGGAAACCCGGATGGGGCTGCGACTACTAACCCGCACCACACGAAGCGTCTCCCCCACCGAGGCGGGAAGGAGAGTGTTGGCCGCGATCACTCCTCGTTTTGAGGAAATCGATGCAGAACTGGAGGCGCTGAGCGACCTTCGCGACAGGCCGACCGGTACAGTCCGAATCACAACCACTGACTACGCAACACAGGCCTATGTCTGGCCGCGTCTGAAATTGCTTCTGCATGAGTACCCGGATATTCGGGTCGAATTGATCAATGATTACGGGCTGGCGAACATCGTCGAGCAAAGCTACGACATCGGGATTCGTCTGGGCGATCAAGTCGAGAAAGACATGATCGCCGCCCGTATCAGCCCGGACCTCACCATGGCTATCGTCGGCGCGCCACATTACCTGGCTGCAAACGGCCCTTGCGTGACACCCCAAGACCTCACCCATCACAACTGCATCAACCTGCGGCTGCCAACCCGGGATTCGCTGATGCCTTGGGAACTGAGCAAAGGGGGGCGCGATTTGCAGGTCAGGGTCGATGGGCAGTGGGTGTTCAACAGTACGTATCAGATGCTGGAGGCCGCACTGGAAGGCTTCGGCTTGGCTTACGTTCCCTTCGACCTGGCAAAGCCTCACGTCGAGACCGGGCAACTGGCCTGGGTACTTGAAGAATGGTTCCCCACCTACCCCGGCTATCACCTTTTCTACCCCAGCAGGCGGCAAACGTCACAGGCGGTCGCCCTTGTGGTACAGGCCTTGAAAGCCGGGAGTTCGGCAACGTAGAAACCGAAGAATTGGCCTATATCCCGCCATACAGCAAAATCTGAGATGAGAGCAGCAGAACCCTCACGGGGCAGTCAATCGCTCGCCAGCGCCAGGCTGCGCATCCAGCATCACCGGTTTGGTTTCGATCAAACGTTTGCTCAGGATCATTGTCTGAGTGACCGCGACATATTTCTGGAAGTGAGGCGAGGCGATGTGGCTGCGGTAGGCCGCGTCGCTGGCGTAGATTTCAAAAAAATGAAGTTGGTTAGGGTGATCCTTGTCGGCCACCGAATAGATGGACACCACACCCGGCTCGACCCGGATCGACTCTGCAATTTCTTCCTTGACCGCACGCTCATAGGCGGCCAGTTGCGCAGGGTCGATCTCAAGCTGGGCGATGCGGATGACCCGGCCTTGCGATTCACCGCTCACCGCCTGTTGTACCGGTAAAACCACCATCGCCATCACTCCCAAGATTGCTTTGACGTTCAACATGACCTCTCCCGTACGTACAGCATCACCAAAAAAACCACTTCACAGCCCCCCTGCCAGGTTCATTGGGGCAGTGCATACGCCACGATGTAATCGCCTTTCTGGGTAGTAGCAGAGTTACCGCCCGCGCTGATGAGCACGAACTGCCTGCCCGTCTTCGGCGAGACATAGGTCATGGGCGTGGCTTCGGCGCCAACCGGCAAGCGCCCTTTCCAGAGTTCATCACCCGTGCGTACATCGAAGGCCCGGATATAGAAATCCTGAGTGCCGGCCATGAACACCAGCCCTGTCGAAGTGGTGATCGGCCCTCCCCGCGTAGGCATGCCAATCGGCATCGGCAAATGGGTCGCGATACCCAGCGGGCCGGTCTGTTCGGTGGTGCCCAACGGCATCGACCACGCCACCTTGCGCGTCGCCAGATCAATGGCCGTGAGAGTGCCGTAAGGCGGCTCCTGGCATGGAATCCCAAGCGGCGACAGGAAGCGGCCTTGCTCGATACCCCAAGGAGTGCCCGCCTGCGGCGCGTTGCCTTCATGGCCGCCGCCACTGAGGGTTTTCTCGTCGTAGGCGGCGCGTGGAATCATGCGATTCCAGATGGCAACGCGGGTGTCGTTGACGATCATGTAGCCAAGGTTCTCAGCGATGGAAACCGAACCCCAGTTCATGCCTCCCAACCAGCTCGGATATTGAATCGTCAGACGCTCGCTCGGCGGCGTGAATTCACCCTCATAGCGCGCCTTGCGAAAATCGATTCGGCATATCAACTGATCTAGCGGCGTGAGGCCCCACATGCGTTTTTCACTGAGCGGCTCGGTGCCAATGGACGGCATGCCCACGGAGTAAGGCTGCGTCGGCTCCGTGTGATCGTCTGCCACGCCGCCCTGTGGAACCGGTCGCTCCTCGACCTGCGCTATCGGGGTGCCGGTGCGACGGTCAAGCATGAAAATCTGGCCGCGCTTGGTGGTCTGGATGAGCGCCGGGAGCACGCCGCCATGGCCATCCGGAACGTCGTAAAGCGCCGGTTGCGAAGGTACATCGTAGTCCCACAGATCATGATGAACGGTCTGGAAACGCCAGCGTTCGCGGCCGGTCGCAATGTCCAGCGCGACGACGGAAGATGAATACCGATCATCGGCTTCGGTGCGATGGCCGCCCCAAAAATCCGGGGTCGCGTTGCCGGTGGGCAGGTAGATCAAACCCAGCGCATCGTCGAAGGCAGGTGTGGACCAGACATTAGGTGTGCCAGGGGTGTAGGTTTGACCTTCTGGCGGCTCACGTGTAATCGCCGGATTACCCAGATCCCAAGCCCAGGCGAGTTGCCCGGTTTGCGCATTGAACGCGCGGACTACGCCAGACGGTTCGCCGGTTTTCTGGTTGTCCCACACCAGCCCGCCGACAACGATCAGATCACGAACCACTGTGGGTGCCGCAGTCGGAAAATACAGGTCCTGATCCTGGCCTCCCATGCCAATGCGCAAACTCACGCTGCCATGGTCGCCAAAATCAGTGCAGGCCTGCCCGGTCTGCGCATCCACTGCGACCAGTCGTGCATCGACGGTGGTGGCGATGATCCGTCGTGTACAGGCTTGTGGGCCTGCAACCGTGGCAGAGGCGGCTTGCTCAGGTGTCGCGTCGTAGTAACCCACGCCGCGACAGCGCGGGTAGGTGTTGTTTGCCTGCACCTTGGGATCGTGATGCCAGATCTCCTTGCCCGTGTCGGCGTCCAGCGCGAACAACTGACTGGACTGGGTGCAGCCGTAGACCATGCCGTTGACATGAAGCGGCGTCACAACATGGCCTTGGCTGCCTGCGGGAATTTCGCCTGTCCGGTAGGTCCACGCCACCTTCAGACCCGATACGTTTTGCGGTGTG
Source organism: Pseudomonas sp. DCB_BI (assembly GCF_026240995.1). Classification (NCBI taxonomy): domain Bacteria; kingdom Pseudomonadati; phylum Pseudomonadota; class Gammaproteobacteria; order Pseudomonadales; family Pseudomonadaceae; genus Pseudomonas; species Pseudomonas sp. DCB_BI. Next base: position 60,542 of record NZ_JAPFCG010000010.1, on the reverse strand, counting down.
ATCTGGTCGACCATGGCATGGCGTGTGCCCGATGGTGTGTGGCCGAAATAGCGCCAGTCGGTCTCAGGCTCGACCGTTCCGACTGCCTTGCCCGGCACGGGCGCTGGCGTTCCGTCAGCCATCTGGATGGGCTGCGGTTGCAGCGCGGTGTAAAAGGTCACCCCCAGACCGACCGTCACCACTGCCGCTGTAAGGTACGCCAGCGGAGCCGGGGCGGGACGTCGGCGGGCCCGCAGATGCGGGGCCGCCATCAGCACGAAAACCAACGCCACGCCCAGCGCGAACAGCCGGGAAAACAGTGGCCAGAATGCCAGACCTACATCCCACACCGACCAGACGACAGACGCCGCGAACACCAGCAGATACACGACCGCACCCGGTAACCGCTGCCGTATCAGAAACAGGCCGCTGACAACCAGTCCCGCTCCCGCCAACGCGAAATACCACGACCCGCCCAGCACGACGAGATACCCGCCCCCCACAAGCAGCGCCAGGCCAACGAGTAAGACGACGATACCGAGGATGATCAGCAGTGCAGTAGTTAACCTGGGAGTGCTCGATGGCGGCATGGATCTGGGTTCCTTTCAGATGATGTTCAGGCAAAGCCTGACCATGACTTCAACAAAGTTGAAATCTGAAGTCTGGGGTTTTGTCGTGAGGCGTCAGGTGTATGTGGCTGCAATCACATCAGCGCATGATGAATCCGCCGTCCACCGAGATGGACTGGCCAGTGACGTAGCTCGAGGTCGAACTGCTCAGCCAGAGCACGGCATCGGCGATCTCTTCAGGTTTGCCGTGACGCCCCATCGGAATCATCTGGGTCATGCCTGCCAGCGCTTCGCCTTGACCGCTTGCGACCATTTGATCGGCCATCGGCGTCCAGATCAGGCCTGGACACACGGCGTTGACCCGAATGTTGCGAGCGGCGTATTCAAGAGCTGCGCTCTTGGTCAGGCCGATCACGCCATGCTTTGCTGCGTGATAATTGGCACGTTCGGCACCACCCACCAAACCACCCAAAGACGAGCAATTGACAATGGTGCCGCTGCCTTGACGGCGCATGTGTTCCAGTTCGAACTTCATGCAACTCCAGACGCCGCGCAGGTTGACCGACATGACCTTGTCGTAGTCCTCGACCGTCGCATCGGCGATTTCTGCCAGTTTGTTCTGGATACCGGCGTTGTTGAACGCCGCGTCCAGACGGCCAAAAGCGGCGACGGTTTCCTTGACCATGGCTTCGACCTGATCCATGTCAGATACGTCGCAACGAATCCCGATGGCGCGATGACCTTCGGCGATCAAAGCCTCGGCAGCCGCCTGCGCGGCTTCGCCGTTGACGTCGGCCAATGCCACAGCGGCACCTGCACGGGCAAAGGCCTGCGCAGTTGCCAGACCGATACCGGACGCAGCGCCGGTGACCAGCGCGACCTGATTCTCGAATGAAAAGCTCACGGGTGTGTTCCTCAGTTCCAATGGTTCAAGTTTTAAAATGGTTCAATAATCGTCAGGGGCGCGCAGCACCAATACCGCGCTGATAAGGCACCCCACTCCGCAAACGGCCAGTACCAACCCCATCGGCCAGGGTGTGCCGTCAGCGAAAATAGCTACGAGCGCCGAGCCGAAAATGCCCGCGCCGTATTGCAGAGCACCGGCCAGCGCAGAGGCTGAGCCTGCGAACTGCGGCATACAGCCGAGCGCGCCCGATATCGAGTTCGCCAACACCAGCCCCGTAGCCGATACGAATAAAAGGCAGCCGCAGATCATCAGAGGCAGTCCGCCCAGATCGGCCCACGTATTGATGGCGAGCACCAGTCCGGCCACGCAAGAGACCAACCCGCCCACGGTCATCATCGTGTCGCTGGTGTAGCGGTTGAGCAGCTTGGCGTTGATCTGATTGGTGAGCATCAGCCCGACGATCCCAGCGCCAAACAAGGCGCCATACCATTGGGGGGTGACGTGGTGATAGGTGATGTAGGCAAACGGAGAACCGGCGATGTACGCGAATGTTCCGGCGTAAAAGAACCCACCCGCAGCGACATAACCGATGAATTTGCGGTGGCTTAGCAAACTTCCGTAGCGCATCACGACTGCACGGGGTGATGTAAGCGTTCGACGGTGAGCTGGGAGGGTCTCGGGCAGCCACAGCAGACTGGCCAAGGTCGTCAGCGCAACCAGCACCAACGTCCAGAAGATCGCCTGCCAGGACAACCAGTGCAGAATCTGCCCACCCACAGTCGGACCCGCCAATGGGGCAATTGCCATGATGGTCATCAGCGTCGACATCTTCTGCGCAGCACGCTGGCCTTCGTACAGGTCACGCACCATCGCTCGTGCCAGGACGACATTGGCGCACGCTCCCAATGCCTGAATAACTCGCCAGAAGATGATCGTCGAGCCGTCGGCAGCAAGCGCGCAGCCGCTGGAACCAATGATAAACAGCAGCAACCCCAAGGCGACTGGCAGGCGCCGCCCGAAGCGATCACTGAACGGCCCCCAAAACAGCTGGCCCAGACTGAACCCCGCCAGATAACCGCTGACCGTCAGTTCCATCATGCCGCTGGTGGCATGCAGCGACGTCGCCATGACCGGCATCGCGGGCAGGTAGAGATCAGTGGAAATGGAGGCAAACGCCAGTAACGCACTGAGAATCAGCAGAACCCGCAACCCATGCTCAACAGTATTTGTCGATACTTCGGCCAGCGCGACGTCACCACGCGACGCAATCACCTCCAGTTTGCTCACTGTGTGTTCTCTCGGGGGAAAATACGAATGCTTGCCGCGTGGGATCATTCTCCTGGACCCTTGATCTTCAATGCTGGAAAGGGGCAACGCGACGCCATTGTTCGGTGGGGTTACGGTAATCAACCTCGACTGAGACAAGTACCCGCCTAAAGCGGGATGTTCCTGTGAGTATTACTCATCAATCACCCAAGCAGCGTTGACGTTGTTCGGCTGGCTAATTGATGAGCATTGCTCATCGCTTCATGCAGGATTTGTGGGGTAGTTCTGCCGAAGATGTTCCACTAGCGTTTCAGCTCTTCCGTTTAACGAGCAGGAGCTTACCGATGAGAGCACTCGCCACCCTATCTACGCTGGCCGCGACATTGATGGCCACGATGTCTGGCTACGGCGCCGACATTCCCGCCGAGAAAACCATGAACGTGATTCGCAATGGCGAGCAGGCCTCCATCATGGGTGCACCCGGAAATTTTGTGGGTAGCGCCCGAATTGATCCACTGATCGCGGTACGTGCGCCCTCGAAGGTGTCGGCAGGTGCGGTTACCTTTCAGCCCGGCGCGCGCTCGGTGTGGCACACCCATCCCTTGGGGCAGACGTTGGTCGTCACGGCTGGCATGGGCTGGATACAGCAGGAAAACGGCGAGAAAATCGTCATCAAGCCTGGCGATGTGATCTGGACGCCACCCGGCGTCAAACATTGGCATGGCGCGACTGCAACGACCGGGATGAGCCACATTGCGATCCAGGAATCCCTGGATGGCAAGAATGTGGAGTGGCTGGAGCCTGTCACTGAGGCACAGTACGAGGCCTCACGATGAAGTTGGTGAAGCTAGGACTGGCCTCTCTGTCATTGCTGCTGGCAGCGTGCTCCAACCACACGCCCGGCGACTCGGCTCAAACACCTCCTGTTCCAAGCCTGGATGACATGCGTGCCGTGTCTCCAACGCTGGCACACAACACTGAATCGATGCTGCTCGGGGAAGTGTGGAAACGCCCAGGGTTGTCTCCTCGCGACCGCAGTCTGGTTACCCTCGCAGTGCTGATTTCCAAGCAGCAAACCGTCGAATTGGCGTACCACCTGAACCTGGCCCTGGATAACGGCGTCAAGCCTTCGGAAATTTCCGAAGTCATCAACCATCTGGCCTTCTACACCGGTTGGGGCAATGCCACCGCAACCATTCTGGTGACCAAGCAGGTGTTCGCCCATCGCGGCGTCACAGCGGATCAACTCCCCCCCGTATCCCCCCCGCTGCTACCTATCGACCAAACATCAGAGAAAGTGCGCACGACCTTCGTCGACAAGACAGTCGGTCCGGTATCACCGGGTGTGGTGCATTACACCAGCGCTGCTCTCTTTCACGACTTGTGGCTACGACCCGGGCTCGCTCCACGGGATCGAAGCCTCATAACGGTCAGCGCTTTGATCGCCACCGGGCAGGTCGCACAGCTCGGCGCGCACCTCAACCGAGCCATGGACAACGGGCTGACTCAGGGAGAAGCCTCTGAGGTGCTGACACAACTGGCGTTCTACACCGGATGGCCGAATGTGTTTACCGCAGTGCCCGTAGTCAACGATGTATTTGCTGGCCGCAAGAAAACCTGAGGAGCGAAGTTGCATGAGTGAAGAGAAGACATCCGACGCGACGCCTTCGGCCATGAGTCGGCGCAAAGTATTGATGGCGGGAGCAGGACTGGCGGCTGCTCCCTTGCTGAGCGGAGCAGGCGAGTCAGTAGCCCAGGCTTCGGAACCTGCACAACTCAAAGGTCCGTTCAGCGTCCGTGCCTACGGCACGAAAGGGGTCCGGGCGGGCTTTGCACCAATGCAGATCCAGCGCCGGGCCGTGGGCCCCAAAGATGTGTTGATCGATATCGAGTACGCAGGCGTCTGCCACTCGGATATCCACATCGCACACAGCGAATGGTCCGAGACACCCTACCCCTGCGTTCCTGGCCATGAAATTGTCGGTAAAGTCTCAGCCATTGGAGCGCAGGTCACCAAATTCAAGGTGGGTGATTATGCAGGCGTCGGGTGCATGGTGGACGCATGCGGCACCTGCGAAAATTGCCTGGCAGACCGCGAACAGAACTGTCTCAAAGGGACGACATTCACCTACGCATCCCCAGACAAGGTGTTGGGAGGGATGACGTATGGCGGCTACTGCGAACGCATCGTGGTGGCCGAGCATTTTGCGATCCGAATGCCTTCGGGCGCCAACCTGGCAGCCATGACGCCACTGCTTTGCGCGGGCGTCACGACCTTCTCACCGATGCAGCACTGGAACCTCAAACCCGGGCAAAAAGTCGCCGTCATCGGCCTGGGAGGATTAGGACATGTTGCAGTGAAACTGGGTGCCGCTCGGCGAGCCGAGGTGACGGTCTTCACCACCACTGCCAGCAAAGTTCAGGACGCCAAGCGCTTGGGTGCGCGTGAGGCGATCTTGTGGAGCGATGAAGCAGCCTTTGATCGACTCGCCAACCACTTCGACCTGATCATTTCCACGGTGCCGCAGGCCTACCCCATGCAGCGCTTCGTCAACCTGCTGAAACTAGATGCGACCTTCGTTAACGTCGGCGCTCTGGATGACCTGCAAGGATTAAGCGGAATGCTCATGGCGTTTGGACGCAAAACATTCGCCGGTTCCCTGATTGGCGGGATCGCCGAAACTCAAGAAGTCATCGATTACTGTGCGGCACGTAACATCTCCGCGGATATCGAATTGATCAAGCCAGACGAGATTGACCAGGCCTATGCACGAGTTATCGATAAGGATGTGCGCTATCGATTCGTCATCGATATAGCCGCCTCGAAACGAGTCTGAGAAAGCCAGCCGCATCGAGGTCTGATGCGGCTACGGCAGGCACTCCCCCATTGGTTTAAGTTCCCTGATCAGGTCGATCAACAGCGTCAGGCCCATCGGGACCTGCCTGTGGCTCGAAAAGTACATGTGGAATCCCGGTGCCACGCTGGCCCAGTCATCGAGCACCCGGATCACCTCCCCGCGCTCCACCAGAGGAGCAATCGCAGGCTCCGGGGCGTACATCAGACCAGCTCCCTGGCGCACCAGCGAAAGCCCGACGCGTGTCTCGTCGATGGTGATGCAGCCCGGAACAGCAATTGCCAACTGCTCACCGTCCTTTTCGAATTCCCAGTCATACATTGCGCCATTCCCCAGGCGAATGCGCAGGCAACGATGTTGCACAAGATCGTTCGGATGCTGCGGCACGCCGAAACGTTTGAGATAGTCCGGACTGCCTGCCACGACCCAACGGATGTCTGGTGACAGACGCTGGGCGATCATGTCTTCGGGCACCGTGCCGCCGTAACGAATACCAGCATCGTGCCCGCCGCCGATGACGTCTACGATCAAGTTGGTGACTGTCAAATCGACTTGCATGTCCGGGTAGCGGTCGTTAAAGACCGGGAGAACCGGGCCCAGCAAGAGATCGGCAGCGTCACTGAGAAGATTAAGACGAATACGCCCGGTAGGCTCATCCCGATAACGATTCAACGCTTCGGCTGCTTGAGCGATTTCGTCCATAGGCTTGCAGATAAAGCCGTGCAACTCCTCGCCTGCCGCCGTCAGCGTGACACTGCGAGTGGTGCGGTTGAGGAGACGAACGCCGAGACGCGTCTCAAGCCCCTTGATGGCATGGCTCAACGCGGACGCACTGATGCCAACCTCCTTGCCCGCCCGGCTGAAGCTCTGGTGCCGGACAATGGCCAGGAAATAAACGAAATCGGCAAAGTTTGCACGGTTAAGATTCATGTTCCATGGTCCGCTAGTGATGGAGAAGGCCCCATTAGCCATCCAAAGTGGCCGCCATTCTACGGGTGATTGAGTCGCCGACTAATGAGTATTAATCAGTATATAAGCATAAATTTCTCATCAATATCCTTAGGGTCGATGTTGCGCGTGTTATGGGCTCACCTTCACGAATCTGCTTAATGCATTGCGAATCACATGACTAGTCAGTGATCGACATAGGTTCTGATTCGCGAATAGCCGTAACGAACGTCCCAACGATTCCTCTCGAGATTCTGTCGAAGATGAGGGCTTGGTATGTCACCTGGCGGCTAACAACCAGATGTGAGGCGATCTAGGGAACTAACCTAGGGATGACCGCTTTGGGTCGATAGCGGCCGGTCGCGACTACCCGCAATCGACCCATTGCCGACCTTCACAAGTGGATATCTCCGGGTAGAACCACGCCAGCAAGCACTGCCAAGCCAGCCATAAGGCTACCGCTCTGGCCGGCTCATTGCTTTTGCACAACCAGTGCATGCGTCAATGCAAACAAGAGAAGCTGGTTTGGAGCCACACTGAGCGCGCAAGATTACAGTGCTAACGCGAGAGGAGCGGATCATCTTCTGGGCATCTTTCAACACAGGAGTGACGATGAAAGAACACAATTATGCTGTCACCATCAAGTGGACAGGCAACACCGGTGAGGGTACTGCCAGCTATACGGCTTATCAGAGAGACTTCACTGTTGAGTCGCCAGGAAAAGCGTCTATCCCTGGTTCCGCCGACCCTGCTTTTCGTGGTAATCCCGAATGCTGGAACCCTGAAGACATGCTGCTGGCATCGATCTCGGCCTGCCACAAGCTCTGGTATCTTCATCTCTGTGCTGTTAACAACGTGTGCGTGCTGGAATACGTCGATCACCCGGTGGGCCTTATGATCGAAGGCGATGGCCAGCGCAAGGGCCATTTCAAGGAAGCTGAGCTAAGACCTCAGATCATCATTAGTAGCCAATCAGATAGCGATCTTGCAATGCGCTTGCATGACGATGCTCACCACGAGTGTTTCATTGCCAACTCGGTCAACTTCCCTATCAAATGCAGGGCTGTTATCAACTATCGAGACTAATCCCTCAAGGGCTCTAGCATCGGTATCGGCCCGGACATCTAAATGTCTGCATGGGGTCGTAATGCGACGGTCATACCTCGGCCGTCGCTATACGCTTTCAAACCTCCGTCTGCTCCGCCATTTCCAATGCGTCAGTGATTGCAGCATTGATCATTGTGGGAGCGGGCTTGTCCCGCGAAGAGGCCGGCCCAAAAAATGGAGATGTCTGCCACGGGCTATGCCCGTGTTCGCGGGGCGAGCCCGCTCCCACAGAGACCTTGCCTGGCCTGTTAATGACAGGGCGAGCCAACCAGCATTTCAGAGACCGCCATGGATCGAAAGTGGTCGCACATTGATCTCCTCGGCCAGCACCTTGCGTAGCGACTGATGGTTTAGATCTTATGCAATCCACTGTCTAGAGTAAGTCCTGTATTTGCGCCTTTCGCAGATACTCCCCACCCATGGACTGGAGAAAAGACATGCCGGCTTGTCCTCTACCGACTGACGAAGCGCTGCGCCAGCGTACCCTCGATGAAATGAATGTGCTGGATACACCGGCTGAGCATTACCTCGATACCCTGGTGCGGCTCACTCAGGAGGTGGCGCACGTGGACACTGTGCTGATCAGCTTGATCGACCACGATCGGCAATGGTTCAAGGCCAGGGTTGGGCTGGACGTAAGCGAGACCCCGCGCAATGTGTCGTTCTGCGGCTACGCCATCTTGGGTGACGACACCCTGCTAGTGGAAAACGCCGAGGACGATTCGCGGTTCTCGGATAATCCGCTGGTCGTTGGTGCACCCTATATCCGTTTCTACGCCGGGCACCCCTTGCGTGCTGGCAATGGCAAAGCGATCGGAACCTTATGCATGTTCGACCCTCGCCCACGCCTGCTGAGTGAGGCCGAACAGGCCACCTTCAGAGACTTGGCCACGCTGGCAGAGGGTTATCTGCAACTGCGCAGTCTGACGCAGGCCAACCACGACTTGCGGCTTGAAATGGACCGTGAGCAACGCAAGGCTTTGGTTGATCCGCTGACTCAGCTATGGAACCGTGGCGCGTTGGTCGCCTTCAAGGATCGTGAACGCCGTTTGGCTACGGAAAAAGGTCTGTGGCTGGGTGCTCTGTATGCAGACCTTGACCACTTCAAGTCTGTAAACGACAAGTACGGTCATGCTGGCGGCGACCAGGTGCTTTGCGAGTGTGCGCGTCGCCTGCGAGCTGCTCTTCGCCCCGATGATTTGCTGGTACGCCAGGGCGGTGAGGAATTCGTCGCATTGCTGCGTGTAAAGGACGGTGACGAGCTTATGCGAATCGCGGAGCGCGTGCGCCAGCTTATCGGCAGCAGACCGATGGAGCTCCTTAGCGGCCCACTGCGGGTGAGCCTCAGTGTGGGGTGTACGCTAGTCGCCGAAAGCGAGCAAATAGAGGATGCATTGCGGCGCGCCGACAGCGCACTTTACGCCGCAAAAAAGGGAGGGCGAGACCAGGTTGTGTATGCACCGCCGACCTTGTGAGCTTCGCCCTCGGTCATCTCTTACCCGATACCTTCCCTTCGTGAATGCAGCTTCGTGTCATGTTTCTGTTCGGCCAGCCAGGCATCTTTCGATTCAGATCGAACGTTGGTTGACGCGAGCCGATAGCTGTTCAGCGCTTTCTTTGCGCTCCGAATAACGGTCTACCAGGAATTCCTTGCGGTCGCGCAGCAGCAAGGTGAACTTCACCAGCTCCTCCATGACATCAACCAGGCGGTCGTAGTACGGCGACGGTTTCATGCGCCCGGCTTCATCGAACTCCAGGTAGGCCTTGGGTACCGACGACTGGTTCGGCACAGTGAACATCCGCATCCAGCGGCCAAGCACCCGCAACTGGTTGACGACGTTGAACGACTGCGAGCCGCCACACACCTGCATCACCGCCAGGGTTTTACCCTGGGTGGGACGAACGGCGCCTAACGCCAGGGGAATCCAGTCGATCTGTGCCTTGAACACCGCAGACATCGCTCCATGGCGCTCCGGCGAGCACCAGACCTGGCCCTCCGACCATTGCACCAGCTCACGCAACGCCTGCACTTTGGGGTGCTCCACCGGCGCATCGTCAGGCAGCGGCAGGCCTGAAGGGTCGAAGGTACGGGTCTCGGCGCCGAAGTGTTCCAGCAGGCGTGCGGCTTCTTCCACCAGTAAGCGACTGAAGGAGCGTTCGCGGGTGGATCCATACAACAGCAGGATGCGTGGTTTGTGCTCGCTGGCAACGGTGGCCGTCGGTGGCAGGCCGAACAACGCGAGGTCGATGTTAGGGAGATGCTCGGACATTGCTGACTCCTGCTTATTGCATGCCGATACGATCCAGCTCGTGCTTGAGCTGATCACGGTCGAGGCTAGCGAACGGAAGGGCGAAGAAGGCCCGGCAGCGCGATTCGATGTGGGCCAGCGTGGCGTGGAAAGCCGCGTTGACTTGGGCCTCGTCACCCACCACATCCGATGGGTCTTCCAGCCCCCAGTGCGACTTCAGCGCGGGCCCGAAATACACCGGGCAGGCTTCGCCAGCAGCCTTGTCGCAGACGGTAATGACAATGTCCGGTGGGTTGCCCTCGAATGCGTCGTTGCCCTTGCTGCTCAGGCCAGCAGTCGAAATACCGGCTTGCTCCAGGGTGCTCAGGCTACGGGGCAATACCTGCCCCTTGGGGAAGCTGCCCGAACTGATCGCTTCGAAACCTGCCGGAGCGAGGTGGTTGAACAGGGCCTCGGAAAGGATGCTGCGGCAGCTGTTGGCCGTGCACATGAACAGGACTCGCATGGAAGACTCCTCCGCTTCTTGGTGGATCTTAGAGGCTCAGGCGCAGGGCCAGGGCCGAAAGGGTAATCAGCAAAACCGGCAGGGTCAGCATGATCCCGACTCTGAGGTAGTAGCCCCAGGTGATGCGCATGCCTTTGCGCTCCAGCACGTGTAGCCAGAGCAGCGTGGCGAGGCTGCCGATGGGGGTGATTTTCGGGCCGAGGTCACAGCCAATGACGTTGGCGTAGATCATCGCCTCACGCACCAGCCCCTGCGCCTCGCTGGCCTGGATTGACAACGCGCCAACCAGCACGGTGGGCATGTTGTTCATGACCGAGGACAGCAGCGCGGAGATCAACCCTGTGCCAATAGTGGCGCTCCACAGTCCCTGTTCGGCTAGCCGGTCGAGCAGGTGGGTGAGCGTGTCCGTGAGGCCGGCGTTCTTCAGCCCGTACACCACCAGGTACATGCCGAGGGAGAAGATCACCACCTGCCACGGCGCTTCCCGCAGCACTCGGCGGGTTGAGATGCGGTGGCCGCGAGCGGCAACGGCGAAGAGAATTGCTGCACAGACGGCAGCCACCGCACTGATGGGGATACCCATAGGCTCCAGTGCAAACAGGCCTGTCAGCAACCCCACCAGCACCCACCAACCGACTTTGAAGGTGGCGGGGTCATGAATCGCCTCGCTCGGTTCCTTCAGCGCATCGAGCGCGTAATGTTTCGGGATATCCCGGCGGAAAAACAGCAAAAGGACCAGCAGGGTGGCCGCCACGCTGGCGATGTTCACCGGCACCATCACCGACGCGTATTCAGCGAAACCCAGGCCGAAGTAATCGACCGACACAATGTTGACCAGGTTGGAGACCACCAGCGGCAGGCTTGCGGTGTCGGCAATAAAGCCCGCGGCCATGACAAAGGCGAGTGTCGCAGCAGGCGAGAAACGTAGCGCGAGCAGCATCGACATGACGATGGGGGTCAGGATCAGCGCCGCACCATCGTTTGCAAACAGCGCCGATACCGCGGCGCCGAGCAGCACGCAAAAGGCGAACAGGCGGTAGCCGCTGCCGTTCGCCCAGCGTGCCACGTGCAGCGCGGCCCACTCAAAGAACCCGGCCTCGTCCAACAGCAAGCTGATGATGATGACCGCGATGAAGGTCGCGGTGGCATTCCAGACGATGGCCCACACGGTTGGAATGTCTTGCAGCGAAACGGCGCCGACAATCAACGCGATAATGGCACCTAGCGCAGCACTCCATCCGACGCCCAGGCCCTTGGGCTGCCAGATAACCAGAACGAGTGTGAAAACAAAGACGGCAATTGCGACCAGCATGAGAAATCTCGCTTGGTGAAAATTAGCAGCAGGCGAGATCACGGACGGGGCGGCCGTCCATGTTCTTCAGCCGAAGGGAGTTGTCTGCCAGCCACTGCGAGTTGGCCAGCAAGGTCACCTGCAACATGTCGTGCACCCACGCAGGCAGATCCGGGTTGAGGCGGTAATACACCCATTGCCCCTGACGACGGTCCAGCAGCATGCCACTGCTGCGCAGTTGTGCGAGGTGGCGGCTGATCTTGGGTTGGCTATCGTCCAGTGCGCACATCAGTTCACAGACGCACAGCTCTCCCAGGCTGAAGATCAGCAGGGTGGCGCGAGCGCGGGTCTCATCAGACAGGCTCTTGAAGACATCAGGTGGAGAGATCATGGCGGCACCAAGATATATGGAAAATCGAATATACGTATTTCCATATGTTTCGTGCAAGCACGTCTGCGCATTAAACGGCTATCTGGAGCCGGTCAGGTATTGGGTCACTGCCTGTGCGAGGCTAATGGTAAAGGCAGCCAGCTGACCTCATGGTTTCACGGAGCGCTATTCAACAGCGCCCCCAGCACGCCGCTGCCGAGCACGACCAACCACGCTGGTAGCTTCCAGAACAGCAGGGCGATCAGTGCAATCAACGCCAGGCCAAAGTCTTGTGGAGCGTGAATTGCACGCGTCCAGACCGGTTGATAGAGCGCGGCGAGCAATAAACCTACGACAGCAGCATTGATGCCCTGCAGGGCCGCTTGAGTACGTGCATTGCGGCGTAAATGCTCCCAAAACGGCAAGGCGCCGGCCACCAGAAAAAATGAAGGCGCGAAAATCGCCAGTAGGCAGATCAGCCCTCCTGACCAGGCATTGGGCGCCTGGTTCATAGAGGCGCCAAGAAAGGCCGCGAAGGTGAATAGTGGCCCCGGAACAGCCTGCGCGGCCCCATAGCCAGCCAGGAAGGCATCGTTATCGACCCAGCCAGAAGGCACAACTTCCGCCTGCAACAACGGCAGCACTACATGCCCGCCACCGAAGACCAGCGATCCGGCGCGGTAGAAGGCATCGATCATCGACAGTAACGGGGATGTATGCCAACCCGCCAGGATCGGCAAACCCAACAGCAACGCAAAGAACAGGCAAAGCCAGAAAACACCGACGCCACGCCGGATGCCAATGGGCAGTGGCTCATGAGCGCCACATGACTGCGGTTTGAACAGCAACAGCCCCGTTGCTGCGGCCATAACAATGACCCCGACTTGCGCCAAGGCCGAGGGGAACAGCAGCATGAAGCAGGTCGCCACTGCCATGAGCGTGATACGAGGCGCATCCGGACACAGGTTGCGCGCCATACCCCACACCGCCTGAGCGACGACCGCCACGGCCACAACTTTCAAACCGTGCAGTGCGCCAGCAGGCAGGGCGTCGCCATGGTTGGCGATACCCTGCGCGAAGAGTATCAGTGCGACCGCGGAAGGTAATGTGAACCCCACCCATGCAGCCAGTGCGCCGCCGTAGCCTGCACGCGCCAGCCCAACCGCGATGCCAACCTGACTACTGGCGGGGCCCGGTAGAAACTGGCAAAGGGCGACCAAATCGGCATAGCAGCGCTCGCTTAGCCACTGTCGACGTACCACGAATTCATCCCGGAAATAGCCGAGGTGGGCGATTGGGCCGCCGAAGGATGTCAGCCCCAGGCGCAAAAAAATCAGGAACACTGCCCAGGCGCTGCGGCTGGTCTGGAGGGAAACGGACATGCTCATGGGCTCACCATTGGATGCGGCCGTCCGCCGCCCGACTTGCACGTTACAGCTTCTGCCATTCGGCTGAGACTATCAATCGGGTACGTGATGCGGCACCTCATGTTTTACGCCTGTAGTTGTTTTCACGAGCAATCAGCATTCTGTCGGGATGCCAGAACTTAAATGCTTGCCTCAGGTCAGAATGCGACGCTGTATATCCCCGCGCCTTTGGAGCCGAATAAATTGAGAAAACCCTTGGTTGCTGTCTTTGCTTGTGCACTGGCACTTGGGCTGACGGCATTCTTGCCTGCCGATATCTCCCCAATCAGTTCAGCCTATGCCAAAGGTGGTGGCGGTGGCGGTGGCGGTGGCGGTGGCGGTGGCGGCGGTGGCGGTCATGGCGGAGGTAACGGCGGTGGGCACGGAGGAGGCAAGGGCGGACATAGCGGAAATGGTAAAGGCTTCGCAAGCGATCACGCTGGAAAGGCGACACGCGATCATGGCGTAAGCGGCAATCGGTACGGCAGCTCGCGCAACAGCGACAACGGTCATGGAACCACCACCTCGGGTATCGCTCACTCCAAGGATACTCGCGGTTTGTCCAAATCCACGGCCATCTCTGGCACGACTCCAGGCGATCATAATGCAAAAGGTCTCAGCAACGCTGTCGGCTCATCTTCGAAGAATGATCGATGATTTGAAAGCCTTTATGCGGTACCCGCTTTAGTGTGCAGAAAGCCCAGCGTGTGCTGGGCTTTTTTGTGCCCGCGATGGCCTGGCGTCGACTGCGAATAGACAGGGCCCGATCATCAAAGGTGCACGGGCCATACGAGGGGGCTTTGCACTGTCAGTCAGGCTGAAGGGCAGGGCTGCAGGGGGTATGCCATGGGGCAGCGGAATCGAGGTGTATATGTTTCTGCTTCCTGGGCAGGAACGGTGTATCAAGCGTACCCAGCGCTATGGAAACCCAGCCGGCAAACTCACCTTGGGAGCGTGACCAGAACAAGCTAGAGCCGCACGCTGTGCAGAACTCGCGCACGACTGCTGGTGAAGAGGCAAAGCGCTTGATGCTGGTGGCACCGCGCACAATGCGCAGCATGTTGCGCGGTACGCTGCCGTACGAGGCGAACGCGGCTCCGTGGCTTTTGCGGCACTGGCTGCAATGGCAATGGCTCACTGCTTTGGGTGGGGTGAGTAACAGGTAACCGACCGCTGCGCACAGGCAGCTTCCTTGGTATGTCTCGCTCATTGGCGCTTCCGTGCAGGAGGGAAGGGCCAGCGTAGCTGACCTGGCTTGGGTAGTCGACTGGCTGCTCGCGAGCCAGGGGAAGTTGCGGGCAAAAGAAAGCCCGCTGCTAGGCGGGCAAGGTCTATCACACGTAGGGGATGTAGCTAATGTCTCGCACAGCGTGTGAAAAAAGGGTCAAAAATGTGCAAACAGCTTATCAACGTCATGATGCGTGGGTATGGCGAGGCTGAGACCCCAGTGCGGCGGCGAATGCCTCGGGCGTCGGGCTTTCCTCCCATTGCGCAGTGGCTGGCGGCAACACCAGCCACGGTTGCTTGCGTCGTGTCCAGATGTGCGCAACCGGCTCGAAATGCTCTGACCCCTCCAGCATCCCGGCCCGCACCACACGCATGCCGGGCGCTGCTGTGGTCTCATTGAACAGCCGGGTGTGACACACGCCACAGGCATGCTGCCTGGACGTGTGCCCTTGGTGCTCACGCACGTAGGTCGCCGTTTCGCCCGCCACCCCCACTGCTGACGCTGCGCATAGCATATGCAAGGCGAATGAACTGCCGCTCCAGCGCTGACAGTTGAGGCAATGGCAGGCATACAGCGCGGGCAGTTGCTGCGCTGCGATTTCGACCTTGACGAGCCCACATTGGCATTGACCGGTGAATCTCATGCGTCGACTCCTTACAATGGCGCACGGAAAAGTACAGGGCACATGATCCCCTGTTCACACGCTTGGGCAGAAGCGCAAAAAAGGAGCAACCGTTGGTCAGGAATGTATGAACACCCTTGAATGGGAAAGCCAGCAGGTGTTCCTCGCGGTGTTGCGCTCCGGCAGCCTGAGCGGTGCTGCGAAGCTGTTGGGGATAGCACAAGCGACGGCTCGCCGACGCCTCGACAACCTTGAGCAGGCTCTGGGTTTTAGCCTGTTTACCCGCACGCCCACGGGCTTGACAGCCACAAGCGGGGCGCGGCGCCTTATTGACCATGCCGAAGCCATGGATCTCGCTGCGCAAGCCTTCAACCGCGCGGCCAGCGCTGAAACATCGATGGACCACGGCACGGTAAGGCTGACCTGTGGCGAATTGCTGGGGGTAGAGGTGCTGCCCGCTCTACTGCAAAGCTTCCACTACAGCCACCCGGGGCTGAAGCTTGAGCTAAGCATTGGGGACGCACTGGAAGACATCGCCAGGCTGCAGTCGGATATAGCCGTACGCCTGATGCGCCCTGTAGAAGCGGATATCGTGACTCGGCGCGTCGGCAGCTTGCGGGTCGGTATTCATGCCAGTGCTGCCTGCCTGGCGCGTTACGGCGACCCCGAGAGCCTGATGTCGTTGCGCCAGCGGCCGCTGATCGGGCCGGACAGACGCTCAGCCGACCTTCGCCGCCTGGTGGATGCCGGGCTGTGTGAAGCCGGCCAGCATTTCGTGATTGCCACCGATCACCACCTCGCGCAACTGGCTGCGCTGAAGGCGGGGTTGGGCTTCGGTCTGTGCCCGGCGCCCATCGCCCGAAGCCACGGGTTGGTACACGTACTGCCAGACAGTTTCGGCTTTGACGTCGATGTGTGGATCGCGATGCACAGTGACCTTCGCAAGATAAAACGGATCGTCAAAGCGTTCGAAGTGTTGGGTGACAAACTGCATCACTATCTGGAAGCAGATAGTCGCGGGAGCAAGCTCGCTTCCGGCTTGACTACCAGGTAATAGCGACGCCCTGCGCTCCCGTTCAATCAGACGCTGCGTGTTACGCCGCCATCGACCTTGATGTTCTGCCCGGTGATGTAGGCAGCACCTTCGCTGGCCAGAAATGCGATGGTGGCAGCGATTTCGTCGCTGGTGCCGTAGCGCTTGAGCGGCACGCTGTCACGCCGTTGGTCGGTGGCCGGCAGGCTATCGATCCAGCCGGGGAGGATGTTGTTGATGCGCACGTTGTCCGCTGCGAAGTTGTCGGCGAAGATCTTGCTGAATGCGGCCAGGCCTGAGCGGAACACCGCCGAAGTCGGGAACAGTTCGCTCGGCTCGAACGCCCAGGCGGTGGAAATATTGATGATCACACCGCCCTTCTGGCGTTGCATGTACGGCGTTACCAGACGCGTCGGGCGAATGACATTGAGCAGGTAGGTCTCCATGCCCTTGTGCCAGTCCTCGTCGCTGATCTCCAGGATGGGGGCGCGTGGACCGTGGCCGGCACTGTTGACCAGCACGTCGATACGGCCCCATTTTTCCACCACGGCCTCGACCAGGCGCTGCAAGTCTGCAACCGACTGGTTGCTGCCGGTTACACCAATGCCGCCAAGCTCTGCAGCCAATGCCTCGCCTTTGCCGGAAGATGAGAGGATGCCAACCTTGAACCCGTCGGCGGCCAGGCGGCGGGCTGCCGCTGCGCCCATGCCGCTGCCACCGGCGGTGATAATCGCTACTTTTTCTACTGACATGCTGCCTCCCAAAAATTGAATGCCGTTACGTGAGTGCATTCACATTAGCAGTAGCTCTTGCAGCAAGGGAGGTAGCTGAAATTGTCCGTGGCAGTAGATTAACTATCGGCAACTTGCTGTTTCAGCCACCGCTGTACCACGGTCAACGAATCTGGCTGCTGCATCTTGCGTGGCCATACCAGGTAGAACGACTTGTCGAGCCTCATCTGCTCAGTGAAGACCTGGGTCAGCCTGCCCGCGGCGATGTCATCACGGACGAATGCCAGGCTGGCCAGGGCAATGCCCTGGCCACTGATGGCTGCATCGATGGCCAATGAGGTCTGGTTGAACCGCAGATGCCTGGCTGTCGGTCGAGCATGCAGCGCAAACAGCTGTGCAAGGAACCGAGGCCAAAAATCATGGGCATCGTGAAGCATGACGAAGTCCTGCAGTTGCTCGAAGCTGACGGGACCTTCGTGCCCTTCAAGCAGCCTGGGGCTGGCCACGGCAACGATGCACTGTTCCATCAGGAGCTCGCTGTTCAGGCCCGCTCCAACTTCGGGCTGGCCATAGCGTACAGCGATGTCCACGCCATCGGTGTTGAAGTGGGAAAGCCTGTCCGTGGCCAGCACACGCAGATCGATGTCCGGGTGGCTCTGGGCAAAGTTGCCCAGCCTGGGAATGAGCCATTTCGAGGCAAAGGTCGGGGTAACGCTGACCGTAAGGTGTGCAGCTTGCGGCCTTAGCAGGCGGGTTGCCTCATCGATCATGGCCAAGGCACTGCGAATGCTGCCGCTGTAGCCCACACCCGCATCGGTCAACGCCAGACCGCGGGGCAGGCGCTGGAACAAACGAAGCGCCAAACTCGCTTCCAGCCCTCTTATCTGTTGGGCGACAGCTGCCTGGGTCACCCCCAGTTCCTCGGCAGCAAGGCGGAAGTTGAGGTGGCGGGCAACCACTTCAAACACACGGAGTGCATTGAGCGAAGGCAGTGCTGGGAAACCGTTTGGCATGACGATGGAGGGCCGGGCTGGGAAGTCTCACCGGCGAGGCTACTCCTTGAAACGCTGTAAAGAAACCCGTGTCGGCCCCCGGTTCGGGTGTGCGCATTTCAGGTGGGTGGCTTGACTCGTGAAATTTTTCGTGTAATTTTTCATGAAAAATAACTCTAAAAATTTCACGGCAGTCCGAAGCGATGAAGATGCACGAAGAGGTCGAAGCCCTCGCGATCCTTTTTCTGTCCCAGGTCGAACGCGCAGTGTCGCGCCCGACCGTTGCCGACCTGACTGCGATCAGCGAAGCGCTCGGCGTATCGACCGCCCACTTCTACAACCTGAGCAAGCCCCGCAGCATCCGACTGCTTCCAGCTGCAACCCCACGCGCAGTTCCGTTACGCCAACCTGACGGCAAAGCCCACCCGCGTGCTCTGGGTCTTCAATTGAATTCGTTCACCTCACAAGGATAAGAAGATGAGTGTCATCTTTCCGGATCTGCTGACTGAAGTGCGTTCGTTCCGGGCGCAGCACCCGGCGATACGCTATGTCGACCTGATTGCGCTGGACATTCCCGGGCACTTCTACGGCAAGCGTTATCCCATGGACATGCTGGAAAAAGTCGCAGCTGGCGCGCCGCTGAAGCTGCCGCAAAACTGCGTGCTGCTGGGGACCCAGGGTGGCCTCTACCCGATCGGTGACTACTGCTTCGCCGATGGCGACCCGGATGCCGCGCGGCGACTGGTCCCAGGTACCCTGAAGCCGGTGTGCTGGGAGAAGGAAGTGGTCGCCCAGATGCTGATCACCTCCGATGGCACCGCCGAGCCGATCGAGTTCGAGCCCCGTGAGGTGCTGGCCCGCGTGCTACAGCGCCTGGCCCGGCGCGGGATCCACCCGGTAGTGGCGTTCGAACTGGAGTTCTACCTGTTTGACCGCAAGCTGGACAACGGCCTGCCACAGTACCCCCGCGACACGGCGACCGGCGACCAAGACGACCAGCCGAACATGCACATCGAGCGCCTGTCGCGATTCTCGTCGGTGCTGCACGAAATGGTCGATGGCGCCAACGAGCAGGGCGTGCCGGCCAACGTCATCACCGCCGAACTGGGCCCAGGCCAGTTCGAGATCAACTTCTCGCACAGTGAAGATGCCCTCAGTGCGGCGGACTGGTCAGCGCTGTTCTGCCGCAGTACCCGCGGTATCGCGATGAAGCACGGCTATCGCGCCAGCTTCATGAGCAAGCCGTATCTGGATGCACCGGGCAGCGGCATGCATGTGCATGTCAGCCTGTATGACAGCGAAGGCAACAACATCCTGGCGAGCGCAGAACAACGCAAGCTGCGCCATGCGGTAGCGGGTTGCCTGGAGCTGCTGCCGCACTGCATGCCGATCTTTGCCCCCAACCACAATGCCTACCGCCGCTATGGGGCCATGGTCAATGCGGCAAGCAAGGCCAGTTGGGGCTTCGAGGATCGCGATGCGTGCATTCGCATCCCCGAGTCCGACCCGCGCAACCTGCGTATCGAACATCGCCTGGCCGGCGCGGACGCCAACCCGTACCTGGTGCTGGCGGCCATCCTGACCGGGATGGAGCACGGCCTGGACCGCGGCGTCGAACCCATTGCGCCACTGAATGACAACCGCCAGAGCGGCATCGATTTCCCCAAGGATGCCCTCAGTGCCTTGGCCGCGATGCGCCACCACCCGGTGCTCAACCAAGGCCTGGGCAGTGAGTTCGTGATGGTCTATTGCGAGAACAAATACCAGGAGCAACTGGACTTCATGCGCCACATCGATGCCCGCGAATACCGCTGGTTCCTGTAGTTGCAGCGTTCGGACGACACCGTCAACCCCACGTTTTCAACACCACGCGCAATACCGATTTGCCGGAGGAAGATATGCCACGTGTGCCCGTTATTGGCATTACCGCATGCACCAGCATGATTGAGCAGCATGCCACCCAGACCATCGCCGAGAAGTACGCGCGCGCGGCAGCCAAGGCAGCGTGTGGCCTGCCCATCGTAATACCCAGCCTGGGCGAACTGATGGACAGCGCCGATATCCTCGACGTAGTGGACGGGCTGATCTTCACCGGTTCGCCGTCCAACATCGAGCCGTTTCACTACAACGGTCCGACCAGTGCCGAGGGTACCCGGCACGACCCGCTGCGAGATGCCACCACGTTGCCGCTGATGCGTGCGGCTATCGCCGCCGGCGTGCCGGTACTGGGCATTTGCCGAGGTTTTCAGGAAATGAACGTGGCGCTGGGGGGCACCCTGCACCAGAAAGTTCACGAGGCTGGCGTGTTCATGGACCACCGCGAAGGCAAGGGCGAGCCGATCGAAAAGCAATATGGCCCTCGCCATACCATGCACGTACAGCCTGGCGGCCTGCTTGACCGCATGGGTTTGCCGGCGATCTTCGACGTCAATTCCATCCACGGCCAAGGCATTGATGTACTGGCCCCTGGGCTGAGGGTGGAAGCGTTGGCGCCGGACGGCCTGGTAGAGGCCATTTCGGTCGACAACGCCAAGGGCTTTGCCTTGGCCGTGCAGTGGCACCCCGAGTTCCAGGTCATGGATAACCCGCAGTACCTGACCCTCTTCCAGTCGTTTGGCAAGGCCTGTCGGCAGCGCTCGGTGCTGCGCCAGCGGCTGTTGCTGAGCGCCTGAGCCGCGGCATTTCCAACCACAAGAAAGTACCCGCGTAGCACGGCTGCGCAAACTGATGGAGTGAAGACAATGAGTGAACAGAATTCGCAGACCCAGGCCTGGCAGGCGCTGAGCCGTGACCATCACCTGGCCCCCTTCAGTGATGTGAAACAGCTGGCCAAGAAGGGCCCGCGCATCATCACCTCGGCCAAGGGCGTGTACCTCTGGGACAGCGAAGGCAACAAGATTCTCGACGGCATGGCTGGGCTGTGGTGCGTGGCGGTCGGCTATGGCCGCGATGAGCTGGCCGAGGTTGCCAGCCAGCAGATGAAGCAGTTGCCTTACTACAACCTGTTTTTCCAGACCGCGCACCCTCCTGCGCTGGAGCTGGCCAAGGCAATTGCCGACGTGGCCCCGCAAGGCATGCGGCATGTGTTCTTCACCGGTTCCGGCTCCGAAGGCAATGACACCGTACTGCGTATGGTCCGGCATTACTGGGCACTGAAGGGGCAGGGCAGCAAGAAGGTGATCATTGGCCGTGTCAACGGCTACCACGGCTCCACCGTGGCAGGCGCCGCGCTGGGTGGCATGAGCGGCATGCACCAGCAAGGCGGGGTGATCCCGGATATCGTGCACATCCCGCAGCCTTACTGGTTCGGTGAGGGCGGCGACATGACCGAGGCCGAGTTCGGTGTGTGGGCAGCCGAGCAGCTGGAGAAGAAGATCCTCGAAGTGGGCGAAGACAACATCGCTGCCTTCATAGCCGAACCGATCCAGGGCGCCGGCGGCGTGATCATTCCGCCGCACAGCTACTGGCCGAAGGTGAAGGAGATCCTCGCCAGGTACGACATCCTGTTCGTTGCCGACGAAGTGATCTGCGGCTTCGGCCGTACCGGCAAGTGGTTCGGTAGCGACTACTATGACCTCAAGCCTGACCTGATGACCATCGCCAAGGGCCTGACTTCTGGCTATATCCCCATGGGCGGGGTGATCGTGCGTGACGAGGTGGCCAAGGTCATCAGCGAGGGTGGCGACTTCAACCACGGCTTCACCTATTCCGGCCACCCGGTGGCGGCGGCAGTGGCGCTGGAAAACCTGCGCATCCTGCGTGACGAGCAGATCATTGCGCAGGTACAAGAGAAGACCGCGCCCTATCTGCAGCAGCGCTTGCGCGAACTGGCCGACCACCCGCTGGTCGGCGAAGTGCGCGGGCTTGGTATGCTCGGTGCGATCGAACTGGTGAAAGACAAGGCCACCCGCACCCGCCATGAAGGCAAAGGCGTGGGCATGATCTGCCGCCAGCACTGCTTCGACAACGGCCTGATCATGCGCGCGGTGGGCGACACCATGATCATCGCGCCGCCACTGGTGATCAGCACCGAAGAGATCGACGAATTGGTGGAAAAGGCGCGTAAGTGCCTGGACCTGACCTACGAGGCTGTTCGCTAAGGACGGGCCTATCGTCCAGCCCCCGCGCGGCCGCTCCGGCGGGCGACCGCGTCGAGTGCTGTGTGAAGCATTTTGCTTTGCGAGGTGAATCCTGTACTTTTCAGGGCATTATTTTCCCGTCCGAAAGTCGCGATTCAACTATGAAAGTGCACGAAGAGATCGAAGGCCTGGCCGTACTGATTCGCGACTTGCGCAAGTTCAAGGGCCTGACCTTGGGCGAGCTGGCTCAGCGCATCGGCCGGTCGGTGGGCTTTCTGTCCCAGGTCGAGCGCGGAGTATCGCGCCCGACCGTGGCAGACCTGACGGCAATCAGCGAGGAGCTCGGCGTCTCCACGGCCTATTTCTACAAGCTGGACAAGCCCCGCGAACTCGACTGGGTCACCCGCCCTCACGAGCGCCGTACCCTGCACCTGGCGGGTGGCATCACCGATGTACTGGCGTCCCCCACGATCAGTGGCGCGTTCTCCATGCTCGACAGCCACCTCGACCCGGGGGCTAGCAGCGGCGAGGAGTACCTGGATGACAGCTCGGAGCAGGGCTGCTTCGTGCTC
Source organism: Pseudomonas sp. DCB_BI (assembly GCF_026240995.1). Classification (NCBI taxonomy): domain Bacteria; kingdom Pseudomonadati; phylum Pseudomonadota; class Gammaproteobacteria; order Pseudomonadales; family Pseudomonadaceae; genus Pseudomonas; species Pseudomonas sp. DCB_BI. Next base: position 37,833 of record NZ_JAPFCG010000010.1, on the reverse strand, counting down.
GAGGGCGAACTGACGGTGTGGCTGGACGGCGGTGAACCGGTAACGCTGCGCGCCAGTGACAGTTTCCAGTTGCAGCCTCATGCCAGCTTTCGTTATGCCAACCTCACCGACAAGCCCACGCGTGTGCTTTGGGTGTTCAGCTGATGGAAAGATGACCTGCAAACACTGTAGGGGCTGCATTTGTTATCCTTGCACCACGCAATCAACTTCAAGCAGTGAATTGAACGATGGGTTTTGAACAACTAGCAGAGCTACGCGACCGCCTGCGGGCGGAAAAACAGCAGGTAAAGGCCGAGAGCGCGAAACAGCCAAAGCGCAAGCCGTCCTCGCAGGCGAAGCCGCGTGAGCAGGATCCGGCGGTGGCTGCGATCTGGCCTTTGCAGAAGCATTTTCCGTTGGCCTTCCCGGTCAACCCGGCCCCCAAGGTGCCGCTCAAGGAGGGCATTTTCAAGGATGCCGAGCAACACCTTGAACTGCTCGGCCTAACCCGCGAACAGCTGAAGCTGGGTATTTCCACCTGGTGCCGGGGCTCCCGCTACTGGGCGAGCATGCAAGAGAACGCACCGCGCCTTGATTTGGCTGGCCAGGTTGCGGGTACCGTGACCGCCGCCCAGGCACTGCATGCCAAGCAACAAGCTTCGCGGCAGCGTAGCCAGGACCGCCGCAATCGGGCGAAGGCAAAAGCGCAGGCCCCGGTGGCCGACACCGCAGCGGTGCAGGCGGCCGACTGAATCCAGTCGCACGCTGCCCTTCGCCTCCCTGGACTGCCGCCGCTCGATGGAGCTGTCTCCAACGTGCGGGGGCAGTCCAGCCTGTGCAATCCAGCGCGGTGTCGCCTTCGTGGCCCCGCTCTGACACACATTACCTGGTGCTTCAATACTTCCACGTCACCGAAGCCGTCAGGTTGCGCGGAGCACCATAGCTGGCTGTGGTCGCGTTGTTATACAACGACAGCAGGTACTTGCGGTCAGTGACGTTATTCAGGTTCAGCGACGTGCTCCAGTTACTGTCGATGTCGTAGCTGGCCATCAAATCAACCAGGCCGTAGGCGTTCTGGTGGATGGCGCTGTTGCTATCGTTCTCGACTGCAGTCTGCCAGCTGAGGCGGGTGCCGACTTTCATCTGCGGCAGGCTCGGCAGCCGATAGGTGACCATGCCACGGAAACTGTGGGTGGGCACATACTTGCGCGCCCGTTCGCCATTGTCATCGTCGATGCGCACATAGGTGTAGCCGCCTAGCACGTCCAGGCCGGGCATGACCTCGCCAGAGGCCTGCAGCTCGACGCCATGGCTCTTGTAGTCTTCGCCTGTGTAGATTTCCTGAATGCCGTTGTACCCCGCATCCACCGCCACGTTGCGTTGCTCGGTCTTGAACAGCGCTGCCGTCAGGTGCAGGCGCTCATCCATCACGCTGCCCTTGACACCCACCTCCATGCTTTTGCCTTCCAGCGGGTCGAGTACCGAATTATCGCTGCCCGACACGTATTGCGGGTTGTAGATCTTGGTCCAGCTACCGTACACGCTCCAGGCGTCGTTCAGGTCGTAGACCAGGCCTGTGTAGGGCGTGATCTTGCCGTGCTCGCGCGTGTCGTGCGCCGTGCCATAGCTATCGCCCTTGCCGTCGGCGCTGAGCATGCGTGCACCGGCGATCCAGTGCAGGTCATCGGCAAGGCTGAAGCGTGCCCCGGCGTACAGACTTTTTTGCGTGTCCTGAAAATTCTGCCCCAGGGTTTCGCTGGTGACGCCGAACGCGGGCATGGGCGTAGTACCCGCCAGAATCCCTGGGAACGAGGTCTGGAAGGCGCTACCGTGCTCCAGGTCTTCGTCGTACTCCTGGCCTTTCTGGTGCGTGCGGCCATAGGCGGCGCCGAAGGTCAGCTGATGCTCGCGTCCGAACAGGCTGAACGGGCCCTGCACTTTGGCCTCGCCCAGCAACTGGTGGGCTTCGCTGCGCGTATGGTTGGCATAGGCGTCGGCGACATCACCGGTGACCGAGCCAACGTAGAGCATGTTGGTGTTCTGTTTTTCCTGCACCCCGGTGGCGGTGAGCGTGGCGTTCCAGTCATTGCCGAAATCATGCTTGAGCTCGACGAAGGCCCGCTGGGTGTGCAGGTTCCAGTAGGTCCAGGGTTGCCCGATGCTGTTGCTGCGCCCACTGTAGTGGATGGCATTGCCGTTGCTGTCCACCAGTGGCAGGTTGCCCCAGGTGCTGCCATTGGAGTCACTGTTGTGCTGGGAAAAGCCCACCGTCACGGTGTCGGCGTCGGACACGTCGAATGCCAGCAGGCCAGCGGCCACATTGCGCTCGTGGCTGTAGCGGTCCATCCACGAGTTGCCCTTGTCGTGGGAATAGATGAAGCGGCCACGCACATTGCCGCTGTCGGTCAGCGGGCCGCCCACGTCGATGTCGATGCGCCGGCTGTCCCACGAGCCGACGCTGGTGTCGACTTGAGCCTGAAAGGTGTCTGTGGGCCGTTTGCGCACGAAGTTGACCGTGGCAGACGGGTTGCCGGCACCGCTCATCAAACCGTTGGCGCCGTGCAGCACATCGATCTGCTCGTATTCCGCCAGGTCCTGGTCGCCCACCAGCGTGCTGCTGACGAAAGGCATGCCCATGCCGTCGTACTCGAAAGTGCCTATATCGAAGCCGCGCGAGGTGAACTCGGTGCGGTCGGTTTCGGTTTGCTCGACGGTTACCGAAGGTGCTGCCCGCAAGGCGTCCTTGATACCGGTGATCTTGAAGTCGTCCAGTGCCTGCCGGGTAATGGTGGTCACGGCCTGTGGCGTCTGCCTGTCGGTCAGGCCTAGCTTGGTGGTGCTGGAAGAAGCCCGGCCCTCGTAGCCTTGGCTGGTGCCATCAACAGGTTCGCGGGTGCTGTCGATCTGGGTCGCGGGCAGGGTCAGGTTGTCGGCGGCGTGAACGACGGGCAGCGCGCTGCATGCGCCGGCCAGCAGCAGGCGGGCGGGAAGGTGACGTTTCAAGGGGCGAGTCCTGGGGCGGGAAGTGATTGTGGCGTGTGCTCGCGATGATAATGAGAATTCAAACCAAATGATAATTCATCTTGATAAATAATTTTTCATGCTTGTTCACGTATCGCTAAGACGGGACGTGGCTGGCGTGGCCGAGTGGCATGTGTTTACCCGCGAAGCAGGAAACGGCCAAGGCGGTGGAGGGCAAGGGCACGCCGTGATCCTGACGGGGTGGCGCCTGGTTCATGGTCACCTCGAACCTCACGGCGTGCACTTGGCACCCCGACTGGCGCTCCATCGATAACCAACGGTCGGTTTCAGAATGCGCCTGGTCGCTCGCACACAACCCCCCGGCCCCACAAGTGCCATGCTTGCAGGATGCCTTCGGACCAGCGCACACAGATGCGCGGCCGGGGGCGAGGAGGCCGCCGCTACCGCGCAACCGTGACGTGGTCGGCGTGCCGCAGCAGAACACGCCGGACATCTGCCCGCACAATGATCGGGCAGGGTCCGTGATGCCGAGGTCCGCTGTATGCCTGATGAATTGCTCCACCTGCCCGTTATCCAACGCATTCTGGCCCGCGACCAGGGTACCCCCGGCGCCCTGTTGCCGATCCTGCATGCCATCCAGCAGGACCTGGGCTACATCCCCGATGCCGCTGTACCTGAAATTGCCCATGCCCTCAACCTCAGCCTGGCCGAGGTGCGCGGGGTTATCAGCTTCTATCACGATTTCCGGACTGCGCCACCGGCACGCCACACCTTGCGCCTGTGCCGCGCCGAGTCATGCCAGAGCCGTGGCGCCGAAGCCCTGGCCGCGCAACTGCGCGAGCAACTGGCACTGGACGACCATGGCACCAGTGCCGACGGCGCCATCAGCCTGCGCCCGGTTTACTGCCTGGGCGCCTGCGCCTGTTCGCCGGCGCTGGAGCTCGATGGCCAGCTACACGCGCGCCTGACCCCGGAGCGGCTGCGTGCCCTGGTCGACGGTTGCCGGGAGGACGCGACATGCTGAAGCTGTACATCTCCTGTGATTCGGTTGCCCGCGCCGTGGGTGCCGATCAGGTTGTCGATGCCTTGCAGCGCGAAGCCGAGCGCCGCCAGTTGCCACTGGAAATCCTGCGTACCAGCTCCCGTGGGCTGTACTGGCTGGAGCCGCTGATCGAAAGCGACAGCGCGCAAGGTCGCCTGGGGTTTGGCCCGGTCACGCCGCAGGACGTGCCGGGGTTGCTCGATGCCTTGGCTGGCGAACCTGGCGGCCACTCGCTGGCCTTGGGGCCAGTTGAAGCCATCCCCTACCTGAAGACTCAACAACGCCTGCTGTTCGCCCGCGCCGGCATAACCCGCCCGTTGTCGCTGGACGACTACCGCGCCCACGGTGGCTTCGCCGGCCTTGAGGCTGCGGTGGCGCTTGAGGGTGCCGATGTGGTCGCTGCCGTGCTCGATTCCGGCTTGCGCGGCCGTGGCGGTGCAGCGTTCCCTGCCGGCATCAAGTGGCGCACCGTGCGTGATGCCGGGGCGGGGCAGAAGTACGTGGTGTGCAACGCCGACGAAGGCGACTCCGGTACCTTTGCCGACCGTATGCTGATGGAAGGCGACCCTTTCCTGCTGATCGAAGGCATGATCATTGCCGGCCTCGCCGTGGGTGCCGACAAGGGTTACATCTATGTGCGCTCGGAATACCCAGACGCCATCCGTGTGCTCGGCCAGGCCTGCGCCATCGCCCGCGAAGCCGGTTATCTCGGCACCAATGTCGGCGGCAGCGGCCGGGCGTTCGACCTGGAAGTGCGCGTGGGTGCCGGTGCCTATATCTGCGGCGAAGAAACCGCACTGCTCGAGTCCATCGAAGGCAAGCGCGGCATTGTCCGCGCCAAGCCGCCGCTGCCTGCACTGCAAGGCCTGTTCGGCTTGCCGACGCTGGTGCACAACGTGCTCACCCTGGCTTCGGTGCCAATCATCCTGGCCAAGGGCGCAGCGTTCTATCGCGACTTCGGCATGGGCCGCTCGCTGGGCACCATGCCGTTTCAGCTGGCCGGCAATATTCGCCAGGGTGGCCTGGTGGAACGGGCCTTCGGCCTGACCCTGCGCGAACTGGTGGAAGCGTATGGCGGTGGTACGGCCAGCGGTCGGCCCTTGAAGGCCGCGCAGGTCGGCGGCCCGCTCGGCGCCTGGGTGCCGCCCAGCCACTTCGACACGCCACTGGACTATGAAGCTTTCGCTGCCATGGGCGCGATGCTCGGCCATGGCGGCGTGGTGGTGGCCGACGACACCCTGAACATGGCCAGCATGGCGCGCTTTGCCCTGCAGTTCTGCGCCGAGGAATCCTGTGGCAAGTGCACCCCGTGCCGCATTGGGTCGACCCGGGGCATGGAAGTGGTCGACCGGCTGATCGCCAGCAGCGAGCTTGGCGAGCGTCACGACCAGGCCCTGTTGCTGCGCGACCTGTGCGACACCATGCAGTACGGCTCGCTGTGCGCCATGGGCGGCATGACCGCCTACCCGGTGGCCAGCGCCCTCAAGTACTTCCCCGCCGATTTCGGGCTGACCACCACGGAGGCCGCACAGTGATCAATTTCTTCGACCCCGCTTTTGATAAAAGCAGCGACCTCGGCACCCCGGCCCGTGACAGCGACGTGCAGGTCAGCCTGAGTATCGACGGCCGCGCCATCAGCGTGCCTGCCGGCACCTCGGTGATGCGCGCGGCGGCCATGCTTGGCACCAGCATCCCCAAGCTATGTGCCACCGACAGCCTCGAAGCCTTCGGCTCGTGCCGCATGTGCATGGTGGAAATCGAAGGCATGCGCGGTTACCCCGCGTCCTGCACCACGCCGGTCAGCGAAGGCATGGTGGTGCGCACCGAAACCCCACGCCTGGCCGGCCTGCGCCGCAATGTGATGGAACTGTACATCTCCGACCACCCGCTGGACTGCCTGACCTGTTCCGCCAACGGCAACTGCGAATTGCAGACCGTAGCCGGCCAGGTGGGCCTGCGCGAGGTACGTTATGGCTACGACGGCGCCAACCACCTGGGCGAGAAAAAGGACGTTTCCAACCCGTATTTCGACTACGAGCCGAGCAAGTGCATCGTTTGCAGCCGTTGTGTGCGCGCCTGCGAAGACATCCAGGGCACCTTCGCCCTGACCATCACCGGGCGCGGTTTTGACTCTCGGGTGTCGGCAGCGGGGGGTGACAACTTCCTGGCCTCTGAATGCGTGTCGTGTGGTGCCTGCGTGCAGGCCTGCCCGACCGCGACCCTGACGGAAAAAAGCCTGGTGCAGCTGGGCCAGCCGGAACGTTCGGTGATCACCACCTGCGCCTACTGTGGTGTGGGCTGCTCGTTCCGTGCAGAAATGAAGGGCGACCAGCTGGTGCGCATGGTCCCGGACAAGAACGGCGGCGCCAACCACGGCCACGCCTGTGTCAAAGGCCGCTTCGCCTGGGGCTACGCGACCCACCCGGACCGCATCACCAAGCCAATGATTCGCAAGCACCTGGAGGACCCGTGGCAGGAGGTCAGCTGGGACGAAGCGGTTACCTACGCTGCCAGCGAATTCCGCCGCATCCAGCTCAAGTACGGGCGTGACTCCATCGGTGGCATTACCTCCAGCCGTTGCACCAATGAAGAAGCCTACCTGGTGCAGAAGCTGGTGCGCACGGCATTCGGCAACAACAACGTCGATACCTGCGCACGGGTGTGCCATTCGCCCACCGGCTATGGCCTGAAACAGACCTTGGGTGAATCAGCCGGCACGCAAAGCTTCGATTCGGTGATGCAGGCCGACGTGGTGTTGGTGATCGGCGCCAACCCCACCGACGCCCACCCGGTGTTTGGCTCGCAACTCAAGCGCCGTTTGCGACAGGGGGCGCGGCTGATCGTGATCGATCCACGGCGCATCGACCTGGTCGACTCGCCACATGCCCGCGCCGAGCTGCATTTGCAGCTTCGCCCTGGCACCAACGTGGCCATGCTCAACGCCCTGGCCCATGTGATCGTCACCGAGGGCCTGCTGGCGCAGCGTTTCATCGATGAACGCTGCGAAACCCAAGACTTTGCCCGCTGGCGCGACTTCGTCAGCCTTGCAGAAAATGCCCCGGAAGCCCTCGGCCCGGTGTGTGGTGTACCCCCGGAGCAGATCCGCGCCGCCGCCCGGTTGTATGCCACCGGTGGCAATGCGGCCATCTACTACGGGCTGGGCGTGACCGAGCACAGCCAGGGCAGCACTGCGGTAATGGGGATTGCCAACCTGGCCATGGCCACTGGCAATATCGGCCGTGAAGGGGTAGGGGTGAATCCGCTGCGCGGGCAGAACAACGTGCAGGGCTCGTGCGACATGGGCTCGTTCCCGCACGAGCTGCCCGGTTACCGGCATATTTCCAACGAGGGTGTGCGGGCCGAGTTCGAGCGCGCCTGGGGCGTGACCTTGCAACCCGACCCGGGCTTGCGCATCCCCAATATGTTCGAAGCGGCGCTGGACGGTAGCTTCAAGGCGCTGTACTGCCAAGGCGAGGATATTGCACAGAGCGACCCCAACACCCAGCACGTGACCGCGGCATTGCTCGCCATGGAGTGCGTGGTGGTGCAGGACATCTTCCTCAATGAAACCGCCAAGTTCGCCCATGTGTTCCTGCCGGGCAGCTCGTTCCTTGAAAAGGATGGCACCTTCACCAATGCCGAGCGGCGTATTTCGCGGGTGCGCAAGGTCATGGAACCGCTGGCCGGCAAGGCTGACTGGGAAGCCACCGCGGCCCTCGCGGGCGCCCTTGGCTACCCGATGAACTACCGCCACCCGTCCGAGATCATGGACGAGATCGCCCGCCTGACGCCGACCTTCCGCCGGGTCAGCTATGCCGAAATCGACCGCCACGGCAGCTTGCAATGGCCCTGCAACGACGCCGCGCCGGATGGCACGCCTACCATGCACATCGACCAATTCGTGCGCGGCAAGGGCCGCTTCATGCTCACGGGTTATGTGCCCACCGACGAGAAGGTCAACAACCGCTACCCGCTGCTGCTGACTACCGGCCGTATCCTCAGCCAGTACAACGTCGGCGCCCAGACCCGCCGCACTGCCAACGTTGCCTGGCATGATGCCGACCGCCTGGAAATCCACCCTGCCGACGCTGAAAGCCGAGGTATTCAGGACGGCGACTGGGTCGGCATCGGCAGCCGTGCCGGGCAAACCGTGCTGCGCGCCAAGGTCAGTACGCGGGTGGCGCCGGGAGTGGTGTACACCACCTTCCACTTCCCCGAGTCGGGGGCCAACGTAATCACTACCGACAATTCCGACTGGGCCACCAACTGCCCCGAATACAAGGTGACAGCGGTGGAGGTGGTGAAGGTGTTCCAGCCATCGCAATGGCAGAAGCGCTACCAGGACTTCAGTGACGAGCAGCGACGCCTGCTGCAGGAACGGCGTACAGCGAAAAAAGCCGAGGTACGCCAATGAGCAGCGACAACCTGGTCAAGATGGCCAACCAGATTGCCCATTATTTCGACAGCGAGCCCGATCGGGTACTGGCGGTGCAGGGCGTGCGCCAGCATTTGCAGAATTTCTGGACGCCGGCGATGCGCCGGCAGCTGGCGGAGTGGGCGGCAGCCAATGAAGGGGAGGGGCTGGACCCGAAGGTGCGTGAGGCGTTGGCCTAGCTGAACCAGGTCTCAAGACCTTGCTCGATCGCTGTGGGGGCGGCTTTGTGGCGCGAAAGAGCCGCTCCCACCCTGATCGCGTCAGCCGCGGGCCAGTTCCGCCTGATGGGCAATGGCTTCCTCGCTCTTGAGGACCAGCACATCCCCTTCAAGGGCATCCAGCACCACCTCTGAGGTGTTGCCAATCAATGCCCCGGAAAGCCCCCTGCGGCCCACCGTACCAATCACCGTCACCACCGCAGCCAGCTGCTTCTCGGTATGCGGAATCAGCACGTCCGCCGGCCCTTCGGCAACATGCAGGCACGCTTCGCTGATGCCGTACTCGGCCTGGAACGCCTTGCACGCCTCGCGGTAGCGCTGCTCGATGGTATCGCTTAGCTGGTAGGTGGGGTCCGAGGCCGACAGCATTGGCGATGGGTGGGCGCTGATGACATGCAGCTCGCCTTTGGCCAGTTTGGCAATCTCAAAGCCATGGTCGATGATGCTGGCATGCAGCCGGCGATGATCTTCATCCTGGTTGCCTACATCTACTGCGGCAAGGATCTTGCCGCCGGTCCACGATCGTTCGCTCTTGACCATCAGCACCGCGCACGGGCACTGGCGCAGCAGCTTCCAGTCAATGGGCGTGAGCAGGGCCTTTTTAAGCGGGTTGTCCGGGCGGTGTTCCTTGATCACCAGTTCACAGCCTTCGGCCTGCTGCACGTGAATGATGGTGTCGTGCAGGTTGTCGCGCCAAGCCTCTTCGTGGGTGACATTGTCGTAACCGTCATCGTGCAACTGACTGCTCAATAGGCTCAGTAGCGCGCTGTGGTCATGCCGTTTGTCGCACATCAGCAGGTGCAGGCGCGCGCCGGTGACACCAGCGATCAGCTTGGCCCGGGTCAGCGCCCGGCTGTGGGCGTGCTCGGGGTCGAGGACGACGAGGATGCTGCGAACGGCTTGCATGGGCGTGCTCCCTTTGAAAGATGTGGCAGATGCCGGCTTAAACTGGGGCTGCTGCGCAGCCCATCGCCAGCAAGCCAGCTCCTACATCGATCGCGGCGACTCCAAGCCTGGCGCTGCCTTGTGGGAACTGGCCTGGCCCAGACTATAGTCGGGACTGGCCTCACTGCCGCTTGATGTGCATCAAGCATAGTCACTGGCGCCGCCCGCCGCCGCCGGTATAATCGCCGGCCCTGCCTGTTCTGTGTGGTTGCACGCTTATGTCCCTGACTCCCGAAATCGACGCCTTTCTTGGCTGCCCGACCCCAGACGCCTGGATCGAAGCAGCCCTGGCCGACCAGGAAACCTTGCTGATCGACCACAAGAACTGCGAATTCAAAGCCGCCAGCACCGCCTTGAGCCTGATCGCCAAGTACAACACCCACCTTGACCTGATCAACATGATGTCGCGCCTGGCCCGTGAGGAGCTGGTGCACCACGAGCAGGTGCTACGCCTGATGAAGCGCCGCGGGGTGGCGTTGCGCCCGGTGTCGGCGGGGCGTTATGCCTCCGGGTTGCGTCGCCTGGTGCGCGCCCATGAGCCAGTCAAGCTGGTGGATACGCTGGTGGTGGGGGCGTTTATCGAAGCGCGCAGCTGCGAGCGCTTTGCCGCGCTGGTACCGCACCTGGATGATGAGCTGGGCCGCTTCTACCATGGCCTGCTGAAAAGCGAAGCGCGCCACTACCAGGGCTACCTCAAACTGGCGCACAACTACGGTGATCAGGCGGACATCGCCCGCCGGGTGGAGCTGGTGCGCGCTGCGGAGATGGAACTGATCCAGTCACCGGACCAGGAACTGCGCTTCCACAGCGGCATCCCGCTGGCCCAAGCCGTCTGATTCGCTACAGCCGGCCCGAGCCCAACGCACTGTGTGAGAAACCGTCTCAAGGCTTTTCACACGGCGCTTGGTGTCACCTGAGCCTAGTTACGCCGGCCCAGCAGCAGGCCCACCACCAGCCCAAGGCCGGCAGAAATGGCTACGGTCTGCCATGGATGGCCGCCGATGTAGTCCTGGGTGGCATTCACCACCGGTTGCGCCTTTTCACGCACGCTGCCAGCGGCCTGGCGTGCCTGCTTGAGTTTCAGGCTGACCTGCGCGCGCAGGCTGTCTGCTTCTTCGCCAACCAGGGCAGCGCTGTCATTCAGCAGCTTTTCCGATTCCTCGATCAGCGACTGCAACTCGCTGAACACCTGGTCCTTGATCTGATCGCTGTCGGCCAGCGCGGCGTTTTTCCGGGCCATGAACTCGTCCTCGTCGATGGGGGGGTTAGAACAATGGATGCCGCCGCGTCGGGAAAGTTGCGCCGGCTTAGCGATGTTGCGTTGCCTGGGTGTAAGATAGCGGCCATTTTCAAACATGCAGGTATCTTCATGAGTTTCAACCTGGCCAACATGAGCTTCGAGGAACGGGCACAGATCGAGGCAGAGAAGGCCCGGCTTTTCGAGATGTGGCAGAACAACCTGGGCAAGGCCAAGGGTGAAGCGGCCCGGTTGATTGCCGAAAAACCTCGGCGCAAGGGCAAGTGGGCCGAATGGGTACGCGCCGAGCTGGACGGCATGACGCCACCCGAATACGCCAGCATGGTGCGCAGTGAGGTCAACAAGCTGATGGCAGCGGCCAGCGCCGGCCGCTGAGTACCCCGCCGGGCGCTTACCAGTAGGCGCCCTTGGGCAGGTCCAGCTTGCCCTCGTCAGTGAAGCGCACGGTACCCAGCGGCCCGCTGGCGAGCTTGCCGCGCAGCTTGTACGGCAGGCCCTGCAGTGAGTCCAGCTGGCCCAGCCCGTAGGCCTGGCGCAGGAAAGAAAACGCCGTGATGCTGACAGGCACCACGATCACTGCCTCGTCGTAACGGCCAATGTGCCCTTGCTGGTCACTGACCCCGGCGGCCAGCGGCTGGCCGTTGACTTCCAGGTTTAGGGCGATGCCGTTGAAGTCGATCGGCGCCTCATTGGGGTTTTGCACCCGCATCTTCACCGCCATGCGCAACTCCAGCTCCTGCCCAGGCAGTGGCTCGATGCCGATCACGCTGATGTTCACCGGGTCGCGCGGCTGGAACAGTGCGCAGGCGGCCAGGCTGCTGGTCAGCAGCACGGCCATCAGTAGGCGGGTGTAGCGGTACAGACGGGCAGTCATGGGGGGACGACCTTGCCAGAGTGAACGAGTGGCCAGTGTGGCAAATACGCGTTGGCGTTGAAAGTATCGGCCCAGACGAAAGACCCTGTTTCTCATTAACGCCCAATAATATCTCCTACCGGCCGTTCTTGAACCCATGCTGACGTCACCTGTGTCGGGCCCGCTGGCGGGTTTCCAGGCGTACTACGACGACCTGCTGCAGTTTCTGATGCGGCATTTGTCAGGCTTTGCGTGGTCCGTGTGAGAGAGAGCGACTCAGGCAAACGCCTTCAGCAAATCCTGGGCGAAGACATTGGCCGCCTCACCCACTACCTGCGCCCGATGCCGGGCCAGGGTAAATGGCACGACAAAATCCAGCCCCGGGTCCAGGGGCCACAACAGCCCTTCGGCCTCCCACGCCCGCGCGCAATGGTACGGCAGATAGCCAATATGCCGCCCCGACAGGATGAACGTCAGCACGCTCTCGATCTGCTCCGCCACCGCCATGCTGCGCCGGCTCTGGAACGGCTGATCGCCTTTGAGAAAACGATACGGATGGCGCACCTGGTCCTGCTCCAGCAAGCGCGCTTGCGCGACGCCCGTCTCGCCGAACAATGAATGCCCCTTGCCGCAATACAGCCGTTGTCGCTCTTCGAACAACGGCTGGTAATCGAACGCGGCCTGGTTGCCGGAAAAGTAGCTGATGGCGTAGTCCAGCCGTTGCTCGAGCAATAGCCGCTCCAGCTCGGCCGGTGGCGCACTGATCAGCTCCAGCTGCACCGACTCTTCCCGGCTGCGAAACGCCGCGATGGCAGCCGCCAGCTTCAGGCTCACCGCCTTGTCCTGGTTTTCTGCCAGGCCAATGCGTACCGTCCCCAGCAGCCGCCCGGCAACACCATTGGCTTGCTGGCGAAACTGCTCGATGTTCAGCAGCAGCCCGCGTGCCGCTTCCAATAGCATTTCGCCTTTTTCCGTCAGGTGAAAACCGCCCTTGCCACGGCTGCACAGGCGGTAACCCAGCCGAGCCTCCAGTTGCGCCATGCGCTGGCTGATGGTGGGCTGGCTCAAGCCCGATACGCCTTGCGCGGCGCTGAAGCCACCAGCCTCGACTACAGTGACGAACAGCCGCAGCAGGTGCAGGTCGGGGTCGTGCACTTGTCCGAGCATTACATTGCTCCCGAGGAATGTCAGCTTTGCAAACTTGCCATTCTTGCAATGTAACCCGGCTGGCATGCTCGCGGCATCCACCCATTTGCCGAGGTGTCCGCCATGCGTCGATCGTTGTGCCTGTTGTCCCTGGTCCTGGCCTTGCCGCTGCAAGCCGAAGAGAAGGTCGTCAACCTCTACAGCTGGGCCGACTACGTCGCCCCGGAAACGCTCCAGCGCTTTGAGCGGGAAACCGGCTACAAGGTGCGCTACGACACCTTTGATACCACCGAAGTGCTGGAAACCAAGCTGCTGACCGGTGGCAGTGGCTACGACGTGGTAGTGCCGTCGTCCACCGTGCTGGCGCGGGCGCTCAAGGCCAATGCCCTGCAACCGCTGGACGCCCAGACCATGCCTGGCTATGCCAACCTCGACAAAGACCTGTTGGCCAAGCTCGCCGAGGCCGACCCCGGCAACCGCCATGCCGTGCCGTACACCTGGGGCACCCTGGGCCTGGGGGTGAACGTGGAGGCGGTGCGCCAGCGCCTGGGCGATGTGCCGCTGGACAGCCTCGATCTGCTGTTCAAGCCCGAGTACGCCAGCCGCCTGAAGGATTGCGGTATCGCCATGCCAGACTCGCCGCAGGAGGTGATCGGCGTGGCGCTGAACTACCTGGGCAAGGACCCTTACAGTCAGGACAAGGTTGACCTGGCCGCTGCGCAGAACCTGCTAAGCCAGTTGCAGCCGTCGATCAGCTACGTCGCCAATGGCCGGCAGATCAGCGACCTGGCCAACGGCAGCGTGTGCCTGGCGCTGACCTACAACGGTGATGCGGCGATGGCGGCCGACCAGGCGCGGCGTGCCGGCAAGCCGTTCGAGGTGATCTACCGCATCCCCCGCGAAGGGACGTTGGTGTGGCAAGACAACCTGGTCATTCCCAAGGGCGCCCCGCACCCCGAGGCCGCGCGGGCGTTCATCGCGTTCATGCTCAAGCCCGAGTCGGTAGCGGCACTGACCAACACGCTGTTCTTCGCCAACGCCAACCAGGCCGCCACGCCGTTGGTCGACGAAGCGGTACGCAACGACCCGGACATCTATCCGCCGGCCGAAGTGCGCCAGCGCCTGTATGCCGACCGCAGCATGGCCCTGGCCGACCTGCGCCAGCGCAACCGCCTGTGGACCGCTTTCCGCAGTCGCCAATGACCCTAACGACCGAGGAGCCCGACCGTGGATCAAGCCGCAAACAATGACCAGGCCATGACCCGCGACAGCCTGTATGGCACTGCCGCAGAAAGTACCTACGCCGGCATTACCAGTTTCTCGCGCCGCCGCTACAGCCGCGACTTGCGTGGGGTGGACGTGGTGGTCAGCGGGGTGCCGTTCGACACTGCCACCAGCAACCGCCCTGGCGCGCGCTTCGGCCCACGGGCAATCCGTGCCGCCTCGGTGCAGCAGGCCTGGGCCCGCCACTGGCCGTGGGCATTCGACCCGTTCGACCACCTGGCGGTGATCGACTATGGCGACTGCGCCTTCGACAGCGGCACGCCGCAGTCGGTACCGGACAGCATCGAAACCCATGCCGAACAGATTCTGCAAGCCGGCTGCGCCATGCTCACCCTGGGGGGTGACCACTTCATCAGCTACCCACTGCTCAAGGCCCATGCCCGCCGGCATGGCCCTTTGGCGCTGGTTCATTTCGATGCGCACAGCGATACCTGGCCGGACGAGGAGGGCAAGCGCATCGACCATGGCACCATGTTTTGGCATGCCGCCCGCGAAGGCCTGGTGGACCCGGCCCATTCGGTGCAGATCGGCCTGCGGACCACCAACGACGACAGCCAGGGCTTTGCCATTGTCGATGCCCGGCAGGTGCATCGGAAGGGCACCGAGGCGGTGATTGCGGCGATCCGCCAGCGGGTGGGCGAGCGGCCTGTCTACCTTACGTTCGATATCGACTGCCTCGACCCGGCCTACGCGCCCGGTACCGGTACGCCGGTGTGTGGCGGGTTGAGCACGGTCCAGGCGCTGGAGATTCTTGGCGGGTTGCGCGGCATCAACCTGGTGGGCATGGACCTGGTGGAGGTGGCACCGGCCTATGACCATGCCGATATCACCGCATTGGCCGGGGCAACCCTGGCGATGGAGATGCTGTGCCTGTATGCGGCGCGGCACAAGGTGGATAAAGGCCAGTAACCTGGGCCCGCTTTGTGGCCCATTCGCAGCACCAGGCTGCTGCTGCGGGAGCACGCAGGTGCTGCGAATGGGCGCATACTGAAACATCAGGAATCAACTCCATCCGCATTCACGCTTTTGCCGCGAACCCCCGGCGCCTTAGGCTATCAAACCCACCAGGCGCGGCATTTTCGTACAGGAGGTGAAGCATGACCCCGACATTGCCCATCCTGGCCCTCGGCCTGGCTTTATGCCTGCCCGCGCACGCCGCCCCTGAGCCACCGTTGCCGCTCGCCGCCGGCAACAACAACCCCTACAACAGCCCGATCCAGCGCACCAACCCCAACAGTCGCCAGGGCAGCATGCCGGCCACCCCGCCGGTCCGCGGCCCGTCCACCGACCCGTACCAGCGACCCCCGACACTGGACAATCGCGGCATCGGCAATGGCGATAACCTGCGCCGCCAGCAGCAAACCCCGAACCTGGAACCTGCCCGGCCACCGCGCGACAACCCGCGCGCGCCATGAGCCCATCTGAAAGGAATTCTGCATGCTTCGAGCACCCTGGCTAGCCACCCTCACCGCCGCCGCACTGCTGCCCTTGCTGGCGCAAGCGGCGGCTGAACAGCAGTTTCGCAGTGAAGAGGGCACATTGACTGTCAGCACTGTGGCCGATGGCCTGCGCAACCCTTGGGCGCTTGCTTTCCTGCCGGGCGGCAAGGACATGCTGGTCACCGAGCGCTCTGGCAACCTGCGCCTGGTCAATGCTGAAGGCAAGGTCGGCCCGCCGATCAGCGGCGTGCCGAAGGTGTGGGCCGAGGGCCAGGGTGGCCTGCTGGATGTGGTGCTGTCGCCCGCGTTCGCCAAGGACCGCACCGTTTACCTGTCCTTCGCGGAGGAGGGCAGTGACGGCAAGGCAGGGACAGCGGTCGGCCGCGGGCAGCTGTCCGAAGACCGCGCCCGGCTGCAGAATTTCACGGTGATCTTCCGCCAGCAGCCCAAGTTGTCGGTCGGCAACCACTTCGGTTCGCGTCTGGTATTCGACCGCAACGGCTACCTGTTCATCGCCCTGGGCGAGAACAACCAGCGCCCCACTGCCCAGGACCTGGACAAGCTGCAGGGCAAGATCGTGCGCATCCTGCCGGACGGCGAAGTGCCCAAGGACAACCCTTTCGTCGGCAAGGACAACGTGCGGCCAGAGATCTGGTCGTTTGGGCACCGTAACCAGCAAGGCGCCGCGCTGAACCCCTGGACCGGCAAGCTGTGGACCCACGAGCATGGCCCGCGTGGTGGTGATGAAATCAATATCCCCGAGCCTGGCAAGAACTATGGCTGGCCGATTGCAACCCATGGCATCAATTACTCGATGCTGCCGATCCCCGAGGCCAAGGGCAAGCATGTCGATGGCATGGTCGACCCGCACCACGTCTGGGAGAAGTCGCCGGGCATCAGCGGCATGGCGTTCTACGACAGCCCCATGTTCAAAGCGTGGGACCACAACCTGTTCATTGGTGCGCTGGCGACACAGGAGCTGATCCGCTTGCAACTGAAAGGGGACAAGGTGGTGCACGAGGAGCGCCTGCTGGGCGACCTGAAGGCGCGGATTCGCGATGTGCGGGTGGGGCCGGATGGCTACCTGTATGTGCTGACCGATGACAAGGACGGTGCGCTGCTGAAAGTGGGCCTGGCCAACGAAGCCTGAGAGCCCGGCATGTTATGCGGCCACTTGTGGGCGTGCCTGCGTCCACAGGAAGTTGCGCCATCCTGGTGCCCGCGCGCAAGTTGGTCCGTGGCATGAGGTACGTTGCGGCATTCGGGTAGAATGCCGCATGGCCACCACTCCCCATTCCCTCTATCAGCAAGCCCTGACCAGTCAGGGCTATGTCGCCGACCCTGCCCAAGCCCGCGCCGTCGATGCCTTGCAGGCCTGCTTCCTGGCGGTCGAAGGAGGCCGCCCGACCCGGGGCATCTACCTTTGGGGCCCGGTCGGCCGCGGCAAGACCTGGCTGATGGACCAGTTCCACCGCTGCCTGCGCGTGCCTGGCCGGCGCCAGCACTTTCACCATTTCATGGCCTGGGTCCACCAGCGGCTGTTCCAGCTTAACGGCACTGCCGACCCCTTGCTGGCCCTGGCCCGGGAGCTTGCCGGGCAGATCCGCGTGTTGTGCTTCGATGAACTGTTCGTCAATGACATTGGCGACGCGATCATTCTCGGCCGCCTGTTCCAGGTGTTGTTCGATCAGGGTGTGGTGATCGTTGCCACTTCCAACCAGCCACCCGAACAGCTGTACCGTGATGGCTTCAACCGTGAGCGCTTTCTGCCTGCCATTGCCGCCATCGAGCGGCACATGCAGGTACTCCCGGTGGCCGGCGAGCAGGACCACCGCCTGCACCCTGGCGCCGAACACCAGCGTTACTGGGTGGCAGGGGCGGGGCAGGCCAGCCAGTTCAGCGAGGTGTTCCGCCACCTCAGCCCCGACGACGCGGGCACTGAGCAGCCTTTGGCGATCGGTTCCAGGCGCGTTCAAGTGGTGCGCCGCAGCGAACAGGCCATCTGGTGCCGCTTTGCCGACCTGTGCGAACAACCGCTCGCCGCCCTGGAGTTCATGGCGCTGTGCGACCGCTTCCCGGCCATTCTGGTATCGGCTATTCCGGCGCTGGGCGGTGAGCAGCGGGCCGGGCTTATTGCCCGTGGCACTGAGGATGCGGCGGCGCGGGTGGTGGCGGGAGACCGCGAGCTGCCGGCGCTGTCGCCCAAGGACGATGCGGTGCGCCGCTTCATTGCCCTGGTCGACGAATGTTACGACCGCCGGGTAGCGTTGTACCTGGAAGCGCAGGTGCCGCTCGATGCCCTCTACACTGAAGGGTATCTGGCGTTCCCGTACCAACGGACCCTGAGCCGGCTACGGGAGATGCAACTGCAACGCTTCGCTTGAGAAGGAGCCGAACCATGCAGCCGTTGTCGCATCATCTGCTGACCCAGGCTTACAACAATGGCTGGGCCAACCACCGCTTGTACAAGGCTTGCCTGCAACTGAGCCAGGACGAATTCGTCGCCCCGCGCTGCAGCTTTTTTCCGTCGATCAAGGCCACCCTCAACCACTTGCTGACGGTGGACTGGTTCTACCTGCACATGCTTGAGTGCGAGCAGCGTGGCGAGCAACCTGAGGCCGATGGCGAGCGCTTTTTCGACCCGGAGCAGCCGTTTGCTACCTGTACCGACCTGCATGCCGAACAAGCGCAGGCTGATCACCGCTTGATCACTTATTGCCGCACGCTGAACGATGACGAATTGCGCCGCTATGTGAGTATCGTGCGGCCCGAGCGCGTGCAGCGCGAGCAGCGGCTGCGCTTGTTGTCGCACCTGTTCGAGCACCAGGTGCATCACCGTGGGCAAGTGCATGCGATGCTCAGTGACACGGCGGTCAGGCCGCCGCAGCTGGACGAGTTTTTCTGCGAGGAAGAGGCGGGGTCGAGGGCAGACGATTTTGCCGAGCTGGGCTGGACCGAGGCGCAGGTCTGGAAAATGTAGGGGCTGCCAGGCAGCCCCGTTCATTGGCTTACTTCTTCAGCCACTCCACCAGCGTGCGATTGAACCGCACCGGCTCTTCGATCTGCGGCGCATGCCCCATGCCTTCGAAGGTGATCAGCTCACCCTTGGGAATCAGCTTGGCCACCTGCGGCCCCAGCGCTTCGTACTTGCCCAGCTTGGCCTTCACCTCTGGCGGCGCGATATCACTGCCAATCGCCGTGGTGTCTTTGTCGCCGATCAGCAGCAAGGTCGGCATCTGCAGGTTCTTGAACTCGTGGTACACCGGCTGGGTGAAGATCATGTCGTAGATCAGCGCCGAGTTCCACGCCACCGCTTGATGCCCCGGCCCTTTGTTCAGGCCCACCAGCATCTGCACCCAGCGTTCGTATTCCGGCTTCCAGCGCCCGGCGTAATAGGTCTTGCGCTCATAGTCGCGTACGCCCTCGGCATCCAGCTTCAGCTCGCGGGCATACCACTGGTCCACGGTGCGATACGGCACGCCAAGGGCCTTCCAGTCTTCAAGGCCGATCGGGTTGACCATGGCCAGCCGTTCCACCTGCTGTGGGTACATCAGTGCGTAGCGGGTGGCTAGCATGCCGCCAGTGGAATGGCCAAGGACAATGGTTTGCTGCACGCCCAGCTGTTCGAGCAGGGCGTGGGTATTGTCCGCCAGTTGCTGGAAACTGTACTGGTAATGGGCCGGCTTGCTTGAAGTACAGAAACCGACCTGGTCCGGGGCTATGACCCTGTAGCCGGCCTTGCTCAGGGCATCGATGGTGGTTTCCCAGGTGGCGGCGCAGAAGTTCTTGCCGTGCATCAGCACCACGCTGTGGCCGTTCGCCTTGCCTTGGGCGGGGACGTCCATATAGCCCATCTGCAGGGCCTGGCCTTGGGACGTGAAGTCAAAATGCTTGAGCGGATGCGGGTAACTGAAACCCTCGAGCTGAGGGCCGTAGGTGGGGGATTCGGCGGCGAAGGCCGAACCGCTGGCCAGGCAGGCGAGGGCCAGGGCGGTTGCGCGCAGCATGGGGGCACTCCATGTAGGACCATGTAGGAAAAGGGAATGTACCAGCCCATGGACCACGCGAAACGTGAAAGGTGTTACCAGGCGTGAAACCAGCCCAGGGTAATCATCGCCAGCGCGGCATAGCGGCCGGCCTTGGCCACGGTCACCAGCAGCAGGAAGCGCCAGAACGGCTCGCGCATGATCCCGGCGATCAGCGTCAGCGGGTCGCCGATCACCGGCATCCAGCTGAGCAGCAGCGACCATTGCCCCCAGCGCTGGTAGCGCTGCTGCGCGCGCTCCAGCTGTGCCGCGCTGAACGGGAACCAGCGTTTGTCACGCAGGTGCTCGATGGCCCGGCCCAGCAGCCAGTTCACCACCGAGCCCAGCACGTTGCCCGCGGTGGCCACCAGCAGCAGGGTCGCCCAGGCCTGGGGTTCGCGCAGCAACAGGCCGACCAACACAGCCTCCGATTGCAGCGGCAGCAGGGTGGCGGCCCCCAAGGCGCTGAAAAACAGCGCCCACAGGCTGAGCATCAGTAGTTGGCGACCACGGTGTCCTGGCCATCCTGGGTCACCCCGATGACCTCATAGGCATCTTTGTGGTCACCCATTTCCATGCCTGGCGAGCCCATCGGCATGCCCGGCACGGCCAGGCCCTTGAGGTCGCTGCGCTTGGCCAGCAGGCGTACCTGCTCGGCCGGCACGTGGCCTTCGACGAACTTGCCGTCGATGACCCCGGTGTGGCAAGACGCCAAGCGCGGTGCCACGCCCAAGCGTTGCTTGACTGCGCTCATGTTCGGCTCGACGTGGTCGTTGACGGTAAAGCCGTTGTCGCGCAGGTGGCTGATCCAGGCCTTGCAGCAGCCGCAGTTGGGATCGCGGTAGACGTCGATGGTTTCGGCGGCCTGGGCCAGGCCGGTGATGGCCAGCAGGCCGACGGTAAGCAGGTGTTTGTGCAGCATGGTGAAACACTCCTCTGGACGCGCAGGCCAGCAGCATAGCGCAAGTGGCCCCAGGCGCAGGGGTGCCTGTTGCATTACCAGGATCGAACTGTCGCTACTGCACTCAACCTGGCAGGTCACGCATCAACAAGCCGTAGGCCAAGGGCACCTGTTCGGGAACTGGAAGGTAGATGGTATGGCCATCGCCGGGGGCGATCTGCAACGGTTGCCGCTGGCGATTGCTCATGTGCTCAAGGTCGAAGTGGTAGTTACCACGCGGGGTCATCAGCTCCATAGGGTCGCCTACCGCGAAACGGTTCTTGACCTTGACCTCGGCCAGGCCATCGACGCGCACGCCGGTCAGTTCGCCGACGAACTGTTGGCGCTCCGACACCGAGTTGCCACGCTGGTAGTTCTGGTACTCGTCGTGCACGTGGCGGCGCAGGAACCCTTCTGTGTAGCCCCGTTGGGCCAGCGACTCGAGGTTACCCATCAGGGCACGGTCGAATGGCCGCCCTGCCACCGCGTCATCGATCGCCTGGCGGTAGGATTGCACCGCGCGGGCGCAGTAAAAGTGCGACTTGGTGCGACCTTCGATCTTCAGCGAGTGCACGCCCATGCCGGCCAGCCGCTCTACGTGCTGGATGGCGCGCAGGTCCTTGGCGTTCATGATGTAGGTGCCGTGCTCATCCTCGAACGCCGGCATTTCAGTGCCGGGGCGGTTGCTTTCCTGCAGCAGGAACACTTGGTCGGTCGGGGTGCCCAGGCCCAGGGTGGGCTGAACTACGCGGACAATGTCGCCTGTGACGGTCTCGGTGGCGGGCGTGGCGTCGTACTTCCAGCGGCAGGCGTTGGTGCAGGTGCCCTGGTTGGCATCACGTTTGTTCAGGTAGCCCGACAGCAGGCAACGGCCGGAATAGGCCATGCACAGGGCACCATGGACGAACACTTCCAGCTCCATGCCCGGCACCTGCTGGCGGATTTCCTCGATCTCCTCCAGCGACAGCTCGCGCGACAGGATCACCCGAGTCAGGCCCAGCTGCTGCCAGAACTGCACGGCGGCCCAGTTGACCGTGTTGGCCTGCACCGACAGGTGCACCGGCATCTGCGCAAAGTGCTGGCGTACCAGCATGATCAGGCCGGGGTCGGACATGATCAGGGCATCCGGCGCCATGGCGATTACCGGCGCCAGGTCCTTGAGGAACGTCTTGAGCTTGGCATTGTGCGGGGCAATGTTGACCACCACGTAGAAGCGCTTGCCCAGCGCGTGCGCCTCCTCGATACCCAGCGCCAGGTTGGCGTGGTCGAATTCGTTGTTGCGTACCCGCAAGCTGTAGCGCGGCTGGCCGGCGTAGACCGCGTCGGCGCCATAGGCAAAAGCGTAGCGCATGGTCTTGAGGGTGCCGGCGGGGGCCAGCAGTTCGGGCTTGGCGATGGAGGTCATGGTGCACACCGGGGCAAAGGGCGCGGATGCTAGAGCCCCTGATCCATACACGTATTGATTTACGTCAAGGGAGTAGCGGCACTTTTGGCCAAGCGGCGCGCACTAATATCGCATAAGCCATTCGAGGACCTGAGATGAACGAAGCCGCTCTACAGAACAAAGCCTTGGCAGTGCTGCTGGCGCTGGTGACCATTGCCTTTGTCTGGATCCTGCTGCCGTACTACGGCGCGATTTTCTGGGCGGTTGTGCTGGGTATCCTGTTCGCCCCGCTGCAACGTAATTTGCTGATTCGCTTTGGCCGCAGGCGCAACCTGGCGGCGCTCACCACGACGGTGGTCTGCCTGTTGGTGGCGGTGCTCCCGGTATTCATCACCAGCGTGTTGCTGGTGCAGGAGGGCGCCACCCTGTACCAGCGCATCGAGAGCGGGCAGCTGGACATCGCCGGGTACGTCGAGCGCGGGATAAACATGCTCCCGGCGTTTGCCCAGCATGGGCTGGACAACCTGGGCATGGGCAACCTCGACGGCTTGCGCGACAAGATCACCAAGTGGGCGACCCAAGGCAGCCAGGTGCTGGCCAGCCAGGCGTTCAGCTTTGGCCAGGGTACGTTCGAGTTCCTGATCAGCTTCGGCATCATGATGTATTTGCTGTTCTTCTTCTTGCGCGAAGGCGCCGAAGTGGCGCGCCGGGTGCGGCTGGCAGTGCCGCTGCCCGAACATCAGAAGCGCCGCTTGCAGCTGAAGTTCAACCGGGTGGTGAGGGCGACGGTGAAAGGCAACGTGCTGGTGGCGATTACCCAAGGTGCGCTGGGCGGGCTCATCTTCTGGGTGCTGGATATCCCCAGCGCGCTGGTGTGGGCGGTGCTGATGGCATTTCTGTCGCTGCTGCCGGCAGTGGGTGCGGGCATCGTCTGGGCGCCGGTGGCGGCGTATTTCCTGCTGACCGGGGCGATATTGTCGGGCATCATCCTGACCGCGTTCGGGGTGCTGGTGATCGGCCTGGTGGACAACCTGTTGCGGCCGATCCTGGTGGGCAAGGACACGCGTATGCCGGACTACCTGATCCTGGTCTCGACGTTGGGCGGGCTGGCAGTGTTCGGCCTCAACGGCTTTGTGATCGGGCCCTTGATTGCGGCGCTGTTCGTGTCCAGCTGGGCGATTTTTGCCGCGACCAAGCCACAGGTGCAGTTGCCGCAGTAAAGCTGGCCAGCGCAGGCGGGCGAGGGCCAGTTTGCAGGCTGGCCTGTTGATCGGGCCGCAATGCGGCCCGGTCGCGACACGAGGCCGCTACTCTCGCTGCTGCGCAGGGCTTCAGAAGGCCTGTGGCGTCTCGCCCTTGGCCAGGCGGCGGTTGATGTCGGCGATCACTTCCGGCAGCTCGTTGATGGTGTCGATCAGGTAGTGCGGGCGCGAGCCGGCAAACAGCGTGTGGATGCGCTTGCGCTCGCTTTCCAGCTTTTCCGCGCTCAGCGCGCGGTAGCCTTCCCAGGTCAGGCCCAGGGCATTACCCGAGCACACCAGCGCCACAGTCCACATGCCGGCACGGCGGCCTTCGAGAATGCCTGGCACGGTGTCGTCGACCTTCACGCAGGCCGCTACATCGTCAATGCCCAGGGCGATCACGTTGGCCAGGGCCTGGGCCGGCCACGGGCGGCCGTTCGGGGTTTCGTCAGTGGCTACCACATGGTCGGCCACGTAGCCCTTCTGCGCCGCCAGCGCCACCACCTTGTCCATCACCACTTTGGGGTAGCCCGAGCACGAGCCGATCTTCAGGCCGTTTTGGCGCAGCCCGGTGAGGGTTTCCAGTGCGCCGGGGATCAGCGCCGAGTGCACGGCGATCTTCTCGATCTGCAATGGCATGAAGCGGTTGTAGATGGCCGTGACATCATCATCGGTCGGGGTGCGGCCGAATACTTTGCGGTAGCGCTCGGCGATTTCCGGCACGTTACACAGGGTGCGAATGTGGTCCCACTTGCCCATGCCCATTGGCCCGCGGGCTTCCTCGATGGACACCTGCACGTCGAACTCGGCGAAGGCTTCGACAAAAATCTGGGTCGGGGCGAACGAGCCGAAGTCGACCACGGTACCGGCCCAGTCGAGGATGGCGGCTTGCAGCTGAGTTGGGTTGCTGTAGTTCATGTGCGCTGATTCCTGAAGTCGGGTAGGCAGGGGGTCAGATGTCCAGTACTTCCATTTCCCGCAGCACTTCGGCCACGGCATTCACGGCGGCTTGCATGCCATCCGCACCGACTACGCCGATGCAGCCGACGCGGAAGGTTTCGACCTGGGTCAGTTTGCCCGGGTAGAGGATGAAGCCTTTGGCCTTGACTCGCTCGTAGAAGTCCTTGAACTGGTAACGGGCATCGTTCGGTGCGTGGAAGGTGACGATGATCGGCGCCTGGATCTCGGCCGGCAGGAAGCTGCGCAGGCCGATGGCGGCCATGCCGTCGAGCAGGGTCTTGCAGTTGTCGGCGTACCGCCGGTGGCGAGCGGGCAGGCCGCCTTCTTCGTTGTACTGTTGCAGCGCTTCGTGCAGGGCGGCGACCACGTGGGTCGGTGGGGTGAAGCGCCACTGGCCGGTCTTGGCCATGTAAGCGTGCTGGTCGTGCAGGTCCATGGCCAGCGAGTGGGCATTGCCTTCAGCGGCGGCCAGGGCGGTTTTCTCGGCAAATACGAAGCCCATGCCCGGTACGCCTTCCAGGCACTTGCCGGAGGCCGCGATCAGTGCTTCGAAAGGCACTTCGCGGGCATCGATCGGCAGCGCGCCGAACGAGCTCATGGCGTCGATGATCAGGCGCTTGCCGTGGCGTTTGATGACCTGGGCTATTTCCGGCAGCGGGTTGAGGATACCGGTACTGGTTTCGCAGTGGATCAGTGCCACGTGGGTGATGGCCGGGTCGGCGGTAAGCAGGCGATCGACATCGGCGGCGGTGGTCGGTTGGTCTTCGGCGGTTTCGAAGGTGCTGTAGGTGCGGCCCAGCACCTTGCAGATCTTGGCCAGGCGCTGGCCATAGGCGCCGTTGATCAGTACCAGTACCTTGCCGTCACGAGGTACCAGGGTACCGATGGCGGCTTCCACGGCGAACGTGCCGCTACCTTGCAAGGGCACGCAGTGGTGGCTGGCGCTGCCGTCGATGATCGCCAGGAGCTGCTCGCAGACGCTGGCGGTCAGCTGGTTGAAGTCGCGGTCCCAGGAGCCCCAGTCCACCAGCATGGCTTGGCGGGTGCGGATTGAAGTGGTCAGGGGACCTGGGGTCAGCAGAATCGGGGCGTTGCTCATTCCGTTATTCCTCACAAGCGGTGGGCAGAAGCTACGGGGCCTAGGTTGCAATTCACGCTGCCATCAATCAAATTGTTTGTTGTTATCCGAGCTATAAGTCAGGCCGATAAATATGAACCTGTTCCAGTTACGTGCCTTCGATGCCGTGGCCCGTGAGGGCAGCTTTACCCGGGCCGCTGCGCGTTTGTTCATCAGCCAGCCGGCGGTGACCGGGCACGTGAAAGCGCTGGAGGAGCACTACCAGATCACCCTGTTGCGGCGCACCGCGCGGCGGGTGGAGTTGACCGAAGAAGGCACTCGCCTGGCAGCCATTACCCGAGCCATGTTCGGTTTGGCCGAAGAAGCCCAGGCCATGCTGGAAGCCAACCGCCAATTGCTCACCGGCCGCCTCGAGGTGGCCGCTGACGGCCCGCATCGGGTCATGCCGATGCTTGCCGTATTGCGCGAGCGCTACCCGGGCATTACCGTCAACCTGCGCCTCGGTAACGCCCAGGAAACCTTGGCTGCGCTGCTTTCCGAGCATGCCGACGTGGCAGTGGTGACCGAGATCGAACCACGCAAAGGCCTGTACTTGCAGAACCTTTGCGAGTCGCGCTTGTGCGCTTTGCTGCCGGCTAGCCACCCTTGGTCGCAGGCGCAAAGCGATTTGCCGTTGGCTGAGCTGCACCAGCAGATCATGGTGTTGCGGGAACCCAGTTCGACGACCCGACGAACGTTCGACAAGGCTTGCAGTGCTGCCGGTGTGCAGCCGCGGGTGCTGCTGGAACTGGATAGCCGCGAGGCCGTGACCGAAGCGGTGGCCGCGGAACTGGGGATTGGCGTGGTGTCGTCGACGGAGGTGGCCAATGACCCGCGCGTGGTGGCCCGGCCCTTGGCGGGTCGGGGGCTGCTCAACCAGCACATGGTCGGGTGCCTGGAGCGGCGCAAGGAATTACGCTTGATCCAGGCGTTCCTCGGCCTGGCCTCCGCCCTGTGATGGCTGTTTTCAGCGGGGCAGCCTAAGATGGCCGGCACTGGGCCGACAGGATCGTCGATGAGCTATAAAGACACCATTTCCATGCAGCTTGTGCGTGAGGCGTTGTTGCAGACATGCCCCGCCGGTGAGCCCGATACCCGCCTGCTGGCCCGTGCCGGCATTGCAGTCGGGGAACTGAACCTGCCCGAGGCGCGGGTAAGTGCCGAGTCTTATGCCCGGCTATGGCGTTTGCTGGCGCAGCGCTGCAACGACGAATTCTTTGCCATGGACCCGCGCGGCTTGCGCAGCGGCAGCCTGGCGTTCATGTGCCGGGCCAGCATGGGCCAGCCGACATTGGGCGCAGGCCTCGAAACCGCGCTGGCATTCCTGTCGCTGATGCTCGAGGACCTGCAGCCGAGCCTGGTGCGTCAGCAGGGCCTGGCCGAAATTGTCATCAACGAACCGCGTGACACGCCGCGACGGGCATTCACTTATTTCACCTTCTGGATGATCGTGCATGGCGTGGCGTGCTGGCTGGCCGGGCGGCGCATCCCTATCCTGGCCATTGACCTGCGCTGCGCCGAGCCGCCGTTCTGTGACGATTATCGGGTGATGTTTTCGGAAAACCTGTGCTTCGAGCGCCCGCGTACGCGCATGATCATCGCGGCTGATTGCCTGGACCTGCCGCTAAAACGTAGCGAAGAGGAGTTGCAGCGGTTTCTTGCCGGTGCGCCCGACAATATCCTGGTGAAATACCGTGACCCCGCCAGCCTGGCGCGGCGCATCCGCGATCAGTTGCGGCGCATGGACCCGGCCGGCTGGCCGGATGCCGAAGCCGTGGCCGGTGGGCTGTGCATCTCTCTTTCAACCTTGCGTCGGCGCCTGGCGGAGGAGGGGCAAACCTACCAGGGGCTCAAGGACAGCGTACGCCGCGAGCAGGCCATTGCCTGGTTGTCCGACCCCGCCGTGGGCCTTGGCGAAATCGCCGAGCGGTTGGGCTTTGCCGACAGCAGCTCGTTCTACAAGGCGTTTCGCAAGTGGTTCAGTTGCAATCCGGGGCATTACCGAAGCCTGGTGCTGGGGCGACAAGCGCCCGCAGCGGAACAGCCCTGATACGCGATGAAGCTGCGCTGAAAATTGCCTTGCCTGACCTTCCTCTCCAGGCGTTTCATGCAGGCCCTGGGGCCGGTGGCTGAGGTTCCCCCTGATGACGGCGTGTATCAGCTGACAGAGTGGGTGTTTCCCATGTCAACGAAGATCGCCCTCCACCATGGCCAACCCCACCGAAGCCCCTAGTGCCCAGACCCCGACACGCGCCAGCGCAACCGACGCCTTCATTGGCAAGCTGCTGCCCGAATGGTTGCGTGCAGCAACCCCGCAACAAATCAAACGCCTGCGCAACCTGTTCAAGGAACACAAGGCCGGGCAGGACAACGTACGCGCAGCCACTCGGGGGCTTGTCCCGCTACAAACCTTCGCCTTGGACAAGCTTGGCACGTTGCTCAAGGGCCGGCTGCCCGCGGGCAGCAAACTGAACGAGCTTGAGTGGCTTGAACCCGAGGGCGAGGTGGTTAGCGACGGCTTTCTCGGTTTTTCCCTGGGGACGATCGAGGTGCGCCAATCCGCGCTGCTGCGCCTGATGCAGAACTTTCCCAGCGGCGCCACGCCGCTACGCGGTGAGTTTGTGGTCAACGGCGGGCGCAAGGTGCTCTATCGCGCCGACGATGCCTTTGTGAAAGCGTGCAGGGATCTGGACACTGGCAGGTTGTATCAAACCCTGATTGATCAAACCTTCAACGCTCAAACGTGCAAGCTGCTTGTCGCGGAAAAGCGGGCGGGGCTCCGGCTGGCTGCTGAGCTGGCAGTGATCCAGGGTGACCTGGACGCGCAGGTGTGTGCGGCGCTGGCCGAGGTGGCGGATGCCCAGCACAGTGAGGGCCGGCACCTGCAAGGTTACCCAGGGTTGTTGACCGTGCTCGGCAAGCCTGTGGCAGATGCCTTGGTGATCCCGTTGCGTGACGTAGCAGGTGAGGCAAGTGGCTGGGTCCTCTATCTTCCCAGCGACCCGTCGCAGGCCCTGCATCACTTCCTCACGCTGGGGCAGATGCATCAGGCCATGGTCAAGCGGCTGAATGCACCTGAATACCAGAAATACTTTATCCAGTTGATTGCGCTTGAGGACCGTCAAGACTTCGTCCAGCTGCTTCAGACACGTCTCAAAGACCCAGAGCCTGACCTGCAGATGGATGGCACGACTGGCCAGGGTGACGTGTTTGTACGGCTGGTCGCGCAGCAAGTAGAACGGATAAAAAGCGACGCCAGCTTGCTGTTGGTGCCGCTGGCACAAGCGGATGCACGGGCGGCCAAACAGCGCCAGGCAAGCTGGAAGTCGCTGGGCTGGGACGTGGCCAATCTGGCCGGCATGTTTGTCCCTGTGGTGGGGGAGTTGCTGCTGGGGCGAATGCTGGTACAAACCGTTTCCGAGGTCTACGAGGGTGTGACGGACTGGGCGTACGGACACCAGCATGAAGCGCTGGAGCACCTGCTTGGTGTGGCTGAGACCTTCGCCCAGGTTGCGGTGACGGGTGCAGTGATCGGCGCTACCGGCCACTTTGTGCGCAGCCGCTTTGTCGATGGCCTTGAGCCGGTGAGGCTGGACAACGGCCAGCAACGGCTATGGTCCAGCGATCTCACGGTCTACGAGTCGACGCCTGATGAACGCACCCTGGCTGATGATGGCTTGTATGGCAGCGGAACACGCCGCTGGATGCGCAGTGGTGATCGCTACCATGAGGTTCATCGCCCGCAGGCGCAGGTGCCGTGGCGGCTGCGTCATCCCCGCGGTGATGAGGCCTTTGGACCCATAGTGGAGTTCAATGGAGAGCGCAGTTGGCATGTACGGTCGGCGCGCCCGCAGACCTGGGGTGACAGCGCCCGCATGCTCGATACGTTGTGGCCATTACAGGCACCGCTGAGCACCGAACATGCAGAGCAGATCGTACAGATGGCGGGCATTAACAAGGACATACTCCGCGGCCTGATAATTGAGAACCGCCCGCTGCCGGTTACCCTGCGCGAGACCTTGCGGCGGTTCGATGCCAACACCCGTATCGAGGCATTCTTTACATCACTTGGCGATGCATCGGTGGTGGGGGGGGATGCCGAGATCCAGGCGTGGTGCCTGGCCCGGCCGGGAATGGCGGCCTTGGATCCGGCCGCCCTCAAAGCCGCTTTGCTGCAGCAGCAGCCGCAGCTGGAGGGGCCTCTGCTGCAGCATCTGACCCGGATCAGGCTGCCGGATGACCCCGTAGCCAGGTTGGTCAAGCGTGACTTCCCCCACTTGCCTGACGCCTATGTCGCGGAGGTCGTGGCCGAAGCCGATAACGCCCAGGCGAAGCTTTCCGGGCTCGACAAGCTGTCTGTGAAGATGGCGACCAAGGCGCGCTTCTTGTCGCAGCTGGCGCGGCTGGACCGGGCAGTGCAGGGCCTGTTTCTAAGCAGTGCTTACACAGACGAGGCCGGGGAACTGGTGATCAACTTGCTGACGAGGCTGCCCAACTGGCCGTCGCAGCTCGGAGTGGCGTTACGCGACGGCTCGCCCTACGGTCGTTTGCTGACCCGGCTGTCGGCCATGTCGACCGAAGGTGAAACCGTGTCACTGGTCCATGCCAACGGACGTTTTCGCTTGTTCGATGGGCAGGGCTATGAACATTCCGCAGAAGTCGCCGAACCAGGCACGATCTTTCAGGCCCTTGCCGCTCTGCTGACGCCCGAGCAGCTCAGCCGAATGGGGTTGCCCGCTGAGCAGCCTGCCGCGCTATTGCGTGCCAAGCTCCAGGCCTTGGTGCCAGACACGCGCACCGCCCGCCTGCACCTGCTCGGATGGCGTGAGCAAGCCCCGTGGTTCAACCCCGGCCAGCGTTTGACCAATGGCAGGGTTGGCTATCTGTTGAGCGGCCGTGGCGAAGCCGGTACCAGCCTGCAGCAGCTGTTGCGCGCACGCCTGGGGGTACTGTACCGAGGGCTCGGTGACGTCGAGCTCGAGCAAGAGGTCGTACGCCTGCAAGGCTTCGGTGATCAGGCATTCCAGCACCTGCTGGATCTGGAGGATAGCTACAACCGATTGGATCGGGCACTCAACCAATGGCATGGCAGCGAATTGAACGAGGCCCGCCAAACCTGCCGAAAGGTTGTCGCTGACAGCATTCGCAGGGCTTGGCGTTTCCAGGGCGAACAGGTTTACGACAGCGAAGGAAACATCATTGGCCAGCGCCTCAGGCTGGAGGGGCCAAGCATCACGACACTCCCGTCATTGCCGTTGTCGGTGGACTTCCCACGCCTCGTTTCATTAGTGATCAACGACACCGCGCTGACGGTCGTGCCAGTGGACTTCCTGCACGGCCTTACCGCCCTGACCGAGGTGAACCTTGTCGGCAACCAGCTATCTGCAGTACCAATAGGCATCGCCTACCTTATCGAGCTGCGCACCTTGCGCCTGGCTCGTAACAACATTCACCTGAGCTTTAGCACCATCAGCGCAATCAACGGTCTCCCTCGGCTGGAAACGATTGACCTAAGTTACAACCCGTTGGGGCAATACCCCGTGCCCTACAACCAGCTGTCTCATTTACGTGAGCTGGATTTACAGCATTGCCGGCTGAGCGTCTGGCCGAGTGGCCTCGAACTGTGCAGCACACTCGAGAAAGTGAACTTGAGTGGTAATCACCTGAAGGTAATACCGGAAGTTATCCTGAGGATGCCGCAGTACTTTCGCCATATATTCGTGGTGATGCGCAACCCCCTCAGCACCTATGACGTGCAGCGCCTGTATGCCCTCGATGTCATTCTGGAGGAGGGGGCAATGCCTTCGCCATCGTTGAAAGGGCTGCAACGGGCACGTTCGCTTTGGGTGGGGGGTAGCGAGCCCAGCACTTTGCAGGCGCGAGGGCGGCAGTGGGATGAATTGGCAGGCATGCCTGACAGCGTCGGTTTGTTTGCCCTGATTGAGCAGTTGGAACGCACCACCGACTATGTCAACGCCAGCCAGAACTTGCGTGGCAACCTGTGGACGCTGTTGGATGCCGTGTACAGCAATACGGCGTTGCGTACGGAAGTGTTCGCCGAGTTACGCCCCCCGTTCGGCCCGATCAACCGCGTCGTTCGCCGCTTCAGCGATTTGCTCAACCGGGCAGCGATTGCCCAGGCTGAAAACAACACGTCACCTGATCGCGGCAATCAATTGCTTGAGCTTGGGCGGGGCTTGTTCCGGCTGGAGCACGTCGAGCGACGGGCCACTGCCGAAACAGCTCGACGCGCAGGGCTTGGACAGTTTGTTGACGACGATACCATCGACACGATCAACCTGTATTTCCGCATCAAGCTGAGCAAGGTCCTGCAGCTGCCCTTCCAGCCACAGACCATGGATGTCAGCGAAACGGCGGGGGTTAGCGATGCAACCATTGCGCAGGCGTTCCGTCGAGTCAGGGAGGCTGAAACCTTGCCCAACCTGTCGCGTAGTCTGGCCCAGCGCGAGTTTTGGCAGCGGTACCTGCGCGAACGCAGCAGCGAGTATTTCACCAACCTGGAGCGCGTCTATCAGGACCGCGTACAGCGGGTAGAGCAGCAGCGTGCCGAACTTGCCCCCGCTGAATTCACCCAACGCCTTGACGACCTGGCCATCGAACGCGACCAGGACGAGAGAGCCCTGTTGGTGCGCCTGACTCACCAACTGTTATATGGCAAGGAGCGTGGCCAGGCTTGAGGCCGGCAGCGGCCAAACCGGTCATCCAGATTGACAGCTTTGGCCATTGCCGCATGAGGTGCGCGGCGCGAACATCGTCGGACCGATGGTTCCACTCCAACAACAAGAAACCAGGAGTCCGACGATGCGTGATTACGCCGAGGCCGCTCGTTCGTTCGAGCTCAACCAGGCAGCCATTGAAGCGCTGCACGGTAACCTCGCAGCCCTCAATGCCTGTGTAGAATGCTGCGACCGGCACGTTGGCAGCGACCGGCCTGCCTTGATCTGGGAGGGCCGTGACGGTGATACCCAGCGCTACAGTTTTGACCAGCTCCAGGCCTTGGCCACCCGTTTTGCCAATGTGCTGAAGGCGCAAGGCGTGCAGGCTGGCGACAGGGTTGCCGGGCTTATGCCGCGGACCCCTGAGCTATTGGTAACCATCCTTGCCACGTGGCGCCTGGGGGCGGTCTACCAGCCGCTGTTCACGGCCTTCGGTCCCAAGGCCATCGAGCACCGGCTTGAGCAATCCCACGCCAAGGTGGTCGTCACTGACCACGGCAACCGGTGCAAGCTTGACGAAGTCGTGGGCTGCCCGCTTGTCGTTACCGTGGGCGCCGCTGCCGGCGAGCTGGATTTTCATCAGGCTCTGGAGGCCGCTCACAGTGTCTGCGAGCCGGTCATGCGGACGGGTGACGATCCTTTCCTGTTGATGTTCACGTCCGGTACCACGGGCCCGGCCAAGCCGCTGGAGGTCCCGCTGCGTGCAATCGTTGCTTTCCAGGGCTACATGCGCGATGCCATCGACCTGCAGCCAACGGATAACTTCTGGAACCTGGCCGATCCGGGCTGGGCCTATGGGCTGTATTACGCCGTCACCGGCCCGTTGTCGCTGGGCCATGCCACCACCTTCTACGATGGCCCGTTCAGCGTTGACAGCTGCGCGCGGGTCATCGCCAAACTGGGCATCACCAACCTGGCTGGCTCGCCCACCGCGTACCGCATGCTGATTGCTGCTGGCGATGATTTCTCGGCCCCGATCAAGGGCCGTTTACGGGCGGTCAGCAGTGCTGGCGAGCCGCTCAACCCGGAAGTGATCCGCTGGTTCGCCCACGAACTGGGGGTGACCATTCACGATCACTACGGGCAGACCGAACTGGGCATGGTGCTGTGCAATCATCACGGCCTCCAGCACCCGGTGCAGTTGGGCTCGGCCGGCTTTGCCATTCCCGGCCACCGCATTGTGGTGCTGGATGAGCAGGGGCGCGAGCTGCCGGCCGGGCGGCCGGGAATCCTGGCGGTCGACCGCGAACAATCGCCGCTGTGCTGGTTTGGTGGCTACCACGGCCTGCCGACCAAAGCCTTCGTCGGCAAGTACTACCTCAGCGGCGACACCGTAGAGCTGAACCAGGACGGCAGCATCAGCTTCGTCGGGCGCAGCGACGACGTGATCACCACATCCGGTTACCGGGTAGGCCCCTTCGATGTGGAAAGCGCGCTGATCGAGCACCCGGCGGTGATCGAGGCGGCAGTGATCGGCAAGCCGGACCCTGAGCGTACCGAGCTTATCAAGGCCTTCGTGGTCTTGGCCAACGGCTACAACGGCAGTGCCGAACTTGAGGAGACCCTGCGCCAGCATGTGCGCAAGCGTTTATATGCGCATGCCTACCCCCGCGAAATCGAATTCGTCAGCGAGCTACCCAAGACCCCGAGCGGCAAGCTGCAACGCTTCATCCTGCGTAATCAGGAAGTCGCCAAACAACAAGCGCAACAGGCCACCCCTGCCAGCGCCTGAAAGGAAAAACCGATCATGCACATAGCCAACAAACATTTCATCGTCAGCGGCGCCGCCTCCGGGTTGGGCGCCGCTACCGCGCAGATGCTGGTCGAGGCCGGCGCCAAGGTCATGCTGGTCGACCTCAATGCCCAGGCCGTCGAGGCCAAGGCACGCGAACTGGGTGACGGCGCCCGTTTCGCGGTCGCCGATATCAGCGACGAGCAGGCCGCCCAGGCGGCAGTCGATGCCGCGCTCAGCGCCTTTGGTAGCCTTCATGGGCTGATCAATTGCGCCGGTATCGTCGGTGCCGAGAAGGTCTTGGGCAAGCAGGGCCCGCATGGTTTGGCCAGCTTCGCCAAGGTCATCAATGTCAACCTGGTCGGCAGCTTCAACTTGCTGCGCCTGGCCGCAGCAGCCATGGCCGAAGGGGTTGCCGATGAGGGTGGTGAGCGTGGGGTGATCATCAACACGGCCTCCATCGCCGCCTATGACGGCCAGATCGGCCAGGCCGCGTACGCGGCCTCCAAGGGTGCGATCGCCAGCTTGACCTTGCCGGCCGCGCGCGAGCTGGCACGCTTTGGGATCCGCGTCATGACCATTGCCCCGGGAATCTTCGAAACGCCGATGATGGCTGGCATGAGCGACGAGGTGCGCACATCGTTGGCAGCGGGTGTGCCGTTCCCGCCCCGCCTGGGCCGCCCGCAGGAGTACGCGGCGTTGGCTCGCCACATCATCGAGAACAGCATGCTCAACGGCGAGGTGATCCGCCTCGACGGTGCGCTGCGCATGGCTGCCAAGTAAGGAGTAATGGACATGACCCTCGCCAATGATCCGATCGTTATCGTCAGTGCCGTGCGCACGCCCATGGGCGGCCTGCAGGGCGACCTCAAGAGCCTGACCGCGCCGCAACTGGGCAGCGCGGCAATTCGTGGCGCCGTCGAGCGCGCGGGTATCGACGCCGCCAGCGTCGAGCAGGTGCTGTTCGGCTGCGTGCTGCCAGCAGGCCAGGGCCAGGCCCCTGCACGCCAGGCGGCGCTGGGCGCCGGGCTGGGCAAGCACACCACCTGTACCACCCTGAACAAGATGTGTGGCTCAGGCATGCAGGCGGCGATCATGGCCCATGACCTGCTGCTGGCCGGCACGGCCGATGTGGTGGTGGCCGGCGGCATGGAAAGCATGACCAACGCGCCGTACCTGCTGGACAAGGCCCGTGGGGGGTACCGCATGGGGCACGGCAAGATCATCGACCATATGTTCCTGGATGGCCTGGAAGACGCCTATGACAAAGGCCGACTGATGGGCACGTTTGCCGAGGACTGTGCGCAGAGCGGCGCCTTCAGCCGTGAAGCCCAGGACAACTTCGCCATTGCTTCGCTGACCCGGGCGCAGGAAGCGATCAAACACGGCCGTTTCGCCGCTGAGATCGTGCCGGTGCAAGTCACCGAAGGTAAGGAAACGCGCATGGTCACGGATGACGAGCAGCCGCCCAAGGCCCGGCTGGACAAGATTCCGCAGCTCAAACCAGCCTTCCGTGAGGGCGGCACAGTGACTGCCGCCAACTCCAGCTCGATTTCCGATGGTGCTGCGGCGCTGGTGCTGATGCGCCGCTCCGAAGCCGACAGGCGTGGCCTCAAGCCGCTGGCGGTGATCCATGGCCACGCTGCCTTCGCAGACACCCCGGCGCTGTTCCCGACCGCGCCGATCGGCGCTATCGACAAGCTGATGAAGCGGACCGGCTGGAGCCTGGGCGAAGTTGACCTGTTCGAGATCAACGAGGCCTTCGCCGTGGTCACCCTGGCGGCCATGAAGCACCTCGACCTGCCACACGACAAGGTCAACATCCACGGTGGTGCCTGTGCCCTCGGCCACCCGATCGGCGCCTCGGGCGCACGTATTCTGGTGACCTTGCTGTCGGCCCTGCGCCAGAACAACCTGCGCCGTGGCATAGCGGCCATCTGCATTGGCGGTGGCGAAGCCACGGCCATGGCTGTCGAATGCGTGTATTGAGGTGAACCATGCTGGTAACTGATGAGCAACAACAGATCGCCGATGCGGTACGCGCCTTCGCCCAGGAGCGCCTCAAGCCTTTTGCCGAGCAATGGGACAAGGAACACCGCTTTCCGAAAGAGGCCATTGTTGAAATGGCCGAACTGGGCCTGTTCGGCATGCTAGTGCCTGAACAGTGGGGCGGCAGCGATACGGGGTATGTAGCCTACGCCATGGCTCTGGAAGAGATTGCAGCCGGTGATGGTGCCTGCTCGACCATCATGAGCGTGCATAACTCGGTTGGCTGCGTACCGATCCTGCGCTTCGGCACCGAGTCGCAGAAAGAACAGTTCCTCACGCCACTGGCCAGCGGCGCGATGCTCGGCGCCTTTGCCCTGACCGAACCGCAGGCCGGCTCTGACGCCAGCAGCCTGAAGGCTCGCGCACGCCTGGATGGTGACCACTACGTGCTCAGTGGCAGCAAGCAATTCATCACATCGGGGCAGAATGCCGGTGTGGTGATCGTGTTTGCCGTGACCGACCCGAGCGCCGGCAAACGGGGTATCAGCGCGTTCATCGTGCCCACCGACTCGCCTGGCTATCAGGTAGCGCGGGTCGAGGACAAACTCGGCCAGCACGCCTCTGACACCTGCCAGATCGTCTTCGACAATGTGCGGGTACCGGTGGCCAATCGCCTGGGTGCCGAAGGCGAGGGCTACAAGATTGCCCTGGCCAATCTGGAAGGCGGCCGCATCGGTATCGCCTCACAGGCTGTGGGCATGGCCCGTGCGGCATTCGAAGTGGCACGCGACTACGCCAGCGAGCGCCAGAGCTTTGGCAAGGCGCTGATCGAGCACCAGGCAGTGGCCTTCCGCCTGGCCGACATGGCGACGAAAATTGCCGTGGCCCGGCAAATGGTGATGCACGCCGCCGCGCTGCGGGATGCCGGGCGCCCAGCGCTGGTGGAAGCGTCGATGGCCAAGCTGTTTGCCTCGGAAATGGCCGAAAAGGTCTGTTCGGATGCCTTGCAGACCCTGGGCGGTTATGGCTATCTGAGTGACTTCCCGCTGGAGCGGATCTACCGCGACGTTCGGGTTTGCCAGATCTACGAAGGCACCAGCGACATTCAGCGCATGGTCATTGCGCGTAATCTTTGAAGGAGCAGACTGCATGGGATTCGAAACCATCCTGTTGGACATCCACGGAAAGGTCGGCCTGATCACCCTCAACCGCCCACAGGCGCTTAATGCGCTGAATGCGCAGATCGTCGGCGAGATCAATCAGGCCCTCGACCAGCTCGAGCGTGACCCGAACATCGGCTGCGTGGTGCTGACCGGGTCGGCCAAGGCGTTTGCCGCTGGTGCCGATATCAAGGAAATGGCTGAACTGCGGTACCCGCAGATTTACGTCGATGACCTGTTCAGCGATGCCGACCGTATCGCCAACCGCCGCAAGCCGATCATCGCGGCGGTGTCCGGCTTCGCCTTGGGCGGCGGCTGCGAGCTGGCGATGATGTGCGACTTCATCCTTGCGGCTGACAACGCGAAGTTCGGCCAGCCGGAAATCAACCTTGGCGTGTTGCCGGGCATGGGCGGTACCCAGCGGCTGACCCGCGCGGTGGGTAAGGCCAAGTCCATGGAGCTGTGCTTGACGGGGCGTCTGATGGGCGCTGAAGAGGCTGAGCGTGCGGGGCTGGTGGCGCGGATCGTGCCGCAGGCGGAACTGGTGGAAGAGGCGCTGAAAGTGGCGGCGACCATTGCCAGCAAGTCGATTCCGGTGAGCATGATGGTCAAGGAGAGCGTCAACCGCGCGTTTGAGGTTACCCTCAGCGAGGGTGTGCGCTTTGAGCGTCGGGTGTTCCATGCGGCGTTCTCTACCGAAGACCA
This sequence comes from Pseudomonas sp. DCB_BI, assembly GCF_026240995.1. Classification (NCBI taxonomy): domain Bacteria; kingdom Pseudomonadati; phylum Pseudomonadota; class Gammaproteobacteria; order Pseudomonadales; family Pseudomonadaceae; genus Pseudomonas; species Pseudomonas sp. DCB_BI. The sequence continues at coordinate 262 of NZ_JAPFCG010000010.1, read as the reverse complement.
GAAAGAAGGCATGGCCGCCTTCATCGCCAAGCGCGAGGCACAGTTCAAGGATCGCTGATCAGATCGACTCGTTGCCGTTGCCGTTGCCGTTGCCGTTGCCGTTGCCGTTGTTTTTGCTTTTAAGCGCGCGATAGTCCAGGCGACACAGATTGCGACTTCAGTAGGCCGAGCGAAGGGCATGCGGAGGGAGGTGACGGGCATGGATGCCCGTCAAGCGCTGAGGCCCCATGGATGGGGCCTTCGGCGCGTACTCCCGGGAGCA